>CAZUXZ010000089.1:0-36401 GCA_964624055.1 uncultured Rhizobiaceae bacterium | reverse complement strand
CGAGAAAGGGTTAGAATATGAACTGGTCTTGGAAAAAACCTGGGAGCGCCGAGGCGAATTTCTCGCGCTCGACCCGGCAGGCGAAGTACCGCTTCTTGAGGAGGCGGACGGCGCGGTTATCGCCGGTGCTAACGCCATTCTTGAATATCTCGAAGACGTCTATAAGGCGCCACCTTTGATTGGCAGCGCGCCCCTGATGCGTGCCGAGGTCCGCCGCTTGACATCTTGGTTTGGAGACAAGTTCGAACGCGAGGTAAGCAATCACATTCACGGCGAAAAATTTGTCAAGCGCTTCCTCACCAAGGGTGAGCCGGACAGCCAAGCCATGCGCGCCGGGCTTGCAAATATCCGCATCCATCTCGATTACATCACTTATCTCACCGAACGCCGCAACTGGCTCGCCGGCGACGAATTTTCCCTCGCCGATATCATGGCGGGGGCCCATCTTTCAGTGATTGATTACATGGGCGACGTACCCTGGAGCAAACATGAAGCAGCCAAGGAATGGTATGCCAGAATAAAATCGCGTCCCTCCTTCCGCTCCCTGCTCGAAGATTATATCCCCGGTTTCGCGCCGCCCAAACATTATGCGAACCTCGATTTCTGACCTCACCAACAGCGATATTCGCGAAAGGATAAAAGTCCGCGCGCGAGAACTGGGTTTTGCTGCCTTCGGCGTTGCAAGGTCGGAGGCCGGACCGGAGCGTGCGGCGCTCGGTGAATTTCTCGCCCGTGGCTATCACGGCGATATGGCCTGGTTGGAAACAAAGCGCGAGCGACGCGGCGACCCCAAGAAGCTTTGGCCTGAGGCACGCAGCATCGTCATGCTCGGTGCCGAATACACGCCCGAGGCGCCACCCCGGAAGATGCTAAGCCAGTCCACGCTAGGCACCATCTCTGTCTATGCGCAGGGGCGCGACTATCACAATGTTCTCAAGAAGTCGCTGAAGCAGCTCGCCGGCGAGATCGCGATCCAGTTCGGCGCCGAGGTCAAAGTATTTGTTGATACTGCACCGGTGATGGAAAAACCCCTGGCAGCACGCGCCGGGCTCGGCTGGCAGGGCAAGCACAGCAATCTGGTGTCACGTAAATACGGCTCGTGGCTCTTTCTTGCGGAAATATTCACGACCATCGATCTGCCGCCGGATGCAGCAGCAGAGGATCATTGCGGCTCATGTCAGGCTTGCCTAGATATCTGCCCGACAAGAGCATTCCCCGCGCCCTACAGGCTAGATGCGAGGCGCTGCATCTCCTACCTCACTATCGAGCATAAGGGCCATATCGCCCGCGAATTCCGCGCCGCCATGGGCAACCGCATCCATGGCTGTGATGATTGCCTCGCGGTGTGTCCTTGGAACAAGTTTGCCCAGGCTGATGCGGATCACGCGTTTGCGCCGCGCGCCGAGTTACACGGCCCAGCGCTAGCCGAGCTGGCGGCGCTCGACGATGCTGCTTTCCAAGCGCGCTTTGCCGGCACTGCAATCAAGCGCACGGGGCGCGACCGGTTCTTGCGCAATGTGCTGATCGCTATCGGAAATTCCGCCGAGGCTGACCTGGCAGTAGCGGCGGAACAACACCTCGACGACGGATCACCTCTGGTGCGCGCCATGGCAGTATGGGCGCTCTCCCGGCTGCTACCGACGACGGATTTCGAAGCGCTACGTGCACGCCACCTGTCAGGTGAAGACGATGCGACCGTAAGCGCCGAATGGAAAGTTACTTAGATGTGATATCCAGCTTTTCGAGATTGCGCCGCGCCGCTTCCGCCGCCTGCGAATTCGGCGCAAGGCGGATCACCTCCAGCCAATCCTTGCGCGACTGGTCTTTATCGCCGTTGAGGCGGCGGATATTGCCGCGCTCCAGATAGGCCGCTAAATGGTCGCTGCGCAGCGCCAGCGCACGATTCACATCGTCCTCGGCCAGTTCGAGGCTATCGAGATAGCGATAGGCGCTAGCGCGAAATACCAGCGCCTCAGCGTTATCCGGATCGATATCCAGCGCCCGGTTGAGGTCGTCCACCGTGTCCCAATAATTTCTTGCGGCCGCATAGACCAAGCTGCGGTCGACGAGAAGGTCGAAATTTAAGGGTGCGAGTTCTAGACCGGCGGTCAAGGCAGCATGGGCGCGTTCGAGCTCCTCTCCCATCAGCCACGCATTGCCCGCCTGGCCAAACAAAGAAACGCGGAGGTCCTGATCGGCGTTCTCCTGGGCGAGTCGCTCTAGGCGAAGCGCTGCTTCGCGAAACTGGCCGAGCCCATAAAGCGCTACAGCGACGCAATGTCGCGCCGCCACACCGCCGCCAAGATCGCGCCACGCAATAGCTCGCTCAAAGCCAAGTTCCGGCTTGCGAATGGCGAGCTCGATACATTGGTCATATTCGCGCGCCTCGACGGTGCTTTGCGCTGGAGCTTCGCTATGCCATAAAACTAGGACAAGTAGAATCAAATAGAGTTTGCGCGCGCCTTGCAGGCACATGCCGGGGGCGCTATGTGTGTTCTCGCTTGCCATGACAGTCGGTTTTATAAGACGTGACTACTCCCCATAATAGCCCGCTTCGACCGGGCAAACTATTTTGTTTTGGTCTTGGCTTTACGGGCTCGCGCTTCGCCTACAGGCTTCGTGCCGCGGGTTGGCAAGTTGCTGGTACCGCGCGTGACGAAGCTGTATTGGAGCAGTTTCGCGCGGATGGAATCGTAGCCGGACAGCTGGAAACGCCAGAGATACCGTCCGACACTTGCCACATTCTCAGCACCATTCCGCCTGGTGAGGCTGGCGATCCAGTGCTGCTCAGCCATAGCGCTGCGATGGCTGCCGCAAGCGGTCTTGCCTGGGTCGGATATCTCTCCACCACCGGCGTCTATGGCGACCGGGGTGGCGTGGCGGTCTGCGAAGTAGACCCACCGACCCCCGGCAATACGCGCAGCCGCCGCCGCGTGGCAGCGGAACAGGCCTGGCTAGAATTCGGCAAAAAACGTGGCGTGGCGGTGCAAATATTCCGCCTCGCAGGCATCTACGGCCCCAAACGTAGCGCCCTTGATTCCGTCCGAGGCGGCACGGCAAAACGGATCGACAAACCAGGGCATCTTTTTTCTCGCATTCATGTCGATGATATCGTTGAGATTCTCATGGCCTCCATGTCACGGCCACGCGCCGGCGCCATTTATAATGTATGTGACGATTTAGCCGCCGCGCCAGCAGATGTAACGTTCCATGCCTGCCACCTGCTCGGCGTCGAACCACCGCCCCTGGAGAGGTTCGATGCGGAAGCAATGTCACCCATGGCGCGGAGCTTCTGGGCGGAGAACAGACTAGTCTCGAACGCGCTGGTTAAGCGTGAGCTCGGTATTTCTCTGCGCTATCCCGATTACCGCGTTGGTCTCGCCGCCATCCTGGAGGATGAAAAAACTAAATAAGCGCGCCTTCCAGCGTCGCCAATCCCGGTGCCAGCTCCAACATCCAATAGGCAAGAGTGGAGAGATAACCGGTCAGCAGCGCAATGCCGAGCGCAACCATGATTGTGCCGGCGACAAACTGAAAGGGTCGGCCAATTCGGCGCATGGATTTCATAGAATTGAGAAACACGCTGGTAAAGGCGGCAGCGACAAGAAACGGCAGGCCCAGCCCGAGGGAATAGAAGGCGAGTAACACAACACCAACGCCAACCTCATTGGCATTTGCACTCATGGTGAGAATCGTACCCAGCACCGGGCCGATGCAGGGCGTCCAGCCGAAGGCAAAGGCGGTGCCGAGCAAGATCGCACTTACCGGATGGCCACCAGCGGTAAGGCTGGCAAAGCGCATTTCTCGCTCAAGAAAGGGGATTCGGAATAGACCCATCAAATAAACGCCGAACAGGATGATTACGCCGCCTGCGACATATTCGAACAGTCGCTTGTTGCTGAGTAAAAATTCGCCGATCGCGCTGGCGCTGGCGCCGAGTGCAATGAAGACGAGAGAAAAGCCGAGAATGAAAAAGAGACTGAGATAAATAGCCCGCAGACGATGGCGCACCGTCGAATCTTTGGTCAAATCCTCTAGCGTGCCGCCGGCGATGTAGGAGACATAGCCCGGCACCAGGGGCAATACGCAAGGCGACAGGAACGAGATGATACCCGCGACGAAGGCAATTACGATGCCGAATAGGGAGAATTCCATGATTGCCAAACTAAAGGACTCGTACGTCGTTTGCGCCAAAATCGGCGGCGCTATTCCACCAACCGGCGCATCAAGGCAACGGCATCCGGCGCGATCCAATTGCGATCGCCGAGTATGCGAGCCATTTCCCGACCCTCCCGATCGATCAAAATTGTGTATGGGATTCCGTTCACCAGCATGGCCTGGGCCGCATCCATACCCTCGTCGATATAGACGTTAAGATGCTCGATTCCATGATCGTCGTAATATTGCCGTACCAATGCCGCGCCGTCGCGATCGATAGAAAGCGGTACGAATGTAATTTCCTCGCCACCGAGTTCCCCTTGCAAAGCATTAACCGTCAGTAGCTCAGCGCGGCAAGGAATGCACCAGGTCGCCCAGAAATGAAGCACCACAATCTTGCTGCGAAACTCCTTCAGCCCGTGGTGATTGCCTGCGCCATCTACAAAACCAAAGGCCGGTACTGCACGCGGAATCTCATGAACAACCATGTTGAGTACCCGTGAGCCATCGGGGCGTGTGTCCAGCTCCTTCAGGTTCGAGGCGTCCACTCCACTGGACGACAAAGCGGCAACCAATGCGGCTGCCAGCGCGAACCGCAACCCATGGGATATAAATCGAGAGGTAGCAAATGTAGTCATTACGGTAAGGTTACATAGTGTATTGTCCGCCCTCTGCCTAGACCGAAGCGGACAGAATCATATTGAGTTGGAGGTATTTTTTTGCCCGGCCAGGAGCCTCGCCATAACGTCAACCGCGTTCATCAGGCGGGTGAGAGCCTCGTCCCGGCTGAGTCGGTGGTCGCCGTCTTTTATGAGGGTTACCGTCACATTGTCGCCGCTCACTGCCTCGGTGATGGCGAGTGCAGTCCTCCAGGGAACATCTTTATCTGCCATACCCTGAATAAGATGAACCGGGCAGTCGAGCATAAGCGGCGCGCGCAGCAATAGATGATCACGCCCCTCCTCAATTAAATTGCGGCTGACGGGATAGGGCGCATCCTCATAATCGGAGGGTAGATAGACGATACCCTCGCCCCGGATGCGCGCCTTCGTTCCTTCGTCGAACTGACTCCACATGAGATCCTCGGTGAAGTCTGGCGCGGCTGCAATACCGATCAGGCCGGCAACGCGCTCAGGCCGGGCACACGCGGCGAGCAGCATCTGCCAGCCCCCCATGCTGGAGCCGACCAGGAATTGCGGTCCCTCGGCGACCGTATCGAGCACTTGCAGGGTATCGGCATGCCAGCGGCCGATAGTGCCTTCAATAAAGGCGCCGGAAGATTCGCCATGGCCGAAATAATCGAAACGCACGAAGGCGCGGCCCTCGACGCGACAATGAGCTTCAAGCGCGAGCGCCTTGGTGCCGCCCATGTCCGACATCAACCCACCCAAAAACATTACGCCGGGAGCCTTGCCCTCCAGTACATGGTAGGCGATTGTCTCTCCGTCCGGCGCGTGGAGAATGCGT
Organism: uncultured Rhizobiaceae bacterium; assembly: GCA_964624055.1. GTDB lineage: Bacteria > Pseudomonadota > Alphaproteobacteria > UBA828 > UBA828 > PTKB01. The sequence continues at coordinate 30,776 of CAZUXZ010000089.1, read as the reverse complement.
GCCTCTTCAGGATTTGCCGCAATTAGATCGCTTATGGAATCATCTCCCGGCTAGTCCCGATTACTACTCAAGAGAATACGGAACATTTGTGTCGAACGCCGACCAACCTAACACCCAAGCCGGCGCCACGAAAGACAAGGCGCCCACAGTGCTCCAGGTCATCCCCCAGATAGATGTACCCGGCGGCACGGAGCGCGCTACGGTAGAGATCACCCAGGCGCTAACCACCGCCGGCTGGCGCCCCCTGGTCGCCTCGGCGGGCGGCGCAATGCTGCATCAAATCGAGCAGGCTGGCGCCAAACATTTCGAGCTCCCACTCAAGAGCAAGAATCCAATACAAATCCGTAGGAACGCCACCCGACTGGCCGAGCTAATACGTGCCGAAGGAGTAGATATCATCCACGCCCGATCACGCGCACCGGCCTGGAGCGCCTATTACGCTGCCGGTAAAACCGACTGCCATTTCGTAACCACCTTTCACGGCACCTATGGTACTTCCGGCGCGCTCAAGCGGCGCTACAATTCCGTTATGATCAAGGCTGAACGCGTGATCGCCAATTCCCAATTCATCGCTAATCATATCCGACAAGCCTATCAGATAGACGAGGCGCGCCTCCGTATCGTCCGTCGCGGTGTGGATATTTCTATTTTCAGCACAGCCGCCGTACCACAGGCTCGCTTAGTGCAGCTCGCCGGCCAATGGCGTCTGCCCGACGGCAAATTAGTGGTCATGTTGCCGGGCAGGCTTACTTCGTGGAAGGGTCACAGCGTGCTGCTCGACGCCCTCACCCACCTCTCGCGGGATGATTATGTCACCGTCTTTGTGGGCGACGATCAGGGCCGCGAAGAATACCGCCGTCAGCTTGAACGAAAGGTCGAGAAGAATGGCCTCGCCCACATAGTGCGCTTTGCCGGGCCGTGCCGTGACATGCCAGCGGCCTATATGTCTGCAGATGTGATTGTCAACGCTTCGACTAAGCCGGAAGCCTTCGGTCGGGTAATAGTCGAAGCCCAGGCCATGGGCCGTCCGGTGGTCGCCTTCGACCATGGCGGCGCGCGCGAAACCATCCTTGAAGGCAAAACCGGCTTGCTGGTGGAGCCAGGGGATATCCGAGGCCTGGCACGTGCCATCGACGTAGCACTTGATCTCGATGTCGAGCGGCGCAAGACCATGGCCCAGGTGGCGATCAACCATGTGAGAGAGAACTTCACCCTCGAGCGCATGTGCACTGAAACTCTCATCGTCTATGAAGAAATTCTTGCCGGCGGGAAGCTGCCCGCGACTGCTCCGTGAACGACGGCGGCATTCTCGTCATCAAGCTGGGCGCTCTCGGCGATTTCGTGTTGGCGATGGGGCCTTTCGCGGCGATCCGCGCGCATCATACGGGCGTACGGATTACCCTCCTCACTACCTCGCCCTTCGCCGGTCTGGCGCGCCGTTCGGGCCATTTCGACGATATCTGGATTGACCGACGGGCCGCTCGCTGGAATCTACTGGCTCACCACGGCCTGTGCCGGAGTCTCCGCGCCGGCGGCTTCACCCGTGTATACGATCTACAAACCTCTAGCCGATCCAGCAGTTATTACCGTTGCTTCGAACCGCCCCGGCCGGAATGGTCGGGTATTGCCAAGGGTTGCTCCCACCCGCATGCCAATCCAGCGCGCGACTTTATGCACACGAAGCAACGCCAGCACGAGCAGCTCACCATGGCCGGCATTGAGACGGTCCTCGACGCCGATTTGTCCTGGCTCGACGGGAATATCGCCACTCTCGTCCCCGAGGGAGCCTATGTCCTGCTAGTCCCCGGCGGCTCAGCCCGCCGGTCAGAAAAGCGCTGGCCAGTAAGATATTTTGGCGAGCTTGCGCAGGCTCTCTCCGAGGCTGGTTATACGCCGCTTTTACTTGGCACAGAATCAGAGAAGGATGTTCTAGCGAAGATTGCCGCTCTCGCACCCGCGTCGCACAATCTCTGTGGACGCACCGATTTTGGCCAAATTGCCGCACTAGCGCGTGGCGCTGTCGTGGCAATCGGCAACGATACCGGGCCGATGCATCTCATCACCGCCACGGGCTGCTCCGCCACCGTGCTTTTTTCTGGCGATTCGGACCCGGCTCTGACCGCACCGATCGGACGGGCTGTGACGGTACTACAGCGTTCCCACCTTAGCGATTTGCCCGTCTCCGAGGTACGCCAATCGTTGACACTGTCTTAATCGTGAACATGTATGCTTTGCGCCGCTTGACAGGGGTTGCGCGCCTAGTAAGGTGCCGCCACCTTCGCTCCGGCTAAATGAATTCAAGAGGTTCATGCCCGACATTACTTTGCCAGACGGCTCCACGCGCACATTCGACGATCCCGTTACGGGCGTAGAGATCGCCGCGAGCATTGGCCCAGGGCTGGCTAAGGCAGCGCTGGCTATTTCGGTCAATGGCGAATTGCGTGACCTCAACCGGCCCATCGAGACGAACGCGGCGGTTAGCATCATCACCGCCAAAGACGAGGATGGGCTGAAGATTTTGCGCCACGACTCGGCCCATGTCATGGCCGAGGCGGTTAAAGAGCTTTATCCCAACACACAGGTGACCATCGGCCCAGCCATAGAGGACGGCTTCTATTACGATTTTGCCCGCGCCGAACCATTTTCCACCGAAGATCTTGTCGCCATTGAGGCGCGGATGAAGGAGATCGTTGAGCGCGACGAGGAGATCGTCCGCGAGGTCTGGCCGCGTGACAAGGCGATCGAGTTCTTTAAGCAAGCGGGCGAGCATTACAAGGCAGAAATCATCACCGACATTCCGGGTGACGAAGACATCACTCTCTACCGCCAAGGCGATTTCATCGATCTTTGCCGCGGGCCCCATCTGCCCTCCACCAAGCACCTCGGCGCGTTTAAACTGACCAAGGTCGCCGGCGCATATTGGCGGGGTAACTCAGACAACGAGATGTTGCAGCGCATTTACGGCACCACATGGGCGACAGAGAAGGACCTTAAGGCCTATCTCACACGCCTGGAAGAGGCGGAGAAGCGCGACCACCGGCGTCTCGGCCGGGAAATGAACCTCTTCCATCTGCAGCAGGAAGCCATCGGCATGGTGTTCTGGCATCCCCATGGCTGGAAGCTTTACCGCACCTTACAGCGTTACATGCGTAACCGACTTGAAAATGCCGGCTATGTCGAAGTGAAAACGCCGGAGTTAATAGACCGAACCTTGTGGGAATCGTCAGGCCATTGGGAAAAGTTCCGCGAGCATATGTTCACCACCGAGGCGGAAGAGCGGGTGCTTGCGCTCAAGCCAATGAACTGCCCCGGCCATGTGCAGATCTTCCGACAGGGCATCAAGAGCTACCGCGATCTACCCTTGCGAATGGCCGAGTTCGGCGCCTGCCACCGATATGAGCCCTCCGGCGCACTGCACGGACTGATGCGGGTGCGTGGCTTCGTGCAAGACGATGCCCACATCTTCTGTACCGAGGACCAAATTACGCCGGAGACTGAGAACTTCTGTGAGCTGCTGATGTCGATCTATAAGGATTTCGGCTTCGGGCAAGTACTGGTCAATTTCGCGGACCGACCGCCTGTGCGCGCCGGCACCGACGAAGTATGGGACTGCGCCGAGGGTGCGCTGATGGAGGCGGTGAAAAGCGCCGGTCTCAAGGTTAACCTCAATCCCGGAGAAGGCGCGTTCTATGGGCCGAAGCTCGAATTCGTGTTGCGTGACGCCATTGGGCGCGACTGGCAATGCGGCACGCTGCAGGTCGATTTTGTTTTACCTGAGCGGCTCGATGCTACCTATGTGGGCGAAGACGGCGTCCACCACCGTCCTGTCATGCTGCACCGTGCGATCCTGGGTTCAATTGAACGCTTCCTTGGCATCTTGATCGAACATCACGCTGGGCGCTTTCCGCTTTGGCTGGCGCCGCGCCAAGTGGCGGTGGCGACGATTACCGACGATAGCGACGCCTATGCCAGCCATGTCGTGAAACAGTTACGAATAGCGGGTCTTAGCGCTGAGGCAGATTTGCGCAACGAGAAGATCGGCTACAAGGTGCGCGAGCACAGTGTTGCCAAGGTACCCGTGATTTTCGCCGTGGGGGGGCGCGAAGCCAAAAGCGGCACTGTCGCCATGCGTCGCCTCGGCGACAAAAAACAAGAAATACTTGCGCTGGATGAGGCCGTGGATAGACTTCGAGATGAGGCTGTTGGACCTCTAGCGCGAACGGATTGACCCGAGCAAATGGCTTTCGTATTAGCGCTTTTCGTTACGCAGCCTCGAACATTTGCGGATAAGTGAGGAAAAAAGCATCGTTAGACATACTAGTTTAGTTCCGCCCAAGCGAGAAGGACCGCGCGTAAATGAACTTATCGCCGTAGACAGCGTGCGTTTGATCGACGGAGCGGGCGAACAGGTCGGCGTAGTCGATATTGAACGCGCGCTTAAAATGGCTGCCGAGAGCGGCTTCGACCTAGTTGAAATATCCCCCGGCGCCGAGCCGCCTGTCTGCAAACTGATGGACTACGGCAAATACAAGTATGAAGCGCAGAAGAAGGCTGCGCTGGCGCGCAAGAAGCAAAAAACCATCGACGTCAAGGAGGTAAAATTTCGGCCAGGCATTTCTAGTGCCGACTACGATGTCAAGTTGCGCAATATCCGCCGCTTTCTTGGCGAAGGCGACAAAGTGAAGATCACCCTCAGATTCCGTGGCCGTGAAATGGTACACCAAGACCTCGGCATGAAGGTGCTGATGCGCGTACGGAACGATCTCGAAGAAATTAGCAAGGTTGAGCAATTGCCGAAAATGGAAGGCCGGCAAATGACCATGGTGGTCACGCAGAAATAACCGTGTTTTCATAAAGGTTGGTTGCCCATATTGGTAGGCAGACATGCACGCTCCAGCTTACTAGTGCTTGGCGGCGACGGTGGAAAATCAACTCTGTGTCTGCTAACGGCAATCGTCAATATTACGGGGCAACGCTTCATCGCTACGGGAAATGGTGCCTAATGCTTTGAAATGCCTGAATTCGCCTCGCCCCGGATCATTCCGCTCGACGTTATTAAGCCTGATATAAAAGACTTTGAAGCACACCGCCATATCCGAAAGAATTTCCGCGAGTTCAAATGCCGCATCATCGTTCATTCCGCACGAAATACGTTAGAAGACATCCATAAAGCGATTTAGGCGCAGGGCGACTATTATCTCGTCAAACTCGTCGGCCAAGCGTCCTGAAAAAGCATCTGGATCAATGGTTCGCCGAATAGGGTGGTGCGATCGCCCAATGCTTGCAATTTCCTAGCACTCTGGCTACAAACTGCTCCCTCAATAAGGCGGTGCGGCCGAAGGCATGCCCAACCGTCGATTTTATCCGCGCGGAGCGCGGGCCTCGTAGAAAAAGAGAGAAAGATATAAAAATGCCTAAGCTCAAGACGAAAAGTAGCACCAAAAAGCGCTTTTCGGCCACCGCCACGGGACGACTGCGCCGGGGCCACGCTAAACACCGTCATAATCTATCGAAACAGGCGAAAAAGGTGCGCCGTACCTTGCAGGGTACCACGATCATGGACCAATCCAATGTTCCAGCCGTAAAACGCTGGATGCCCTACATATAGGAGGATTTGGTCATGGCAAGAGTGAAACGGGGCGTTACCACCCACGCCCGGCACAAAAAGGTGCTGGCTCGCGCTAGCGGTTATCGCGGGCGGGCGAAATCCAATTTCCGCGTCGCGGTCGAGCGCGTCGAGAAGGGACTGCAATATGCCTATCGCGACCGGCGTACGCGAAAGCGCGATTTCCGCGCGCTTTGGATTCAGCGCATCAACGCCGCGGCGCGTTCGCATGACTTGACCTATTCCAAGTTTATCAACGGCCTGACGCGCACCGGTATCGAAATCGACCGCAAGGTGTTGGCCGATATTGCGGTGCGCGAGCCGGAGGCATTTAAGGCCCTGGTGGAACAAGCGCGCGCCGGTCTCGCAAAAGACTAGGAACCACCCGCGAGGGTTCGACGCCAGAGCCCGACGCGGGCGCCGGAGGAGAAGACCTTGCAGAAATTAGACGCGCTGAAAGCCGAGATTCTCGCTTCCTTTACGGCTGCGGCAGATATCACCGCACTCGACGCCGCGCGCGTAGCCGCACTTGGTAAGAAGGGCAGCCTGACCGCGCTGATGAAGGGGCTCGGCGAGCTTGAGCCAGAGGAACGCAAAGCCGCCGGCCAAGCGCTCAACCGTATAAAGGGTGAGCTAACCGAAGCGCTGGATGCGTGCCGCGAAGCGCTCGAGGACACCGCGCTGGACGAACGTCTTGGCTCTGAAAAAATTGATGTCACCTTGCCCATCCGACCCGAGACGGAGGGCCGAGTCCATCCGATTAGTCAAGTGCTCGACGAGATGGCGGCGATATTCGGCGATATGGGCTTCGCCATCGTCGAGGGACCCGATATCGAGGACGATTTCCACAATTTCACCGCGCTAAATATTCCACCGGAACATCCCGCTCGGCAGATGCACGACACCTTCTATTTTCCCGAGCGTGAGGACAGCTCGCGCCTTCTCTTGCGCACCCATACCTCACCCGTGCAGATACGCACCATGAAAGCGGGCGAGCCGCCTTACCGCATCGTCGCGCCGGGGCGTACCTATCGTTGCGACTATGACATCACACACACGCCTATGTTCCATCAGATCGAGGGGCTGGTGGGCGACGAGCATACCCATATGGGCCATCTCAAAGGCTGCCTGATCGATTTCGCCAAGGCGTTCTTTGAGGTGCGCGACCTTCCGGTACGCTTCCGCCCCAGCTATTTCCCCTTCACCGAGCCCTCGGCGGAGATGGATATCGGTTGTGCCCGCAAAGGCGGGGTCTTGCGCATTGGAAAGGGTGCAGACTGGATGGAAATTCTCGGCTGCGGAATGGTTAATCCACGCGTGCTCGAAATAGCCGGCGTTGACCCCAAGCGCTACCAGGGTTTCGCCTTCGGTCTAGGCGTCGAACGCTCGGCGATGCTGAAATACGGCATTCCGGATCTTAGAACCTTCTATGATGCGGACGCGCGCTGGCTTAGGCATTATGGCTTTTCCGCCGGTGATGTGCCGAGTCTGGTGGGTGGTCTTACGCAATGAAGTTCACCCTCTCCTGGCTCAAGGAATATCTTGATACCGACGTCTCGATCTACGCGTTGTCGGAATGCATGACGGCTATCGGTCTCGAGGTCGAATCCGTCGAGGATCCGGCTAAAAAGCTCGCACCCTTCACCATCGCCCATGTCATCAAAGCGGTGCAGCACCCGAACGCGGACAAGCTACGTCTCTGCACTGTTGATACTGGCGGCGAAACGGTTCAGGTGGTGTGCGGCGCGCCCAATGCGCATACCGGCATGAAAGGAGTATTCGCTGCACCCGGCACGACAATCCCCGGAACTGGCGTAAAGCTCAAGACAACCAAAATCAGGGGTGTGGCGAGCGATGGCATGCTTTGCTCCGAGCGCGAAATGGGCCTCAGCGACGATCACGAAGGAATTATCGATCTGCCCGAGAACGCACCGGTGGGCCAGCCCTTTGCCACCTATATGGGCCTCGACGATCCGCTGTTCGATATCGCGATTACGCCCAACCGCGCCGATTGCCTCGGCGTTTATGGTATCGCCCGCGATCTCGCCGCCGCCGGCATGGGAACGCTCAAGAAACCGGACCTGACCGCCATTCCGGGCACGTTCGAAAGCCCGCTTGATGTGCGTTTCGATCTCGCGCCTGATTCTGCGGATGCCTGTCCGCTATTCGTTGGGCGCTATATCAAGGATGTGAAAAACGGCCCAAGCCCCAAATGGTTGCAGGACCGCCTACTCTCCATCGGCCTCAGGCCGATTTCGGCCCTAGTCGACATGACAAATTTTCTCACTATCGACCTCAACCGTCCGGTCCATGTGTTTGATGCCGACAAGATAGATGGTGATCATATATGGCTCAAGACCGACTGTGCAGGCGCTAAGTTCCATGCGTTGAACGGCAAAGAATACGAACTCGATAGCGAAATGACAGCGATTGGCCACGCGACTAGCGTCCTCAGCCTTGCCGGTGTCATGGGCGGCGAGAGCTCGGGCTGCACCGAAGAGACAGTCAACGTGTTCATCGAAATAGCGCTCTTCGACCCGGTGCGCACCGCCGCCACCGGGCGCAAGCTCAATCTCGATTCTGACGCGCGCCACCGCTTTGAGCGCGGCGTAGATCCTGCCTTTGCTGAATCTGGTATGGAAGTCGCCACCCGTCTCGTTCAGGAAATGTGCGGCGGCGAAGCGAGCAATCTGGTAGTTGCTGGCCAGGTGCCGGACTGGAGGCGAGAAGTCGCCTTCCGCCCGTCGCGCCTGTTAAGCCTTGGCGGCATCGATATTGGCGAGCTCGATTGCAAGGGCATTCTCGCCAAGCTCGGGTTCAGCTCACATGAGATCGCCTCGGACCATCTCGCGGTCGAGCCGCCTTCCTGGCGCGGCGATATCATCGGTGAGGCGGACATTGTCGAGGAACTATTACGTATCCACGGTTTTGACAATATACCCGCTGTCTCCCTGCCGCCGTTGACCATGCGCACCAACGCAGCGATCGAGCTGGCGCCCCTGCGCATGAGCTGGGCACGGCGCGCGCTCGCCGCACGAGGCATGTCGGAGGCGGTGACTTGGTCTTTCATGTCGGCAGCCCATGCCGCTCATTTTGGTGGCGTTGCTGCCGGCCTGACCCTGGCCAATCCGATCTCCAGCGACCTCGATGTCATGCGACCCTCGGTTCTACCCAATCTCGCTCTTGCCTGCCTGAAAAATACCGACCGCGGCCACCCCGACATCGCTCTGTTCGAGGCCGGACCGCAATATTCGAGTGACCGCGCCGATGGACAGCATCGCGTCGTCGCCGGCATGCGCACTGGCCAGGCTGTCGGGCGCAATCACTATGGTGCGGCGCGCAACGTCGATGCATTCGATGCCAAGGCAGATGCCCTGGCGGGATTAAAAGCCACTGGCGCGCCAGTGGCGAGTCTACAAATCAAACCTGAAGCCGCCACCTGGTATCATCCTGGTCGTTCCGGAACACTTTCGCTTGGACCCAAACTGCTCGGCCAATTCGGCGAACTTCATCCCGGCGTGCTCGCGGCTCTCAATATCGATTTTCCACTCGCCGCGTTTGAGCTGTTCATCGACGCCATACCCGTGCCCAAGGAGAAGGCAGGACGCACCCGCCCGGCACTGGATATATCGGATTTTCCTGCTGTAGAACGTGATTTCTCCTTCATCGTCGATGTCGATTTGCCGGCGGAGAAGCTAGTGCGCTCGGCGAAAGGGGCCGACAAGAAGCTAATCGCTAATGTGTCGGTGTTCGATCTGTATGACGGTGAAGGCGTCGGTGACGGTAAGAAATCTCTTGCTATCGCCGTCCGCCTGGAGCCGCGCGACCGGACCCTCACCGATGCCGAGATCGACGAGGTTGCGCAAAAGCTGGTCAAGAATGTCGAGAAAGTTACCGGCGGACAGCTGCGCGGCTAATAGTCTCGATGACAGATCTCGTGCATATTCGTAACTTCGCGATCATCGCCCATATCGATCACGGGAAATCGACCTTGGCCGACCGCATGATTGAGATTTGCGGCGGCTTGCAAAAGCGTGAAATGACCAGCCAAGTGCTCGATTCGATGGATATCGAACGCGAGCGTGGCATCACCATTAAGGCGCAGACCGTGCGCCTCCGTCACAAGGCGAAGGACGGCAAGACCTACACCCTCAATCTTGTCGACACGCCAGGTCATGTCGATTTCTCCTATGAGGTGAGCCGTTCGCTTGCAGCCTGCGAAGGCTCGCTCCTGGTGGTCGACGCGACCCAAGGCGTCGAGGCGCAGACCCTGGCTAACGCTTATCTCGCCGTCGACGGCAATCACGAGATCATCCCAGTTTTGAATAAAATTGACCTTGGTTCGGCCGAGCCCGACCGTATCCGACAACAAATCGAGGATGTTATCGGCATCGACGCGACCGATGCGTTAGCAATTTCCGCCAAGACCGGCGTCGGTGTCAACGAAGTTCTGGATGCGCTGGTCGAGCGTCTACCAGCGCCGGAAGGTGACACTGACAGACCCCTGAAGGCGCTCCTGGTGGATAGCTGGTACGACCCATATCTCGGCGTGATGATCCTGGTACGGGTGCAGGATGGTTATCTGAGAAAGGGCATGCGGGTTCGCATGATGGGCCTGGGTTCGACTCACGATATTGAGCGCGTCGGCGTATTTACCCCGAAGGCCGAAGTAATCGACACCCTCGGACCGGGCGAAATAGGCTTTATCACCGCTAGCATCAAGAACATTTCAGAATGCGAGGTCGGCGATACCATTACCGAAGAGCGCCACCAGACCGCGGAACCTTTACCCGGCTTCCAGCCCAGTGTACCGGTCGTTTTTTGTGGCTTGTTCCCCGCCGATTCGGCTGATTTCGAGCGTCTGCGCGAAAGCCTCGCCAAACTCAGCCTCAACGATTCGAGTTTTCATTACGAGGCGGAAACCTCTGCGGCCCTCGGTATGGGCTTCTCCTGCGGCTTTCTCGGGCTTCTTCATCTCGAAATCATTCAGGAGCGACTCGAGCGCGAATTTGATCTCGATCTCGTCGCCACCGCGCCGAGCGTGGTATATCGTCTAACGACGACCGCGGGCAAGACGTTCAACCTGCACAATCCGGCAGACATGCCGGACCCGACCAAAATCCGTGCCATAGAGGAGCCCTGGATCAAGTCCAATATCATGGTGCCGGACGATTATCTCGGCCAAGTGTTGGCACTGTGCGAGGAAAAGCGGGGCAAGCAAGATTCGCTCACTTATGCTGGGAGCCGTGCGCTCCTCACATACCGCCTACCGCTTAACGAGGTGGTATTCGATTTTTATGATCGACTGAAATCCCATTCGCGGGGCTACGCCAGCTTTGATTATCAGCTCGACGGCTACCGCGAAGGTGATCTTGTTAAGGTCGGTATCCTGATCAATGGAGATCCCGTTGATTCACTGTCGATGGTGGTGCACCGCAGCCAGGCGGAAAGCCGCGGTAGGGCACTTTGCCTGCGACTAAAGGATCTCATCCCGCGCCAACTCTTCAAGGTTGCCATTCAGGCAGCGATCGGCGGCAAAATCGTCGCGCGCGAAACCGTGAGCGCGCTCCGAAAAGATGTCACCGCTAAATGCTATGGCGGAGATGTCAGTCGCAAGCGTAAATTACTGGATCGGCAGAAGCGCGGCAAGAAACGCATGCGTCAGTTCGGCAATGTGGAAATTCCGCAGGAAGCCTTCCTCGCCGCCCTCAAGATGAGTGAGGATTGATCCTCGACCTCACGCTTTGGCGGTAACGACCCAGGTAGCCGAAGCCATACGCACGCCGGTACCATCGTGAAAACCCGCGAAGGTTTCAGCAAGAACGGCGACCACCAGGGCGCGGATATCGCGGTCCACTTCTGCAAGGAGGCGCGCGACCGGGCCCATGTTAATGCAATGTTCCACAGCCGCTCCGACCGGGCCCGGGCCGCTAACGTAAAATTCCTCGTCAAGTGGTTTAATGGCGATACCGCGGTATCCCGCACCCGCAAGAATATGCTTGGTGCGCGCGTCATCCGCCAGGCTGAATGGACCCGGAACGCCCGGTGCCATAGGCTCCGGCGGGGCCACGAAGCGGCACGCGATGTCGATCGGAATCGCCATCCACGGATTGAGATCGAGCGGCCGCCAGCAGATGAAGGTGAGCCGGCCATCCGGCGCAAGGGCGTCGCGGATATTGCCAAAGGCGGCGATGGGGTCTTCGAAGAACATCACACCGAACCGCGAAAAGGCGCGGTCGAAGCCCGCCAGTTTGAATTCTACGATTTGCGCATCCTCGCGTTCGAACGCGATGGCGAGTTCGGGCACCCGCCCGGCCCGATACCCCGCACGGTCAAGCTAAGCTAGGGAAAGGACAACTCCGCATACTCTGCCGCCCGGCGCCACCCTACGCGCAAGCTCGAGCGAGCTATCGCCGCATCCGCAACCGATATCAAGCACCGTTTGGCCGGCGCGTAAGTCCGCCTGATCCATCGCCATCCGGCCGATATCGCCGATTTGACTGTCCAATTGTTTTTGAAACCGCACCCAGCGCTGTCCAGCGAGATCGTTCCAATATTCGTTCATTTCGGCGTTGACGGGTCCTGTGCCGTTGCCACTAGACATTGTGGGTTACTCCTGGACAATCGTCCGTTTAACGCAGTTGCAAAATTGTGCTCAAATTAGCCCAGCCATAGGCGGCTTTAACCAGCAGGGCGCCTAAATTACGCTCGTGCCGCTCGGCTGCAAGCACACCGCCCATCGCGTAGTAGAAGAAGCGCGCCAGAGACGCCCAAACATAGCTCGGAGAAGTGCCCAGCCGAGGCTGCCCCTCCGGTGGTTCGGCACGAAATAGAGTGTATAGAGCTCTCCGTCGTAGTCGAGGCCGCACTGACGCGCCTGCCCTGCGCTACCATAGGCCAAAAGTTCACCCGCCTCGCTCTCCACGACATGGACCGAGCGCGCATGTACCTCAGCGATTGCACCAGCGTCGCTGGGCTGGGTAAGACGAATCTGCGTCATGTGCCTCACATAGCATGACACAATCCATTGGGCCAAATTCGGGTGTCCTTCTAGATTTCAATGACCAATCGGAAGCGGATGTTCTTGATCATTCGAGTCTTTTTAACGCCCTTGGTATAGTGCGGTTCGATAAAAAGCGGCAGAATATGGAGCGAATTCATATATAATTCACTCGAATTTAAATCTTTCCCTATCATTTTTTCCGCGACGCTATTCATTAACCAGTTGGCCCTCTAACTCTATGTTCATCATTCCCACTCGACAGAACCATTTTCGCTTTTCGAGTTGTTTATCGGTGTTACTTTTTCAACAAAGATCTAACACGCTGTAGTTTTTGTATTTTTTTTTGAATGAATCGGGTGTAAGCGTTGTCGCCTGGGAAAATGTATTGCCAAAGGTTGCTAACAACGGATTGAAATCATCAATAAATTTAAGAAAAAACTGACCGAAACCCGCCTTCCCGGCGCAGTCAAAATTACCAAGATATTTACGGCAATGCATCCTTTGAAACCCGTGCAATGAAGGCTACGTGACAGTGGCAGCGAATAAGCTAAACCCAACCTGCTGGGTATTGAGCGAAGGCATGGCCGGCACCGAATATCAGTGTCTTGCCCTGGCTGCCGCCCTCGGGCGCAAATCCGAGGTCAAGCGCGCCGTGGGGAAGCTACCCTGGCGTTTGCTGGGCTCGGGAATAGCAGTCATGCCACCGAGCCATATCGCGCGCGGGCGCGACCGGCTCGCACCACCCTGGCCCGATCTGCTGATCGCCAGCGGGCATAAATGCGCCGGGCTGGCATTAGCCATTCGGCGCGCAAGCCAAGGGAAAAGCTTTACCGTTTTCGTGCAGAACCCGCGCCTTGGAATGAAATTTTTTGATCTTATCGTCGCACCCCGCCATGACGGCATCGCGGGGAGCAATATCTTCAGCACACGCGGCGCGCTCAGCCGGGTGACAGACACTGCACTCCAGGAAGCAGCCGCTACTTTCGCGCCAAAATTTTCTGACCTGCCCCGCCCGCTTGTCGCTTGCCTGATGGGCGGCACCTCGCACCGACACACATTCCGGCCAGCGGACGGGCGCGTCCTCGGCAAGGTGCTCGCCCGGCTTTCGGCAGAGACCGGATGCGGACTGCTCGTTACCGCCTCTAGACGCACCCCGGAAGCGAGCTTCACCGCCTTCGAAGCGGCGCTCGGCCAAGTGCCTAACCAGATTTGGCGGGGCGCCGGCGACAATCCCTATCTCGGATATCTCGCCCTCGCGGACCACCTGCTCGTTACTGCCGATTCGGTCAGTATGGTCTCTGACGCCTGCACCACCGGTAAACCGGTCCATATCCTACCCATGGACGGCCGCGGCAGCGCCCGATTTGATCAGTTTTTCTCAGCGCTCGAAGCTGAAGGTGCAGTGCGTCCATTTAACGGCTCTCTCGACAGCTGGACATACGAATCGCTCGACGATTGCACCCAGGCAGCAGCGGAAATTCGCCGGCGTCTCGCAATCAGAACAACACAACAAACCGAGCGATAAGGTGTAGATTGACCGTACAGTCAGCATCCCAAATAGAGAAGCACATGTCCAAACGTCACCACACCAAGGTCCTCATCATCGGTTCTGGCCCGGCCGGTTACACTGCTGCGATCTATGCCGCGCGCGCCGCGCTAGCACCGATCCTCGTTCAGGGGCTCGAGCCGGGTGGGCAACTTACCATCACAACTGATGTTGAGAATTATCCCGGCTTCGCCGATGTCATTCAGGGGCCTTGGCTAATGGAGCAGATGAAGGCTCAGGCTGAGCATGTCGGCGCGCGGCTCAAGCAGGACGTCATCGTCAGTGTCGATTTTTCGGGATTGCCTTTGACTTGTATTGGCGACTCAGGCGATCAATACAGTGCCGACAGCGTTATCATTTCGACCGGCGCCCAGGCGCGCTGGCTCGGATTGCCGAGCGAAGAAAAATTCATGGGCTTCGGTGTCTCCGCCTGTGCCACCTGCGACGGTTTCTTTTTCCGTGGCAAGGAAGTCGCAGTCATCGGCGGCGGCAACACGGCGGTAGAAGAAGCGCTCTATCTGACCAACCATGCCGACAAGGTCACACTGGTGCACCGCCGCCATAAACTGCGCGCGGAAAAAATTCTCCAAGAGCGGCTCCTCGCCAATGACAAGATCGAGATCATTTGGGACCACACGCTAAAGGAAATCACCGGCGACGAGATGCCGCCGAGCGTGACCGGTGCGCGCCTCAAACATGCTAAAACTTCGGCGGAACGGCTGCTGAAAGTGGACGGTATATTCGTGGCTATAGGTCATACGCCCAATACGGAGATTTTCCGCGACCAGGTGGAAATGGATGAGGAAGGCTATATCGCGACGGCCGCGAACAGTACGGCGACCAGCGTCCAGGGAGTATTTGCTGCCGGCGATGTTCAGGACAAAACCTACCGCCAGGCAGTCACCGCGGCGGGCACAGGATGCATGGCAGCGCTCGAAGCGGAGAAATTAATTGCCTCCCTGGAGGCCGAAACGACCGTCGCCGCCGACTAACCGCCGGCGTCAAGCCGCCTAACGGGAGTTCCACATGGACTGGGACAAGCTGAGAATTTTTCACGCTGTAGCCGAGGTGGGCAGCTTCACCCGAGCGGGCGATATCCTTCATCTAAGCCAGTCCGCCGTTAGCCGCCAGGTCGCTGCGCTCGAGGAAAGCCTATCGGTAGTGCTCTTCCACCGCCATTCGCGTGGCCTCATCCTGACTGAGCAGGGCGAAACGCTCTACACCACGACGCGCGACGTCTATGCCAAACTGGCGATGACCGAAGCCAATCTCACTAGCGGACGTGACCTCCCAGAAGGACCACTCACCATCTCCGCGACAAACGCTTTCGGCACCATCTGGCTGACGCCGCGCCTACGTGCCTTTCACCAGCTTTATCCAGGGATCAATCTCAGGCTGAAGACCTCGGACGATGCTCTCGACCTCGCCATGCGCGAAGCGGATGTGGCTATCCGCATGGGTGAGCCGACCCAGCCGGACCTCATCCAGCGCCATTTGATGACGGTGCATTCGCACATCTACGCCGCACCGAGCTATCTTGAGGAATTCGGCTTGATCGAGAGCGCCGACGATCTCCTGACCCAGCGTTTGATTATCTATGGCGATGGGCCGCTTCGAGACATCGCCAGCCCCAACTGGCTGCTCAGGCGCTCGGGGGAAGCCGAGTCGCGCCACCGCGTGGTCCTCGAGGCCAACAATATCTATTGCATCCTACGTGCCGTGGAAAGCGGTTTGGGCATATCTGCTCTGCCAGACTATGTTGCCCGCGAGCGACCCAATCTCCGCCAAATTCTTCCTGATTTGCAGGGCCCTAGCTTTGAAGCCTATTTCGTCTACGCCGAGGAATTGCGCCATACCAAGCGCATAGGCGTATTCCGCGATTTCCTTCTGAGCCAAGTCGCGGCATGGAATTATTGACCAAGCTAGGCCAGATTGCCATGCATTAACAGCATAACAGGACTGTTTAAACAGAACTACCGCACGAATTCCAATGCTATTATATACTGCGTTGCAACACGCTGATGCGCCAACCCTACCTCCCAGCGCAAGGCGCTTGCAACGCTAAAGCCCTGCCATATATTGCGGGGTTTTAGCAGACTTCTGAGCTAAGACGCAGAAGTCGGATCTCCGGATCCACAACGGACGTTTCCAACGTTCGATTTTACGTCTCCCAGACGTGAAGCCTCCCTGTTTGACTGGCCGGACCCTATCGGGTCCGGCCTTTTTTTGCCTCACTCGCTCATTATTTGTATTTGTTCTGATGTACTGCCGCAATAAGATTTGGTAGTTGATTCATATTAATAAAGGTTTTCGCACTTGCAGCAGAAATTATGTGATCACGTAAAACATCGGGTTCCGCATTGGGCGCATATCTAAACACCTGCATCTCTGCAGCTACCGCAGCCTTGACCCCAAGCAAACTGTCTTCAACCACGATACAATCCGCAGGGGTAAAACCCATGTCTTGAGCTGCGTGAAGGAAGAGATCCGGATGCGGTTTGCCGCGGTCCACCATGCGTGCTGTATATAGCCTATCGGCGAATGCAGAAATGAGGCCCACCGTCTCAAGGCTGGTGCGCACGGTTTCCAACTCGCCATTTGAGGCGACGCATATTGAACGGACCTGAGCCTGAGCCTCGATTTCAGCAATTGCCGCGCCCACCCCTTCGACAGCGGCAAGGTCGGTGCGCATTCCCTCATGCAGTCGGTCAAGAAAGCGCGGCAGAAAGCCGGCCTCAACCGGCGCGCCAAGACGGGCCTCAAGAATTTCGGCTACCATCGGCATGGAGCAACCGAGAAATACCTCTGCGGCCTCGTCTTTATCCATGGCGAGGCCAAGGTCGCTTAACTCTTCAGCGAGCAAGCGCGCGGCCAGCGGCTCGCTGTCCACCAGCACGCCATCGCAATCGAATATCACTAGGGTTCCGCCCATGGAAGAGTGTTATCCCATGACGGCGCAGCATTACATATAGAGAAGTTCCTGCTTGGCAACATCGGTATAGAGCGAAGCGACATATTCGCCGTAACCGTTGAAGAGCTGAGTGGGCACACGCTCGACGCCGCTCGGACCATAGTATTTTTCCGTCGCCTGGGACCAGCGCGCATGAGGCACCTTCGGGTTCACATTGGCCCAGAATCCATATTCGCTCCCCTGAATTTTCTCCCAGAAGGACCTCGGACGTTTCTCCGAAAAGGTTAATCGTACAAGTCCCTTAGCGTGCTTGAAGCCATATTTCCAGGGTACCGCGAGGCGCAAGGGTGCACCGTTTTGCTTAGGGATCGGCTTGCCGTAATATCCCGTAGCGATGAAGGAAAGTTCGTTTGTGGCTTCTTCGATGGTAAGGCCTTCAATATAGGGCCAGGGATACCAGAACTGCTTTTGGCCACGCGCGATCTCCGGCTTCTCGAAGGTCTGCATGACGACATATTTGGCAGAGCCCAACGGGCGCGCGAGATCCACCAGGGCCTTCAGAGGAAAACCTGAATAGGGCACTGCAATTGACCAGGCTTCCACGCAGCGGTGGCGATAGAGCCGTTCCTCAAGGGGCATTTTGGCGAGGAGATAGTCGATATCCAGCGTCGCCTCCTTCTCTACGAGACCGTCGAAGGTTACCGTCCAGGGCCGGATGGGAAGTTTCTGAGCGAGTTGAAAGATCTCCTTCTGTGATCCGAACTCATAATAATTATTATAATGTGTCGAAAATTTCTCGGGCGTCAGCTCTCGGTCGAGCCTGTAGGCACTGTTTTCCGCTACCGGATATAGCCCGGCACTGGGATCATCGGTTGACCCTTCCTCATGGGTCGCGCGCGCCGAACCGGGGGCAACAGTGCCTAGCGCCGCAATGCTGCCGATCGCACCGATTCCCTTGATTACCTGGCGTCGATTGCGAAACAAGGATTCCGGCGTCGTAACGCGCTCCGGCAATTCCCATCCCCGCCTGATCTTGATCAACATCCATCACTCCCTATGTTGCTTGTTTGATTGGCGATTATATAAGGTGCGCCTACCGCCACGGCAGATCATACCAGCGTGGTGTTTAGGCGTCGCTCGCCCTTGCGGATCTCGCTGCCCCCTGCACTGGCCAAAGCACGCTCCGGACTAACTCGCCCACAGCTATAACAACCTCCCTGCCGCGTACACCTACTTAGCCGGCACAGGTACGACCCACAGCCGGACCAACCCTAATTTAAACCAGAGACGTCGCAGCGCGTTGGATGCGTCGGCAGGCTTCGGTGAGGGCTTCGGTCGAGGTGGCGTAGGAGATGCGAAAGAAGGGGTCGAGTCCAAAGGCTGCGCCATGCACCACGGCGACGCCCTCGCCTTCCAGAAGATAGGCGGCAAAATCCTCAGACGTCTCGATGATCTTCCCGTCCGGTGTTTGCATGCCGATCAACCCGGCGCAACTGGGGTAGACATAGAATGTCCCTTCCGGTTTTTGGCAAGTGATTCCGGTTGCTTGATTAAGCATGTCGACCACGAGATCGCGACGCTTAAGGAATGTCTCATTGCGCTCGGCGATGGAGTCTTGCGGCCCGTCCAGCGCCTCAATCGCCGCGGCTTGGCTGATCGAGGAGGGATTTGAGGTCGATTGCGATTGCACCTTGGCCATTGCTTTGATCAAGGCCACATCGCCGGCAGCAAAGCCAATTCGCCAGCCAGTCATGGCGTAACCCTTGGAAACGCCGTTCATGGTGAGAGTGCGATCATAGAGGTCTGGCGCCACCTCAGCGAAGGTGGCGAAGGTGAAACCGTCATAGACAAGATGCTCATAGATATCGTCCGATAGGATGCGGACATTCTCATGCGGTCGCAGCACCTCGGCCAGTGCCGCAATCTCATCTTTGCTGTAGGCTGAGCCGGTCGGATTACTCGGCGAATTGAAGATAAACCATTTGGTCTTGGCAGTGATTGCCGCGTTGAGCTCAGCCGACGTCAGCTTGAAGCCGTTGGCCTCTGCCGCCGGTGCGATCACCGGAGTGCCCTCGGCGAGGAGCACCATATCCGGATAGGACACCCAATATGGCGCTGGAATCACCACTTCGTCGCCGGGATCGAGAGTCGCCATCAGGGCGTTGAAGAGCACATGCTTGCCGCCCGAGCCGACATTGATCTGATCAATTTCGTAATTGAGCCCGTTGTCGCGCTTGAATTTGCGTGCAATCGCCGCCTTCAGCTCAGGCGTACCGTCAACTTTAGTGTATTTCGTCTGGCCCTCGCGGATGGCTGCAATACCGGCTTCCTTGACATTGTCCGGCGTATCAAAATCCGGCTCGCCGGCGCCAAGGCTGATCACGTTGCGGCCTAGAGCGCGCAATTCAGCAGCCTTGGCTGTAATCGCCATAGTCGGCGATGGCTTGATGCGCGCGAGGCGCTTGGCGATGAGGGACATAGCTAGGGGCGTTCCAAATTCACTGTCCAGAGTGCAACTAAATTATGCTGCATGGGCGCTGGCGGCAAGCGGACATAATAACTCAGTCTTGGGAACTGATAATTTCTCCGAGGCGCTCTAAAGAAATTCCTCCGACATGCTTCACGCCGTTGATGAAGAAGGTTGGCGTACTTTCTATGCCGAGAGTACCGTTGGCGTATTCGAAGCTTTCGATAACCTGTTGTTGCAAATCGCCGGCCTCGACGCAGACCTTGAACTCGGCCCGTGTCACGCCGAAACTCTCGCCAATTTCGGCGACTTCGAGGATTGAAGGAGTCGCCGAGCTCCATCTCCTGTAGCTGCCAAAGAGCGCGTTCTGCGCCGCAAGAAAGCGCTCCGGTCCAGCACAATGGGTGAGAATCGCTGCCTCGGCCGCCGGCCAGTTGAGCGGAAAGTCTCGGAAAATGAAACGCAACTTCCCGGTATCGATATAGTCAGTCTTCAAACTGGGAAAGGTCTCTTTGTGAAATGCCGCGCAGTGCGAACAATTGAGAGAGTAATATTCGATCATAGTCACGGACGCGTCAGCGCTGCCAAACACCATATCGCCAAGCCGCGCGTCCATCACATCTGCCGCCGACGGTCGCAGCAGAGCGCCGGCCAGAAAGAGGCTGGCGAGAACAGTGAAAAAACTTCGCCTAGTGCGTATCATCATGGCGCCAACCAAACAAAAAAGCGCGGCGAGAGCAGTCCCAACGGCGACGGGTCGCCAAACTCCGCTCTAAAAGAACGCCTCTCCCGTCTCCCGATCAAAGACGTGGAGTTTCTCAATATTAAACGCAAGTCCGCAAGGGTCGCCCGGTTGACCCATATCAGCGATCTTGCGCTTGATCGTCAGCCGGTCGTCGCCGAGCACGGCCTCAACCAGCATGTCGCCGCCCAATGGCTCAGTGATGAATATCTTTGCGGTGAAATCCAGCCCGTGATCTTGTCCGGTTTCAACGAACAGATCATCCGGCCGGATTCCAAGACGGACCGCTTGCTCCACATTCTTTTCCGCCAGCGTGTCCAATTGCGCATTGCTCAGCGTTAATTTTAAATTTCCGTCGTCACTGACGAGCAAAACCGCATCGCCCTGGCGTTCAATACGGCAATCGATGAAGTTCATCGGGGGTTCGCCGACAAATCCGGCAACGAACTCGTTGACGGGATGATTATAGATTTCGCTCGGCGTACCAAGCTGCTGGAGCACACCTTCATGCATAACAGCGATGCGGTCTGCCATGGTCATGCCTTCGAGCTGGTCATGAGTGACATAGATCGTCGTGGTCTCCAGACGGCGCTGTAGATGTTTGAGTTCGCCGCGCATATGCGAGCGCAGCTTGGCATCAAGATGGGCGATTGGCTCGTCGAACAGGAACACCTTAGGTTCGCGCACGATAGCTCGACCAATGGCTGTACGCTGCTTTTGCCCGCCACTAAGCTCAACCGGCTTGCGCTGTAACAACTCCGTTATTTCCAGCATCTTAGCAGCCCATTCGACCCGCTCAGTGATATCCGCCTTGTTCATTTTCTGAAGCTTAAGCGGATTAGCCATATTTTCGAATACAGTTTTATGGGGATAGAGCGCGTAATTCTCAAACACCATGGCGATATCACGGTCCTTGGGCGGGATATCGTTAACCCGGGTATCGCCAAAATAAATATTTCCGGAGGAAATGAATTCAAGGCCAGCTAACATGCGCAAAGTGGAGGATTTCCCGCAGCCTGACGGCCCCAATAGACAGAGAAATTCATTGTCCTGGACCTCAATATTAAGCTCCTTCACGGCCACAGTCTTGCCGTAATATTTCCACACATCCGAAATGGTGACGGTTGCCATAAGCCCGTTCCAATCCTAAAGAAATTTGTGTTTCTGCATGACAGCTTACTCCCGCACCGCGCCCATGGTCAGGCCAGTGACCAGGTAACGGCGAATAAGTAGGCCAAGGAACATCATCGGCACGGTGGTGATGACACCTGCGGCCATGATGCTGCCCCACTGGATTTTGACCGGTTGCACAAGCTCAGCAGTAGCCACCGGCAGCGTCTTGGCGCCGCCCGAGCCAATAATTGAGGCGAAGAGAAAATCGTTCCAGCCGAACAGCACACAAAGCACGATAAAAGCGCCGACCCCGGGCGCCACCAGTGGCATGATCATTCGCAAAGCCTGCCACCGGTTAGCGCCATCGCACAGCGCCGCCTCCTCAATAGCGTAGGGTACATTGTCGAAAAAGCCCTTCAAAATCCAAATCGCGAATGGCAGATTGAAAGTGGTATAGGCCAGAATAAGCCCCGGTAGCGTACCGACCAATCCGGAGGAGCGAAAGATGACATAGAGCGGTACCATGACCGCGACCACAGGTGCCATGCGGGTGGAAATGATCCAGAACAAGAGATCGCGCTTGCCACGGAACTCAGCGCGGGATAGTGCATAGGCTGCCATTGAGCCAAGAAATACTGAGACGACTGCTGAGCCCAGCGAGGCAATCAGACTGTTGCGCATGTATTCGCCGAAATTTTTCTCGGTGAAAAGTTCAACATAGTGCGCACCGGTGGGTGCAAAATCGAACATCACCCCGACACCGCCCCAATCACCCTCTGCCGGTAATTTGAAGGCATCGAGTAGATCCTTGAACGAAGAAATCAGCATGATCGCGAGAGGTAGTACCGTCCAGACGAAAAAGACGACCAAGAACAGGACCACCAGGGCTGAAAACGCAGTGCGTGCTGGCGATCTATAGCGAACGA
This sequence comes from uncultured Rhizobiaceae bacterium, assembly GCA_964624055.1. Classification (GTDB taxonomy): domain Bacteria; phylum Pseudomonadota; class Alphaproteobacteria; order UBA828; family UBA828; genus PTKB01. The sequence continues at coordinate 8,463 of CAZUXZ010000089.1, read as the reverse complement.
TTTCGCGCGATGCCATTGCCTAGCCGCCCCCATCTGATTTGATTTTACGAGTCGGGTCTTCAAATATCTTCGTAAGCGCAAGTCCGAGTAAAATCGTCAACAGTAGTAAGGTAAAGGCGATCGCCGCACCGCGACCAAGTTCGAAAAACTTGAACGATACATCGAAAAGATAGGTGGGCAGTATCTTCGTCGCATTGGCCGGCCCTCCGCCGGTCATGATCAAGATCGTGTCGATAAAACGGAAATTATCCATGAAGCGCAGCAAGATGGCGATCAGCAGGAACGGATAGAGGTTCGGCAGAGCAACGCTAAAGAAATTTCGCACTGGCCCAGCACCGTCGACCATGTTCGCTTCCAGCTGCTCTTGCGGTACGCGCTTCAAGCCGGCCAGAGTGATCAGAGCGATCAGCGGCGTCCATTGCCAGACATCGGTTGCGACCACACCAAACATGGCCCAGAACTTATTGCCAAGGATCGAGCCGCCGTCCAAGACGCCCAAACTGCGCAGCAGCCAAAAATACCAGCCGAAGGTGCCATTATAGAGGAACATATAAAGGAAACCGGCGATCACGGGCGCCATCATCATTGGCATCAAAAAGATGGTGATAAATAGTTTCTCGAGGCGCGAATTGTTCAAGATCACCGCCACTATGACGCCGAGGGTTATTTCGACGGAAAGGCAAAGAGCGCTGTACTTGAACAGTGTGACCCAGCCACGAGCGAAATTTTTGTCGTTAAAGAGGCGGGAAAAATTGTCAAACCCGGCCCAGAGATCCGGTTTTCCAGGAGCGAGTTGCACCTCATGGAGACTCATATATATAAGCCAAACGAAGGGATAGAGCGATATCCCGGCCAGTAAGATGATGGCCGGCAGCAAAAGCCACATCAGATAATAACGGGCTGGCTGATTGTTGAAGCTTTGCGGCGTGTGGTCGACACGCCGTACGCCCCGGTATTCGCTCGGATCCTGAATTCCGCGATCGAATTCGGTAATGGCCATAGTCAATTCCCGGGGCGGGTGCGAGCTATTCCGACTTCGGTTGGCGGGAGAAGAGCCGCTGCCACGGCGGACTCACCGTGGCAGCGGAAGCTCCAACCCTTAAGCTGGAAAACTCTTCTCAGGCACTATACGCCATGAATGGCGTTAAGCTCGTCGCGAACGGATTCGCAAGCCTCTTGGGCGGACAATTCGCCAGAGATGCATTGCTGGGTCCCGACGCGAACGATCTCATGATACTCATTAGCCTTCGGTAATTTCGGCCCGAGTACCATATTCGGTGAGCGGATGCCCTTGTCGTATACTGCCTCGAAGGTCAGCGCGTTGGGCATGCTGGTCGGCCTGTTACGCGCAGCTTTCACTTCCGGCAGGTCAAGGACCGACCTACGCGTCGGTGTGCCACCTACGCCCTCTAAAACCATAAGCTGCGTATCGTGACTGCACGCCCAGCTGGCGAAAATAAATGCGGCACGCTGCAGATCTGTCGAGGCGCCAGCATTGATTCCGATGCCGCCAATGCCACAATTGGTGGCATTAACTACGTTGCCACTACCATCGGCATTCCACGACGGATCGCCCTTCGGGCCCATGGCATATGCCGTCCGCCCGCCGGCTGCTACGGATTGCTCGGAGTCTTCGACTGAGGCGGCAAATTCGTGATACTGAATCTGCATCGCCACGCCGCCTGCCGCATACACAGTGTTCAGCTCCAGTGTACCGTTGGTCAAATTATCCGGATGGGATACATCTGCGAGCGCCTTGTAACCCTCCATCGCCTTGACCGACTGTGCATCTCCCCAATTCGCCGGACCAGGGTTTTTAGAACCAAGCGTGTCGTCCACGGCGAAATCGAGCCATTGGTTCTGGGCGTACATATGGCGCTGAATATCGAGCTGAGTGGTCCAACCGAACGAGCCATGATGCTGCGCATAGCCATAAGGAATGGAAGCATCGCGCTCATGCATTTTTTTGAAGAAGGCTGTGAAATCAACCATGTTCTTGTAGGTCGTTTCGTCCGTGAACTCCATCCGATAACCATAATCCGCCTCGAAATCCTTGGTCAGTTTTTCGAACAGATCCTGCCGGTAAAATGTGCACGACACCGCACAGTCATAAGGGAAGGCACGGATTGGCCCGCGCTCGTAATAGACGCCGCAGGCATCGAGATAGTTCTCGAACCAGACTTCGTCACCATACCCCTGCGGGTCAAGCGGCAAAGTATCGTCCACCGAAAACTCGTTCAGGTCGGCGTAGAAATCAGCAAAGGGTGAACCAATCGGTTTGTCCTGCACATAGTTCAATTGATAATCCGCTTGTCCGCTTCTTAGGTCGATGCCTACTTTTTGCTGCACGGTCGGCAAACCGTCTGTAAGAATTTCCACTTCGATGCCGGTAAGGTCATAAAACGCCTTGATATTTTCGCGGATCGCGAAGGAAGGCGGCGTGTTCTCCGACATGAACACCAGTTTTGAACCTTCATATTGACGCCATTTAGCGTCCATTGACGAGGAAGCATACACTGGACGGCGAGTTATTACGGAACCGAGCCCAACGCCAAGCGAACCGGCGCCAAGCGCGACGGCGGTACCGCCTCCTAATTCAAGAAATTTTCTCCGACTAACCTTCTTATAGAGCGCATTCTTGGGTACGTTAAACATCCTAATCCCCCTATTTTTGCCGAAAGGTTACTTTTTTAAAATTTTCTACACGAGTGCCCTGCGCTTGCGACTGTCGCTGGCAGGTTTAAACAAAGGCCAATTCGATATTTACACGCGTGCTTTGTCAACCTGTCTTTGCCGACGCGCCGCGCCAACTAATGCACCAGTCGCAGCGACACGCATAGAACTGTGCATCAGAATCTTGCCCAATATTTCCCTTATCAACTTTTCTCGGCCCATCATAGCGAAATAGAAGATGGCCTTCATCAATGCTTCGTTGATACTCGGAGTGTCGCTACCAATAATTGCTTGGACGTCACTTTTGGCAATATGTTTACGATAGATCAGCTGCATCTTAGTCATGCGTAGGTGCTGCGATGGGCGGGGTGAGGCCTGACATTGCTACGGAAATTATTCTTTTCCGCAAACTTTCTCTCTCGTGGCGCCAAATTGCCGCGGGATCATAGTGAACAGGAACTAACAGCTGATAAAATTGATCCAGCACCCCAATTTTCGAAAAGGCTTACCAGTTCGGAATGCAGGTGCTTACTAACCCACCATCAACAATGAGCTCCGAGCCTGTGATGTAACTTGCATCGTCGGAGGCGAGAAAAGCCGCCGCCTTGGCAAGCTCAAATGGATCTCCCATGCGCCCGATAGGGATCATTTGATGGCGTTCCTGGCGAATTCTCTCGATTTCGGCAGGGTTATGGTCGGCCTTAAGCGGCTCGTTGATCAACGGCGTATCCATTACGCCTGGCAGTATCACATTGGCGCGAATGCCCTTGCGCGCATATTCAAGGGCAATGGAGCGAGTAAACTGCAAGATGGCAGCCTTCGAGGTATCGTAGGCTATAGCAGGTGTGCCCCAATAGCGGATAGCTGCGACCGAAGAGATATTGACGATAGCGCCTTTACCCTGTGCCGCCATGATCGGTAAGACATGCTTACAGGTCAGGAACATGCTCTTGACGTTCGTATCTATCACCTTGTCCCAAACCTCTTCCGGTAGGGCGACCGGGCCATCAAGCTCCAATAGGCCTACGTTGTTGTGTAGTACATCGATGCGACCGAGTTTGCCATGCGCCTCAGCGACCGTATCCGCAACGGAGTTATTGTCGCTTACATCGCATAGCAGGGCTGTTACCGCGTTTCCTTCGCTTGCAATGATATGCGCGGTGTCATCCAATGCAGCCTGATCGATATCTAGAGCAACGGTATGGGCGCCTTCGCGGGCGTAATGGATGGCAGCTGCCTTGCCATTGCCCATCCCCTCTCCGCTCACGCCCGCACCCGTGACAATAACGACCTTATTGTCGAATTGGCCCATGTATACCCCAAAATTAAAGACTTACCCTCAATGGAAAGAATTGAAACTGCTGGTTAGTTAAGCCGGCTCTGCAATGAACACAGGTATCTTCGTGCGGGGGGTTTTTCCCTTGTATTCGTTATAGGTTGGGAAGACCGCCGCGCTGGCCTCCCAAAGCTCCGCACGCTCTGGATCTTCATGCACTTCCCGGATCCGCATCTTAGTAACCACACTCTCGTCGCGCAGCTCGACATCCGGGTTGGCGCGGATATTGTGCACCCAGACTGGATCGTGCTTGGCACCGCCGTTCGAGCCAATCAGGACATAGCCGTCGCCGACTTTGACCCGCATGAGGGGAACCTTGCGAATGGCGCCGGTTTTGTTTCCGATACATGTGAATATGATGACTGGAATGCCGGTATCGAGTAGAGTGGTTCCTTCTTTACCACCACTGCCTTCATACAGTTCAACTTGCTCACGCACCCAATCGAATGGTTGGGGAATATATTCGGGCATTTCTTCCTCCTGTTTGCTCGTTCCTGCCACCTTAGCAAGATTCGGGCGGCAAAGGGGAACGAAGACTGAATCATTTCGGAGTATATTGAACCCTTTCTGCCCACCTATCGGAATCTCGAAGCCATCGCCGTTGAAGCGGAAAAGCAGGATTTCTCCTTCGCCCTGCCGATGATTAAGTTCAAAGGCTTCGACGGTGTTACCGGCTTTTAGAACCATTACCTTGAGCCCTTCACTTTGATGGGCAGGCTATCGGCGGCGACCAAAACGCTCCAATGCATCCCATATGATTGCCAGTGCCAATATGGATAGCAATGAGGGCGGCGGTAACGAAGGCGTGCGCATTCTCCTTAACCTGCCGCTGGAAGAAGTTAATTCGGCATTTGCTGCCATCCCGATGGTGCATGGCTCGCCGACGACCGTCGCCACGAAATTCGACGAAATGGCAGAGCGCACAGCTGAAGAAGGATTCAAGTTCAGCTGGAATTATTTTGAGGCCGGGATCCGCACCTTCGGCCAGGTGGTGTTACCGCGCCTTACTCGTTGAGACGTGATCCCATAGCCCGCGTTCTTCACTATCTTGAACGCGAAAAGTGTAGTCCGGGCTCTTGCGCTGGATCTCATTCAGCATGTGGTCAAGACCTTTGGCGAGCGTGTCAAAAGCTATATTGCCCTCGAGCTTCTCGCCATTGATGAAAAAAGTCGGCGTTGCGGTGACGCCAAGCACTTCGCTGGCATATTTCTGACCAAGATAGATCTGCCGCTCCCATTTGCGTTCGTCTAGGCAGGCTTGGTATTGCGCAGACGTAACGCCCTGGGTCTCGCCGATCCGTGCCACTGCTTTCGCGGTCGATTCCGCCTGTATCCAGCGGCTCTGGGCCTCCAGCAGCATGTCGAAGACAGCAAAAAAACGCTCTGGCGACACACAATGGGTGAGGATCGCCGCCTCCAGCGCCGCCCAGGAAAGCGGAAAATCGCGATAGACGAATCGCATCAGACCAGTATCAATATATTCGCGTTTCAGCCTGGGATAGGTCTCGGTATGAAACTTGGCGCAATAAGAACAATCGAGCGAGTAATACTCGATCATCACGATCGGCGCCTTCAAGGACCCCACCGCCCTATCCCCAGGCCGCTCTTGCACGGGATCGGCGGTGGAAGCGGGGAGAGCGATGAGCACAAGAAACGCGAGAGCTAGAGCAAAGAGTCGGGGGACAAATAACACCATTTGGAACATGGCGAAAAACAGATTACTCAAGTGATGTCAACACCAGCCTAATTCCTTCGGCAAGGGTGTTTCAAGCTGACACACCCACTGCCCCTACGTGTTAAACTACGCGCCATGAAAGCCCACCCCGCATTGCACGCTTCCGGCGACCCCACCGGGCATCTCATGGGCCCGCGCAAGACGCCGCCGCTGGATGGTGGCTCCGGGAAGCCGTTCGATCTTGTGTCCAATTATCAGCCCGCGGGAGATCAGCCGCGAGCAATTTCCAAACTCGTTACGGGATTGCATGAAGGCGAGCGAGATCAAGTGCTGCTCGGCGTCACCGGCTCTGGCAAGACCTACACCATGGCCCAGGTAGTGCAGCAGTTAGCCCGTCCGACCCTAGTCCTCGCACCCAACAAGACACTCGCCGCCCAGCTTTACGGCGAAATGAAGGGCTTCTTCCCAAACAATTCGGTCGAGTATTTCGTTTCCTATTACGACTATTATCAGCCTGAGGCTTATGTTCCGCGGACCGATACTTATATTGAGAAAGACGCCTCGATCAACGAGCAGATTGATCGCATGCGCCACGCCGCTACGCGCGCGCTTTTGGAGCGCGAGGATGTCATAATAGTCGCCTCGGTCTCCTGCATCTATGGAATCGGCTCGCCCGAGACCTATTCAGCGATGACCCTCTATCTCGACATGGAGAGCCGGTTCGATCAACGCACCCTTTTGAAAAAGCTGGTCGAGTTGCAATACCGCCGCAACAACACCTCGCTCGAACGGGGCGATTTCCGCGTGCGCGGCGATGTCATCGAAATCTTTCCAGCGCACTCGGAAGACCGAGCCTGGCGCGTCTCTATGTTCGGCGAGGATGTCGAGGAAATCGTTGAGTTCGACCCCTTGACCGGCCATAAAAATGACAAGCTCGACCGCATCCGGGTCTATCCCAACAGTCACTATGTAACACCCCGCCCCACTATCAATCAGGCGATCAAGAGCATTCGCAAGGAGCTCGCGGTGCGACTCGAGGAATATCAGAAAAACGGCCAATTGCTCGCCGCCGAGCGCCTCGAGCAGCGCACCCTGTTCGATCTCGAGATGATGGAAGCGACGGGAAGCTGCGCTGGCATCGAGAATTATTCGCGCTATCTCACAGGGCGAAACGCCGGCGAGCCACCACCAACCCTGTTCGAATATCTACCGGAGAACGCGCTCCTGATGGTCGATGAGAGTCATGTCACGGTGCCGCAGTTGAACGGTATGTATCGCGGAGACTTTAAACGCAAATCCACCCTTTCCGAGTTTGGCTTCCGTCTGCCCTCCTGCGTAGACAACCGACCACTCAAATTCGAGGAATGGGAGACGATGCGCCCGCAGACTATATTCGTCTCAGCAACGCCGGGGTCCTGGGAGATGGAGCGTACCGCCGGCGTCTTCGTCGAACAGGTGATCCGCCCCACGGGGCTGATCGATCCGGTCTGCATCATCCGCCCGGTCGAGGAGCAGGTTGACGACCTCATAGCTGAATGCCGCGACTGCACGAACAATGGGCTCCGCGTGCTGGTGACAACGCTCACCAAGCGCATGGCCGAGGACCTTACCGAATATCTCCACGAGGCCGGAATCCGCGTGCGCTATCTCCATTCCGACGTCGATACCCTGGAGCGCATCGAGATCATCCGCGACCTCCGCCTAGGCACCTTCGACGTCCTCGTCGGTATTAACCTGCTGCGCGAGGGCCTCGACATCCCCGAATGTGGCCTGGTAGCGATCCTAGACGCCGACAAAGAGGGCTTTCTGCGCTCGCGCACCTCACTCATCCAGACAATCGGCCGCGCCGCACGCAATATAGATGGCCGCGTCATTCTCTATGCCGATCGTATGACCAACTCATTGACCCAGGCGATCGAGGAAACCGAGCGGCGTCGTAGCAAGCAACAGGAGTACAACATCTCCAACGGCATCACGCCGGAAAGCGTACGCAAGAATATCGGCGATATTCTCGAAGGAATATGCGAACAGGATTACGCCACCGTAGAGACCAGCGATGAGGAAACCCATCACCTGATCGGCGACAATCTCGCAACCTATCTCAAGAATCTAGAAAAACGAATGAAAGAGTCGGCGGGCGAGCTGGAATTCGAGGAAGCAGCGCGTTTGCGCGACGAAATCCACCGTCTACAGGAAAGAGACCTTGGTTTCACTACTGACAGCGAGAAAGCGCCACCGCCTGAAGGGGAAATACAACGCCGTGGGCGGAGTCATGGCGGCGCGCCGGGCACCCGCTCTACAGGCAAGAAAAATAAATTCGTCCGTAAGCCGAAACGCAGAAAATACCGCTAAATCGAGAGGTAATTATGACGGCAGAAACCGACACCCATGGCATTCCGGTCACCGCACTGAGGCAGGATTATGCCTTCAAGGCAGTCGACGATTATAACTTCCGGATGTACACCCTGCCGCATCTCTCGGATCCGGCGCGGCGTGCCGAGATTATTGCTGAGCATAAGGCAGACCCGCTCTACAGCCCCACCCGACCCGGCGAACCGGCGTCTCTATATAGCCCGACCCTGGTCCGTCTGATCGATCGGCTGCGCGTCGTGCCGACCGGGGGCAAGCAAATCATCGTCGAAACTGAGCGCAATCGAGAGTTCACCATCGCCATCCTACCTGAGGCGCGCGGCGGCACGGTAGAGATAACCAACGAGCGGTATGCCACGCGCGGTGAGGCGGATCACGCGATCTTCGTCAAGCGCCTTGGCGTGCTACT
>CAZUXZ010000088.1:0-9236 GCA_964624055.1 uncultured Rhizobiaceae bacterium | reverse complement strand
GTAATGTGTTTGAGAATATGAAAAGCCGCCTCGAAAAGATGGGGATTGGACTCGCAGACCTTGTTCGTCTCAACACCTATTATGTTTTCGACGGCGCCGAAGAAGATGCGACAAAATATTGGGAAGACATGACCAAAGTGCGCCTCGAATATTTCCCCGATCCCGGACCAGCGGCAACGGCGGTGCGCATCAAGGGCATGCCGTATGCAGAACAATTGATCCAAATCGAAGGCATAGCGTTGAGAGGTTCTTCACGCAACATCCGTCAACGCATCATGCCAAGCGGCAGTTGGGATTGGAGTATTTCCGTGCCACTGTCACAGGGTTGGCGAGTCGGCGAGCGGATTTTTGTTGGCGGCCAGATATCAGCCGACGAAAGAGGAAAATCCGTTCATGTTGGCGATCTCGATGCGCAGACTCGCAACATTTTCAAATTTATCGGAAATGTTTTATCCGACGCCGGCGGGTCGTTCGATGACGTTGTACATGTCAAGGTTTGCTTTAAACATGACAACCATCTACCCACAGGTCAGTCATATGCCGATAGAATTATGGAAGTGGCCACAGAGTTCGTCACCGGTAAGAACGCCGTACTGCCCGCATTCGGCGTCGATCTACTCTACCCCGGGCTCGATCTTGAGATTGACGCTATGGCGATCATCGATCCAGAACGGAAACGCCTAGCCAAATCCCTGGCGGGTGGCGGCTATCAACCAGACGACTATAGCGACGGCGTCAGTGCCACCGGAGAAATTTTTGTAGGCGGTCAAGTTGCTCTCGGAGACAACGGTGCCGTACTTGCTCCTGAAGATGCCAGCGGACAGGCACGCATCGTTTTTGAGCGACTTGCATCCGTGCTCGCGGCCGACGGCGCAACACTCGATGATGTGGTTAAACTCAATCTCTTCTTCGTCGCCGAAGACGGCGAGACGGCAGAGACTTTTGCCGCCTTGTCCGCTGCCTGGACCAACATTGCACCCGATGCTCATCCTGCGATGACACCGGTCCGCGTACATGAGTTGGCGGGAGATGGATTAATTGTCCAGGCTGACTGCATAGCATTGAAATAGGGGGAATGGGGCGCCACGCGCCAAATAAGGGGGAGGAGAATCATGATTAGCAATCCGATACCGTGGCCAAACGGCAATAAGGTTGCCTGCGCCATAACCTTCGATATTGATACGGACAGCATTCTCCATCTTGAGCATGGTGAAAACGCCCCAACCATGCTGTCGACCATGACCTGGTTGAAATACGATGTGGTCGCCATCCCACGCATCCTCGAAATGTACAAACGCTTGGAGATTAAGCAGACCTTCTTCTATCCAGCCTGGTGCATGGAGCGTTATCCGCATCTCGTCGACGCAATCCTCAAAGGCGGCCATGAGATCGCAGCGCATGGCTATCTCCATGAAAACCCTAACAAGCTGAGCCCAGAGGACGAGCTTTACTGGTTCGAACGTCAAATCGATGTGATCGAGCGGATGACCGGAAAAAAGCCGCGCGGATGGCGAGCGCCACTCTATAATTTTTCGAAATATTCGCTCGATTACATGATCGAGAAAGGCTTCATCTATGACGCGAGCCTGATGGGCGACGACATTCCATATTTACTGAAAACCAAGGCCGGACAGGTCATCGAGTTGCCAAGCCATTGGGGTATGGACGATTGGCCGCATTACACCCATGCACCCGATATGCATTACATGATGCCAATCAAATCACCAGACGAGGCGATGAACGTGTTTATGTCGGAATTCGAAGCGATGTATAAATATGGCGGGCTTTGGGTGACGGTGTGGCACCCCTTTGTCTCAGGCCGCCTAGCGCGTTGCGATCGCATCGCCAAGATGATCGAAGAAATGCAGAACCGGGGCGGCGTATGGTTCGCTACCATGGAAGAGATTGCCAATCATGTGCAAGCCTGCATTGATAACAACTCTTGGACCCCGAGAGTCGACGATTTGCCTTATTACGATGGGCCGATCCCGGAACTGAAGGACGGTAATTTAGCTTAGGCGGCACGTAACAACTTAAAACTAGAGCTGCGGCGCACCCCATTTATAAATTCTCATACCGACCATAGTTTCAACGGCAGCAACTTTGTCATTACCGTAACAATGTTGTTCGAGAAACTGCTGGAGTTCAACCGGCGTCTCCGTCCAGGTTTCAACCATCAAGTCAAACTTGCCTCCCACCACGCTGACCCAGATTGCCTGGGGGATTTTCGAGAATTCGCGCGCGAGTTCGTCCGGGCTGGCGTCGGACGACACGGTGATGCCGAGCATCGCCCAGCTCATATAGCCGGCCTGTACCGGATCGATCACGGCAATGAAACGCAGATGCTCATGCTCTTCGAGATGGGCGACGCGGCTTCTAACAGCGCTTTCTGAAACCTTCAGTTCGCGTGCAATCGATGAGAAAGAACGCCGGCCATCTTCTTGCAGGAGGGCCAATATGCGCCGGCTTAACTCATCGAGGCTTTGTTGCGTGGCACGCGGCACCATTGCCGCTTGTGGATCGCGGCTGTGCTTTTTGATCCCTAGTTTTCCTGAGCGCTTTGCCGTTCTCACACTCCCGTCCCCATCGTGTTAAGTCCTCAAGAACGATACAATAAACAGCTGAAAAATAAAGTTTATTTGCCAGCGCGGTCGAATCTAATCTGCGCTGTGTCAACAAACTTGCTGATAGCGCAACTATGCAATTGTAATGACGGGCCAGCTTGGCCAAAATCGTGCCAAGGTGATAATTGTAGGAATATGGGAGGGGCACTATGCGCTTTTCTGATAACGGCTATTATATTGAGCGCTACATCAAATGCGACAATTGCGGTGTCCTTCTCTATGAGGACGGCATTATGGGCGAGATTGAGGGTGTCACCAAGCAATTCTGTTCGGACTGGTGCCAGCAATGGGCCACAGCGCGCGCTGCCGGTGGCGATGAGCCGCGCATCCCACTGCCCCGCGATGGCATTCACAAGACCTGACGCCTGAGCTACCACCAATGAGTAAGGATGTCAGCATCGACGTCGGCGGAACTTTCACCGACTTCGTCGCTTACGACCGTGAGACGCGTAGTCTATCGGTCTGGAAAACTCTGTCGACGCCGCATGATCCGGGTGAAGGTATTGTCGGTGGCCTTGAGGATGCTGGCCCAGCAAGCGAAATTGAACATCTCCGTTTCGGTACTACCATCGCCACCAACGCGGTCTTGGAGCGCAAAGGTGCAACAGTCGCCTATATTGCGACCGAAGGCATCCGCGACGTGCCTTTCATCCAGCGAGGCAAGCGGCAGAGCCATTACGATATAACCTGGATCAAATCCAAGCCGCTGATGAAACGCCGCCATGCCTTTGAGGTAACCGGGCGCATTACCTCGCGCGGCGAGGAATATATACCGCTCGACGAGACCGGCGTGCGCAAAGTAGCAGAGCGCATTGCGGCGGATCCGCGCATCGAGGCCATCGCCGTCTGCCTCCTCTTCTCCTATGTCAAGCCAGTGCATGAACGTCGGGTGAAGGAGATTTTGGCCGAGATCTGCCCGGACAAGCCAGTTTCCATTTCCTATGATGTGCTACCCAAATGGAAGGAACATGAGCGCTCCTCTACGACCTTGGCAGACGCTTATATCAAGCCGTTGGTTAGCGGCCATCTAGAAAATCTTAACACACGCTTTGCCGAGCAAGGGGTAAACAAGCGCATTGCAGCAATCAAATCAAACGGCGGAGAAATGAGCCTTGAAGCCGCTGCAGAGGCGCCAATCCAGATGACCCTTTCTGGCCCCACTGGTGGGGTCGTCGGCGCCAAGCAGATTGCGCGCCTCGCCGGAGTCGATCACCTCGTCACCCTCGACATGGGCGGACCCTCAACCGACGTTTCCACCGTGGTCGACGGGCGTGAAAGCTTTGCCACCAGATTCGAGATCGAATTCGGCGTGCCGATCCAAATTCCTATGATAGACATCCGCACCATGGGCGCCGGCGGCGGCTCGCTCGCCTGGATAGACAAGGGCGGCATGCTGCGCGTCGGACCGGAAAGCGCTGGCGCCGCACCCGGCCCGGCTTGCTACGGCCGGGGCGGCACGCGCGCCACGGTCACGGACGCGAATGTCATCTTAGGACGCATCAATCCAGAGAATTTTCTGGGTGGCCAAATGGCGCTTGAAGTCGACTCGGCGGAGAAGGCCGTCGCCAAGGTTGCTGGCGAGATTGGCAAATCACCCCAGGAGACCGCCCTTGGCATCGTGCAGATCGCCAACAACAATATGATCGGTGCGCTTCGCTCAGTGCTCACCGAACGCGGATTGGACCCGCGCGACTTCACACTTTTAGCGTTTGGTGGCGCCGGACCGGTACATATCTCCGACCTAATGCCACTCGCCAATATTCCATCCGGCATCGTACCAAACTACCCGGGCCAGTTTTCTGCCTTCGGTTTCACCATGACGGATGCGCGCATCGACGTGGAGCGCACCGCGCCTATGACATCAAAGGCGTTTCGACGCGAGCATGCCAACAATGTGATGGACGACCTCGTGCGCGAATCTGCACAGGCGTTGGCCGATCAGGGCTACACCGCGGCCATCGAGAGCCACCGCTCCCTGGAGATGCGCTATTTTGGCCAAAATCATGAGCTTGAGGTGCCGATCGATTTTGAGTGTTTCGATGACGATACCATCGCCTCGATCTGGCAGAGCTTCCACGCTGCTCACAAGGCACGCTATAATTTCGATATCCCCGGCGAGACCATCGAGCTAATTAGCATCAAGGTGACAGCGATCTCGGCGACCGAGCGCGTTGCCCTGCCTGAACTACCGAGAGCTTCGGGCAACCCTGATTCGATCGCTCAGCGGCTGGTTGTGTTCGATGAGGGCGCGCACGACGCCCCCATCTTTGACCGCACCCAGCTACTCGCCGGCCATCGCCTCACAGGCCCGGCCCTGATCGAGGAGCCGGCGTCGATCACCGTCATCCGGCCTGGCCAGGATGTCAGGGTCGATACATACGGCAATTTGCTGCTTGGAGAGATCGCCACCCGATAGGCCGGCGTAACCGTATCGAAGGAAAGGAAAGCATCATGGATATGGTCACGATGAATATCATCGATTCCGCCATGGTCGCCATCTGCCGAGAGATGGGCGTGAATGTGCAGAAGACCGCCTATTCCACCATATTCAGCGAAGCCGAGGATTTCACCTGCGCGCTGGCCAATCCAGAAGGCGAGATGATCTCAGTGGCCGAATTCTGCCCAGCGCAAATTGGCGGCGTGCCGCTTCTGGTGCGCTCAATGGTCAAGGAAATCCTCGAGATCGAACCAGGCGACGTGATCATCCACAATGATCCCTATCGCGGTGGTCTACACACGCCAGAGCATACCATGTTCAAGCCGATCTTTGTCGGCGGCGAACTGATGGGGTTCGCTGTTTCGATCGGTCATTTCGTCGAGGTTGGCGGCATGGTGCCAGGCGGCTTCCCCGGCGAGGCAACGGAAATCTTCCATGAGGGCCTTCGCGTGCCGCCGGTCAAACTCGTTAAGCGCGGGTTAGATGTGCCCGAGGTGTGGAAACTACTCCTTTCCAACGTGCGCACACCGCGCGGCAATTATGGCGACCTGCGCGCACTAATCAGCGCCGTCGACATGGGTGAAAAGCGCATGGTCGAGCTGATCGAAAAATACGGTAAGGACGCATTTCGCCAGACCGTGAGCGACCTGATGGACTATTCTGAAAGCCGCATGCGCGCCGAGATCGCTTCCTTCGCCGACGGCCGCTATACCTTCGAGGACTGCCTCGAGGACGACGGAATCGAGGCTAAGGAATATTGGATTCGTGTCGCCGTTAATGTCCAGGGCGACGAGGTGGTGATCGATTACACCGGCTCCTCACCGCAGGCCAAGGGGCCGATCAACGCTACCCTTGGCGTCGCTTGGTCGGCTTCCTACAACGCTATGCTGCACCTCACCGACCAGACAATCCCGAAGAATTCAGGCTGCTTCCGCCCTATCCGCGTTATTTCGCCGGCTGGCACAGTGATGAACGTCAACTATCCCGGCTCCGAAGTAGGCGGCAACACCGAGACCCATCCGCTAATCGTCGCCTGCATCTTCGGCGCCATGTCGGAATGCGCACCTCACCGAGTGATGGCCTCGGAAGGCACGACTCATGGTTGCTTCGTCTTCGGCGGCTATGACGAGGAAAACGACGAGCCGTTTGGCGCCTTTGACTTCACCTATGTAGGCTATGGAGGGCGCGAATTCGCAGATGGCAACGACGCCACCGATTCGATCAACGGCAACTGTGCCAATACGCCAACTGAGGTGTTCGAGACGCGCTATCCCTGGATCGTCGAAGAATATGCGCTCCGCCAAGATTCAGGTGGCGCCGGAGAACATCGCGGCGGCTTGAGTATCTCCAAAACCATGCTCTGCACTGGGGACGTGATGATCAGCCAGATGACCAACAAGCACCTACGCACCTCCTGGGGCCTCAAGGGTGGTAAGCAGGCAATTCCCGGTGCCACGCTCTACCAGGCCAAGAATGCAAACGACTGGCAGACCATCAAGGAAGCCTTCGGCAAGGTTTCCTCAAGTAAATATTCCAACGTCCCCATTGCCCCCGACGAGCGCGTCTCAGTCAAGGCTCCTGGCGGCGGCGGCTTCGGCGACCCGACCAAACGCGACAAGGCCGCCATCGTCGAGGATGTGCTCGAAGGCTATATCAGCCGAGAAAAAGCGACAGAGGATTACGGCTTTGAGGAAAGCTGGATCGCGAAATACGCACCAGACGAATCTGCGCAGGCAGCTGAGTAACTAAGTTTTAAAGCTGTACGACCCCGAACAAATATCAGGGTGATCAAGCGCAGTACGCCGGCCAATTTTGTCTGCTGTGGGCGGTGTTCTTAGATGCAACAATCGAGAACCTCAAGGGAAACGACCCGAAGACGGCGCAGGAGATTCTCAACAACTTTGCCTATTGGGACAAATTCAACTTCCATCTTAGGTACACTACCACCACCTCCGGCGAGTACGGAATCTTTGGCATTTCGCGCATTTGCTTCTTGCCAAACCAAATTGGACGCAGAATTCTACTTCCAGTAGACGGACACTTACCTCACTAACAAGGAGTAATTTCACCTCTTCCTCGTACAGGTATAACAATTGGCATAATTAGTATGATTAACAGCACCACACTCACTGGCAAACATGCCTTTATCACTGGCGGCGGTCACGGAATTGGCGGCGCTTGCGCCGAGGCACTCGCGGCCCATGGCGCGCGCCTAACGATCACTGGGCGCAACACCAAAACGCTTGAAGAGACGGCAGAAAAACTACCGGCTACGGAAGCGCGCGAATTAGACGTGACCGACCAAGAAGCAGTTATCCGCGTCTTTGCCGAGGCCGTATCGTCCGTTGGCCCGGTGGACATCTTGGTAAACAATTCTGGCATCGCCGAGACCGCACCCTATTTGCACACCTCCGCCGACATGATGCGCCGGGTTATAGAAGTAAACGTAATAGGCGCCCATGTCTGCACCCAGCAAGTTCTGCCCGAAATGATTGCCGCGGGTTGGGGCCGCATTGTCAACATGTCAAGCCTCGCTGGGCTCAGCGGTCAGCCCTACATCGCTGCTTATGCTGCCTCGAAACACGCGATGATTGGCTTGACACGGACACTCGCGCTTGAAGTCGTCAAGAAGGGCATCACCGTCAACGCCGTGTGCCCGGCCTATGTCGAAACAGGCATGGTCAAAGCCGGCGTCGCTAATATCCAGAAGCTGACGGGTATGAGCGAGGAGGATGCGCGCGGAGAACTAGCCAAAAAAAACCCACAAGACCGAATCATCGAGGCAAGCGAGGTAGGCGTAACTGTGGCGTGGCTTTGCCTACCTGGCTCAGAATCGATCACCGGGCAGTCCATTGCCATGGCGGGCGGTGGGTGGATGTAGTTGTTGAGGGAGAAGAATCTCCTCCCGGCTGGGAACACAATAATTTTACGATCATGTCGAACGCAAATAATGGCAGGATCGACGATCTGCTCAAAGTTCTAGCAACCGCATAGCGTGACAAGCTGATGACGCTCCTCACCAAGGTCAAATAATCGATTGGCGAAGATGACAAAAGGAGGGAGGCAGCTTGAATGCCGAGGATTGTATGAACACAGTCGAGCAAGTGAGCGGCCATCGACATGTCCTGAAAATGCGACACTTCCCCACACCTTGGGAAGTCTGCACCGAATCATAGCGACGGTTGGGGGATAAAAAGATGAGCGGACAAATAATTAAAATAGCGGCTGACGACGGCGGTACCTTCGACGGCTATCTAGCGATGCCCGATTCCGGAAGCGGTGCCGGTCTAGTGTTGCTGCATGAAATTTTCGGTGTCAATCAGAGCATGAGGGAAATCGCTGCCCTATTTGCCGAAGAAGGCTATGTCACCCTAGCACCCGATCTCTTCTGGCGCATTAAACAAGGCACCGATCTCGGCTATTCAGCTGACGAGTTCCAGAAGGCCTTTAGACTTATGGAAAACTTTGACATCGATCATGGCATCGAAGATATCGGCGCTACACTCAAGACGCTTCGTGCCATGGACGAGTGCACTGGCAAGACGGGCTGCATCGGTTTCTGTCTCGGTGGCAAACTCGCCTATCTCACCGCGGCGCGCCAAACAGTCGATGCTGCCGTTAGCTTTTATGGCGTCGGCATCGAGAGACTGTTGGACGAATCGAAAAATATTTTCTGCCCGCTACAAATGCATTTTGCTGCGCTTGATCAATATGTGCCGGAATTGGCAGTGACCGAAATCACCAGCCATTTCGCCAGTCAAAAAAATGTCGAGATTTTCTCCTATCCCAATGTCGATCACGCCTTCTACAATCATGCGCGAGCAGAAGTCTACAATCGCCCAGCCTCGATGATGGCTCATTCGCGCAGCATCGCTGTTTTGCGCCGTGTCATGGGTCCACATTTTAATCTCGAAGCCCTGTGGGAAGAGCATCTAAAATTTGAGTTTGCCACACGAAACACTGAAGACACGCTGGCAACCATGGTCAGCCAACCTTACGTAAACCATATCCCGACCATGACCGGCGGAACCGGTTTCGAAGAGCTTAACCGCTTCTACGCCAACCACTTCATCCCGCAGATGCCTAAAGATACCCACCTCATCCCAATCTCGCGTACCACCGGTGCCGATAGAGTGGTCGACGAGATGATTTTCTGCTTCACCCATGACGAGGAG
>CAZUXZ010000087.1:0-3342 GCA_964624055.1 uncultured Rhizobiaceae bacterium | reverse complement strand
CCAGACATGGCTTCTGGGCAAGTATCAATGTTACTCGGCGCAAAGGGACCAAACTATAGTGCGGTATCAGCTTGTTCAAGCAGTGCCGATTCCATTGGACTTGCATTAGAATCAGTTCGAAGAGGAGACGTAGACATAGCTATTGCAGGTGGCGCTGAAGCAGCTATTTGCCCAATTGGCATTGCTGGGTTCAGTTCTTGTAAAGCTTTGTCAAAACGTAATGAAGACCCGCAAAAAGCTTCTAGGCCATTTGATGCAGAACGTGATGGGTTTGTACTTGGCGAAGGGGCAGGCATATTGATTTTGGAAAGTGAATCTAGTGTTTCACAACGTGGCGTCGAGCCCATAGCAGAAATTGCTGGATATGGATCTACCGCAGACGCACATCATATCACTCAACCTGCACCAGAAGGTGAAGGAGGTGCACGTGCAATGCAATTGGCTCTCAATCAAGCTAAAACTCAACCAAAGGATTTGTCATATATTAACGCTCATGGAACCTCAACTCCTCTTAATGACAAATACGAAACAATGGCAATGAAAACTGTTTTGAAAGAGAACTCATATGACATCCCAATTAGCTCCACGAAATCAATGACTGGGCATTTATTAGGAGCCAGTGGAGCATTAGAAGCTGTAATATCAGTAATGTCTATCAAAAACTCAATAATCCCTCCTACAATCAATTTAGATAATCCGGATATTGAATGTGATTTGGACTATACACCACACGTGGCTGCACAAAAACCGCTATCTGCGGTAATGAGTAACTCTTTTGGTTTTGGTGGACACAATGCTTCTTTAATTTTTCGATCTTGTTAATCAACGCAAATTAATATTCCAACCAAATTATCTGGGATTGTGTGAAAAATTGAAATTCTGGAAATTCAAACCGAATGTACCTACTGAATTATCTCAAAATCTAGGTTTGGATAATTTCTCTACCCAATTACTATTCAATCGTAAAATTGAAAACTTAAAACAGGTTGAAATGTTTTTGAATCCTAATCATGATTCACTAATCAATCCATATGATTTGCCAGAAATGGAATTAGCAGTAGAAAGAATCAAAACTGCTCTGGAAAACAATGAATACATAGGGATTTTCGGCGATTTTGACGTTGACGGGATTTCCGCCACCGCAATATTGCTATCAACATTGAATGACTTTGGAATTTCTGCTTTTCCTTACATCCCCAACCGCGTTTCTGAAGGGCACGGCTTAAATCTAAAATCATTAGATTATTTCAAGTCAAATAATGTTTCATTGATTATTACTGTCGACTGCGGCACAACAGACTTCGATGAAGTATCTAATGCAAAATCCATGGGAATAGATGTAATTATTACAGACCATCATCTACCATCAGATGCTAGGCCTAATTCTGCCGCACTCATCAATCCAAACTTGCCAGAATCAAACTATTCGAACAAAAACCTCACTGGATCAGGTACAGCTTATAAACTAGCTACCGCTATATACAATTCATTTCAAAAGCCTATTCCAAATACACTAATTCAATATGCCGCTTTAGGAACTATTTCCGATGTTGGAATTTTGAATCCCGAAAACAGATTCATCGTTTCTGAAGGAATTACTCAAATGCGAAATACTCAGTCTATTGGACTAAAAGCTTTGGCTGAAAAGAGTGGTACAAATCTAAACACAGTTACTTCTCAAGATGCCGCATTCAAACTTATCCCAAAGTTAAACGCTCCTGGAAGACTTGAAAATGCAATTGTTGCACTTGAAATACTTACAACTACCGATGAAAATACCGCTCACAAGCTTGCTACTGAACTAGAATCCTTAAATGAAAAAAGGAAATCTATGACCTCGAAATCAATATCCCAAGCGCGAAATCAAACAAAACCTGATCAACTGGAAATTGATATTAAGGAAATAATAATTGTTCAACATAATGATTGGCACCCGGGGATTATAGGTTTAATTGCTAATCAGCTTTCTGAACAATTCTCTAAACCCGCCATTGCCATTGCAACTAATGGACTAAATAGTAAAGGTAGTGCCAGAAGTGTTGTCGATTTTAATATCATTGAGGCTCTAAAGGAATGTTCCGACATTCTTACAAAATTTGGAGGTCACTCAAAAGCCGCTGGGTTTACTATAGATGAAAATCTCATTCCAGAATTAATCAGAAGATTAGCTATAACTTCAAATCAAAAACCCTCATCAGAAAATAACCGCACGTTTGAAATAGAGTGTAAAACTACTGTAAAAGAAGTAATCAATCATTTCGAATTCATTTTATCGTTAGAACCGTTTGGACCAGGGAACCCAACACCACTTTTTCTATCGCAAAGGATGAAAGTTATAAATGCTAAAACGGTTGGGCATACAAAAGATCACTTAAAAATGACACTCTCTGACAATGAAAAATACTATGATTCAATTGGATTTGGATTGGGGAACTTGATTGGTCAATCAAATGGATATATCGACATAATTTATCAAATAAGTGAAAATACTTGGAACGGTATGACAAACTTTCAACTTGTCATTAAAGATTTCGTCAAATCAGAATAATCTGAAACAACTTATTGTCTTCGTCTCTGTGCCCGTGAAGAATCTTCAATCGGCATATCGAAACTAAAAACCCCTCTCCACCCTCGATCAAAATTCCATCTTCCTTTAATCAATATCAAAGGAATTGTGATACATAAAATTGCCAACGAAATAAAATGTGCTTCCTGCAATCCAAAAATCCAGACCTTATCAACCCTCAATAATTGAATCAAAAATCTTCCGATTGCATACCAAGAAAGTGTTAAGGCAAATATCATGCCAGCGGGAGAAATTTTGCCAAGTAATCTCCATACAAAAAACAATCCTATCAAAACCCAGAAAATTTCCAAGGCAATAACCGGATGAACCCAAGCATTAACCCCTCCAGAGGCCTTGCAAAATCCTGCATTGGACAAGAGAGCCGTCCAAGAGAATGAATACCATGCTTCAGAATTTGTTGCACAATGTTCTCCATTAACAATATCTCCTATCCGTCCAATAGCTACAGTATATAGAACCGCTGGCGCAGCCAAATCAGCTAGTTTCCCAATAGGTAATTTGGCCCATTTTGCATACACTGCCCCTCCAATGAATCCTCCTAATAACCCTCCCCATAATCCAATACCACCTTTCCAAATAGCAAAAATTGACAATGGATTATCTGAATAGTAGCCCAAATTATCTACCACATGAACTAATCTAGCGCCTATAATTCCACCAATAATTGCAAATGAAGCAACTGTGTATACATCATCAGAATCAAGTTCGAAAAGTGGCGCCCATCTTCCAACTAAAAACACAGCCATTAAAATCGC
>CAZUXZ010000086.1:0-44872 GCA_964624055.1 uncultured Rhizobiaceae bacterium | reverse complement strand
GTGAAACTCTGGTAACGACGAATCGCATCGTGCTGGCCGGGGAAGCGCGCGGCCCCGAATCAATTACCCATGACATGATGGGAGATGTTGCCCGGGATGCAGTGCGCCAGATCGGTTATGAGCAGGACGGATTTCACTGGGCGCGCGCCAATGTCGAGGTCCACATCCATTCGCAATCCGGCGACATTGCGATGGGTGTCGATGGTGGCGGCAACAAAGAAGAGGGTGCCGGCGATCAGGGTATCATGTTCGGCTATGCCTGCCGCGAAACAGACGCGCTCATGCCAGCCGCAATCCATTATTCCCATGCTATACTGCGCTCCCTCGCCGATGTTCGTCATTCCGGCGCCGAGCCCGGTCTGCTGCCGGATTCGAAAAGCCAAGTGACGCTGCGCTATGAGAACGGTGAACCAGTGGGCGCGACTTCTGTCGTCGTATCGAGTCAGCATTCTGCAATCCTCAGCCAGAATGAGGTGCGCGAGATCGTACGTCCCCACGTGGTCAATACCCTGCCAGACGGCTGGATGTGTCCGGAGGGAGAGTTCTACGTCAATCCTACGGGACGCTTCGTGATAGGTGGGCCGGACGGCGATTCCGGCCTTACCGGACGCAAAATTATCGTGGACACCTATGGCGGCTCTGCGCCCCATGGCGGCGGTGCCTTCTCCGGCAAGGACCCTTCGAAGGTCGACCGCTCGGCGGCCTATGCTGCGCGCTATCTTGCCAAGAACACTGTTGCCGCAGGTCTTGCCGAGCGCTGCACGATTCAACTGAGCTATGCCATTGGCGTTGCCAAGCCGCTGTCACTTTATGTAGACACCCACGGCACTGGCCAAGCCGACGAAGCCAAGCTCGCTGAAGCGATGAGCAATTCGATGGATCTTACGCCGCGCGGCATCCGCGATCATTTGAAGCTAAGCCGGCCAATCTATGCGCGCACCGCTGCTTATGGCCATTTTGGTCGTGAACCGGAGCCCGATGGCGGGTTCTCCTGGGAAAAGACAGATCTCGCCGACGCGCTGAAAAACGCGCTCAGCTGAGGGCTAAACCGGCTGCATTCGATAACATGGTTGCCGAAACAGAAAAAAGCCACAGCCTATTTTATAGCCGGCGACGCGGACATAAGCTGCGGCCTCAGCGCCAAGCCTTGATAAGGGAATTGCTGCCCAGACTTACCATCAAGCTTAACCAGAGCGACGGGCTTATCCATCCCGCAGAATTGTTTCCCGACAAAAAAAAAATACTTTTTGGCTTGAGATCGGGTTCGGTGCAGGTGAACATCTCGCTTGGCAGGCTGCGCGCAATCCGGATACCGGTTTCATTGGTTGCGAGCCCTATCTAAACGGCATCGCTGCGCTGCTTAGCCGAATTTCCGCGGAGAGTTTGACGAATGTGAAAATCTTCCCAGACGATGCGCGCCTCCTGATCGCGCGTCTCGCCCCGGCCAGCCTATCGCGTATAATTCTTCTGTTTCCCGACCCTTGGCCGAAAAAACGTCATCACAAGCGACGCTTTGTCTCTCCTGGAATGGTCATGCGCTTTGCCGAATTATTGGTGGATTTTGGGGAGTTTCGTTTCGCCACGGATCATGCGGCTCTCGCGCGTTGGACCCTTTGGCACATGCAGGCCGAGCCACGCTTGCAATGGTTGGCAGAGGGCCCAAGCGATTGGCGCGAGCAGCCAGAAGATTGGCCTGAAACACGCTATGAGCAAAAGACCCGCGCGGCGGGACGGCACCCAATATTCCTGCGCTACGAGCGCCTACCCCGTAATGGCACGCAAGATACGCCAGCGAAAATTGCATAAAGCGCTTGAAGCTATGGCCCAAAGGGTTATAGGCTAGCCCTCAACGACAATGAGGTTAGTCCTTGCGATGAAAATTGAGGTGGGCCCAGCGCCCGCTTTTTCATTTGTGCTGTCGGCACGTTGACGATGCGGCGCTACTATGGAACAGACGCACCGTGTCGAGGAGTTGATCGCGCCGTCCCTTGAAGCCCTGGGCTTTGAGCTCATTCGTGTGCGCTATGGCGGGACCGGACGTCCAACCCTTCAGATCATGATTGAACGACGCGACCGCGCGGCTCTAACTGTGGATGAGTGTGCCATCGCGAGCAAATCGATCTCGGCCCTATTGGACGTCGAGGACCCGATTGGTGGGGCCTACGATCTCGAAGTGAGCTCGCCTGGGCTTGACCGACCACTGACGCGAATTGGCGATTTTGAACGCTTTGCCGGATTCGATGCCAAGATTGAGCTTGCCGCACCGATGAACGGACGCAAACGCTATCGCGGGCAACTTCTCGGCGTTAAAGACGGAAACGTACGAATCTCCGCCGATAGTGGTGCGGCAATAGTGCCGTTCGCGACCATCAAAAACGCCAAACTGATTTTGACGGACGAACTGATTTCGGCCGCTGAGTCGCAGAAACGGATGTAGAGCAGATGAATACGGAAACAGTCGGGTTAGCCCGCCACGAATTGCTCCAGGTTGCCGACGCGGTAGCACGGGAAAAGAGCATTGAGCGCGATCTCGTGCTTGACGCGATGGAACAAGCAATAACACACGCCGGAAAACGCAAATATGGCCAGGAACACGATATCCGCACTGAAATCGACCGGGACACCGGTGAGATCCGCCTAATGCGCTATCTAGAAGTGGCCGATCCAATTGAGAACGACGCGACTCAAATTAGTGTCGTGGCGGCACAAGAGCGTAATCCTGCAGCGCAAGTGGGCGATTACCTTGCAGATTCTCTGCCACCAATTGATTTCGGGCGCATTGCGGCGCAAACCGCGAAGCAAGTGATCGTCCAAAAAGTCCGCGAGGCCGAGCGAGCGCGGCAATATGAGGAATATAAGGATCGGGTTGGCGATATAGCCAGCGGTCTAGTGAAACGTTCCGAATTTGGCGGAGTAACTGTTGATCTCGGCCGCGGCGAAGGCGTTATCCGGCGCGAGGATTTGCTGCCGCGCGAATCGTTTCGCAATGGCGACCGGGTGCGCGGCTATATCTACGATGTGCGCCGCGAGCAGCGCGGGCCACAAATATTTATTTCGCGCACCCACCCCAACTTCATGGCTAAACTGTTCTCCCAAGAAGTTCCCGAGATTTACGACGGCATTATCGAAATCAAGTCAGTGGCTCGCGATCCAGGCAGCCGTGCTAAAATCGCCGTATTTTCGAATGATGCCAGCATTGATCCGGTAGGCGCCTGTGTCGGAATGCGGGGCTCACGGGTGCAAGCCGTCGTCAGCGAGTTGCAGGGCGAAAAGATTGACATCATCCAGTGGTCACCCGATCCCGCCGCCTCAATCGTTAACGCACTGGCCCCGGCAGAGGTGTCCAAAGTCGTACTCGATGAGGACGCCAAACGCATCGAAGTGGTAGTACCCGACGACCAACTTAGCCTCGCCATCGGCCGGCGCGGCCAGAATGTTCGTCTCGCCTCCCAGCTTTCCGGCTGGGACATCGACATTCTGACCGAAGCAGAAGAATCTGAGCGTCGGCAGGAGGAGGTTCGCAGCCGCACTGAACTTTTCATGGCGGCTCTCGATGTCGACGATGTAATAGCCCACCTTCTGGTGACCGAGGGCTTTGCCACCGTCGAAGAAGTCGCCTATGTGCCGATAGAAGAGCTTGCCTCAGTCGAAAGCTTTGATACCGAGATTGCCGAGGAACTGCGCCGACGCGCCGTAGAATATGTCGACAAGATTAATAGCGAAATGACCGAAAAGCGCGTTGCCTTGGGCGTCGCAGACGATCTCGCGGAGATCGAGGGCCTCAGCCCCGCGGCACTGGTGACCCTTGGCGAGTCAGAGATCAAGACTATGGACGATCTAGGCGATCTTGCCGGCGATGAATTGATCGAAATATTGGGCGATCTCGCTCCGAATATAGAAGAAGCCAATTCAATAATAATGGCTGCGCGAGCGCATTGGTTCGATGACGACTCCGAAGAGGTCGATGTGGATTCCTCTGAAGGTGCGGATGCCGACAGCAAGTCGCCGGAGGAGGCTCCCGCGCCGATCAAAGAAGTGGGGTCGCTCTAAGATTGCTATGAAGCAAGACGCCCTAAATAAAATACCGCAGAGGCAAGTGCAGCCGTTTCCCTCTGGGAAGGTCAAACGCCGGCGCTGTATCCTAACACGGCGAGAAGGCCCAACGGACGGCATGATCCGTTTTGTCGTAGGTCCCGACCGGCGCATCGTTGCTGATCTCGCCGAGCGCCTTCCGGGTCGTGGATTTTGGCTAAGCGCCAAAAGGGCAG
Organism: uncultured Rhizobiaceae bacterium; assembly: GCA_964624055.1. Taxonomy (GTDB): domain Bacteria; phylum Pseudomonadota; class Alphaproteobacteria; order UBA828; family UBA828; genus PTKB01. Next base: position 40,604 of record CAZUXZ010000086.1, on the reverse strand, counting down.
CTTTGGAAGAAGCTCGCGCCAAGGGAACATTCGCCCATGCCGCGCGTGATCCACTCGTTGTGGACGAGGGTTTATCCGCGGAGGTAGGAAAACAACTTACCCGGCGGGCGCTCAACTATCTCGGACTCGCCTTTCGGGCTGGCGTCATTGCGGTGGGCCACGATCAGGTGCGTGCTGCTATCGGTGCTCAAAGAGTCGCTTTACTACTCCAAGCTGCTGACGGCGCCTTGCGTCCGCGCGCCAGGATGCGCATGCTTGCGCACAACTTACCCGCAGTGGAAATGTTCACTCGTGCCGAACTATCGCAGGCCCTTGGGCGTGATGACGTAGTGCACGCGGCACTCCGGTCATCCACTTTGGCGGACTGCTTTCTAATCGAATGCCGACGCCTTGGCGGATTCCGCACAGCGGGGGACTCCAGACTAGGGCCGGGCACAGAAGACGGGCGATAGGACCGAAAAGGAATCGAATGAGCGAAGAAGGCAAGGTCGAAAGCGACCGCGAAAAAAAGCCCCTGTCTCTCAAAAGTCAGGGAAGATCAGACGCGAGTCAGTCCGCGGATGCCGGCCAAGTGCGGCAGAGTTTTTCGCATGGCCGCAGCCGGGCCGTCGCCGTTGAGGTGCGTAAAAAACGCACCATCAAACAGGGCACCGGTATCAGTACGGCGCCAACAACGGCTCGTGTCTCGGGAACGCTCAAACCCGCCGATACCGAGGCGGCAAAACCAACGGAAGTCCTTACTCAGACCGAAGAGGCTAAAGCCGACATACCGAAATCCAGGGTTGTTCTTCGCACCCTAACACAGGAAGAAAAGGCCACGCGCGCCCGGGCAGTGGAAGATGCGGTGCGCGAGGAAGGACGTAAACGTCTTGAAGCCGAGCGGGAAGCGACCATTCGTGAAGAAGAAAACAAAATTCGTGCCGCCGAACGCGAAGCGGCCGAGCTCCGGGCCGCCGAGGAAGACGCGCGGCGCAGGAAAGAAGATGAGAAACGCCGCGAGGCGGAGGAAGAGGCGTCGCGCCGCCTTGCCGCAGCGACTGAAGGGGATGCTGCTGAGTCCCAGGGACCCGGTGCCGAATCTACTGGCACCAATCGGGATGCAGCGGCGGAAGGCGAAGAAGCACCGCGCCGTGGTCGACGGCGAGCTGAACCACGCCGCACGCCTTCACCGGGCAAGCGCGATCGAGATTCGAGCCGTCGGCGTAGCGGCAAACTTACCGTCTCCCGGGCGCTCGAAACCGAGGGCGAAGATGTGCGGAGTCGCAGCTTAGCGTCTCTCAAACGCCAGCGCGAACGGGAACGCAGAATGGCGGCGGAAGCGGGTGGCGCCGAAGATGCCGGACCCGTTGTTCGCGAAGTTGTGGTGCCGGAAACAATCACCGTCCAGGAGCTTGCCAATCGCATGGCGGTGCGCGGCATTGAGGTCGTCAAAAAGCTTATGCAGCTTGGCATCGCGGCTTCAATGGCGCAAAGCATAGAGGGCGATACCGCAGAACTCGTGGTCCATGAATTCGGCCATAAAGTTAAGCGGGTAAGCGCCTCGGATGTTGAAATTGGACTGGAGGGCGAAGAGGACGATGCCGCCAGCCTCACCCCTCGGCCACCGGTAGTGACCGTGATGGGTCATGTAGATCACGGCAAAACATCTCTCCTCGACGCCTTACGCGCAACCGATGTCGCCGCCGGCGAAGCGGGGGGTATTACCCAGCATATCGGCGCCTATCAGGTGGAAACCGTACGTGGCGCCAGGATCACCTTTATCGACACACCCGGCCACGCGGCGTTCACGCAAATGCGGTCGCGCGGCGCGAAGATCACCGACATCGTTATTCTTGTCGTCGCCGCCGATGCCGGTGTCATGCCACAAACGATCGAAGCCATTAATCATGCCCGTGCCGCAGAAGTTCCGCTCATCGTTGCAATTAATAAAATAGACCGGCCGGACGCCAACGCCGACCGCGTGCGTCAAGAATTGCTGCAGCATGAAATCGTCGGCGAGGAGATGGGCGGCGATGTCTTGTCCGTCGAAGTGTCGGCAGTGCAGAAGACCAATCTGGAAAAGCTGGAGGAAACAATTGGCTTGCAGGCAGAAATTCTCGAACTCGCCGCTAATCCGGATCGTGCCGCCGACGGCGTGGTGATCGAATCCAGGGTCGACCGTGGACGTGGCGTGGTCTGTACTTTCCTGGTGCAACGCGGCACGCTTCAAGTCGGCGATATTGTCGTGGCCGGCGCGGAATGGGGGCGCGTCCGGGCAATGACAGATGACCGTGGCAGGAGCCGAGCAGAGGCTCCACCCTCGATGCCGGTGGAAGTTCTTGGCTTCAACGGACCGCCCAATGCCGGCGATCAGTTCGTGGTGGTTGAGAATGAGCGGCGTGCCCGTGAAATCGGCGAATTCCGCGCTGCGCGCGAACGCGAGATCGCTTCCGCGCGCAGTGCCTCTCGCGTCGACATCGAGCAAATGTTTTCGAAAGTCGGCGAGGATGGCATGCAAAAATTGCCGCTTGTCATCAAGGCCGACGTACATGGTTCGGTGGAAGCGGTCAAAGGTGCTCTGGAGAATCTATCGACCGACGAAGTGGCGGTTCAGATACTCCACGCTGGCGTCGGCGCCATTACCGAATCGGATGTAGTTTTGGCAACCGCGTCCAACGCACGCATCATGGGCTTCAATGTGCGCGCGAATCCGCAGGCACGCGAGCTGGCGCAACGAGACAACATCGATATCCGCGATTACGCCATCATCTACAACATTGTCGACGATACGAAAGCGATGCTTGAGGGGATGCTCAAACCGGCGCTGCGCGAACGCAAGCTTGGTAATGCTCAAGTGCTGCAAATTTTCGATATCGCCAAGGTCGGAAAAGTTGCCGGCTGCCGCATCACCGGCGGTGTGGTACAGCGCGGCGCCAAAGTCAGGCTACTGCGTGACGATATCGTGATTCATGACGGCGCGCTTAAGACTCTGCGCAGTTTCAAGGAAGATGTGCGCGAGGTGAAGGAGGGCTTTGAGTGCGGCATGGCATTTGAGAATTATCACGACATGCGCGAAGGCGACATCATCGAGTTTTACGAAATCGAGGAAGTCGCACGTACACTCGATTCCTAACCACCGGCCAGAGAATGATGTAACAGACATCGTTCCGCCTGATGGAAGGCCGAACCATGGCAAGCGCAGACCGATCGCGGGCTCCCAGTCAGCGTCAATTGCGTGTCGGCGAAATCCTACGGGAGGCGCTGACCGACACCTTCGCGCGCGCGCCCATCCGAGACCCGGCGCTTAGCGGGACACCGATAACAGTCACCGAGGTGCGACTATCCCCCGACCTCAAACAGGCGCGGATTTTTATCATGCCGCTCGGTGGTGGTGAGGGCGAAGAGATTGTCAAAGCGCTCAAGCGCGCCGCACCTTATCTCCGCTCCGAAGTGGCGCAGCGGGTAAAGCTCAAGTTCGCCCCTGCCCTGACCTTCGAGCTCGACCGATCGTTCGATGAATCGCGTCATATCGACGGATTATTAAATGATCTCGCGCCGCGCAATGACTGAACCAGCGATCGCAAAAAGCAATCTTGACGGCTGGTTAGTGATCGACAAACCGGCCGGGCCGAGCTCCGCTAAGGTCGTCGGGCGCGTCAAGCGCGTTGCAAAGGGTTACAAGGTGGGTCACGGCGGTACCCTGGATCCACTCGCCACCGGCGTTCTGCCGATCGCCATCGGCGAAGCGACCAAAACCGTGGCCTATGCCATGAAAGGAAGCAAAAGCTACCAGTTCACCACGACCTGGGGAGAAGCGCGCGTGACCGACGATTGCGAGGGCGAAATCTCGGAAACCAGTCCTGTTCGTCCGTCAAAAAGCGACATTCAAACGGCTTTGCCTGAATTTACCGGCGAAATCAACCAGATTCCGCCAGCCTATTCAGCGTTAAAAATCTCCGGGAAGCGGGCCTATGCGTTAGCACGCAACGGCAAAGAGGTCGCTCTCGCGCCACGCCAAATTTGGATCGAAAAATTGGAGCTGGTTGAATTTGAGCCGGGAAGCGCCATATTCAGGGTGACTTGCGGCAAGGGCACCTATATTCGAGCACTTGCGCGTGATTTGGCGAAGCGACTAGGAACGGTCGGCCACGTCTCGCAATTACGGAGGACGGCAGTCGGCCCATTTCATGAGAAAGCGGCGATTTCGCTGGATATCGTGGAGACGCTCGTGCATAGTGCGCGCCTCGCTGCGCAAATCCTACCGGTCGATACCGCGCTGGCCGACATCCCGGCATTGGAATTGACCGAAAACGATGCGCTCCGTCTGCGCTCCGGCCAGACGATTGCAGTGACCGGTACGGATAGTGAAACGATTCGTGCAACATCTGGCGAGCGACTGGTGGCTTTGGCCAAGATCGAAACAGGCCGTCTCCGGCCGCTTCGCGTTTTCAACCTTTGACGATCGGAGTTAAAGATGTCGATTACCGCTGAGCGGAAAGCCGAACTCATGAGCGAGTTTGCGAAAACGGCTGGGGATACCGGCTCACCCGAAGTTCAGGTCGCAATTTTGACTGAACGGATTAACAATCTTACTGGGCATTTCAAGACTCACCACAAAGATCGACACTCGCGCCGCGGCTTACTGAAAATGGTTAGCCGACGGCGCAGCCTGCTAGATTATCTCAAGCGTGAAGACGCCAAGCGTTATTCCGACGTGATCCAACGCTTGGGCTTGCGCAAATAGCCTCTCCTTGGCGCCGCAGGCGGCCCCCGTAAAAAGAATTGGAGACTGGTACTCCAGATCAGGCGGCACGCCGAGCCGCCGCGCACAAGGTTCGGCATAACCGAGTTGGTAGTGAGGCGGGGAATGAATCCTCAGGGCCGCAACCAAAGACGGCGGGACCATAGTGGAACCACCGAGCGGGGCGAAGCGCATGGGGCGCAACGTCCGCAGTCAGAAGGGAAATAGAGTATGTTTGATGTGACGAGAAAAGAAACAGCATGGGGTGGACGACCGTTAATTTTGGAATCTGGAAAATTCGCGCGCCAGGCTGATGGCGCCGTTATGGTTACATACGGCCAATCGGCCGTGCTGTGCACTGTGGTCGCGCAGAAGAGCCCGCGCGAAGGCGTGGATTTTTTCCCCCTTACGGTGAATTACGAAGAAAAAGCATTTGCCGCCGGCAAAATTCCGGGCGGCTTTTTTAAGCGCGAAGGACGACCGGGCGAAAAAGAAACGCTGGTCTGCCGGCTGATCGACCGACCGATTCGGCCGCTCTTTGCCGATGGCTTTCGCAACGAAACACAAGTGATCTGCACGGTCGTCTCACATGATATGCAGAACGACCCGGATATGGTTGCCATGGTCGGCGCCTCTGCTGCTTTGACTATTTCTGGAATTCCGTTCATGGGCCCCATTGCGGGTTGCCGCGTGGGCTATATAGACGGGGAGTATGTTCTCAACCCAACCCTGGAGGAGCGCACTAACTCAGCGCTCGATCTTGTCGTCGCCGGCACACAAGAAGGTGTGATGATGGTTGAATCGGAAGCAAGCGAGCTTAGCGAGGAAGTAATGCTCGGCGCCGTGACTTACGGCCATGAGCAGATGCGCCCGGTATTCGATGAGATTATCAGTTTGGCCGAGGTCTGCGCGAAGGATCCTTGGGAACTGCCGGATACGGCGAAAGACAGCAACTTGGTTTCCCAGATCGACAAATTGGCCAGCGATGGACTGCGTGAAGCCTATACGATCCAGACTAAATCGGAGCGTCAGAATAGCATCGGTGAAGTGAAACAGTCAGTTACCGAAAGCCTGGCTAATGATGATGGCGAAGTTCCTAGCGATGCGGGATCCATTCTCAAAGATATAGAACGCGATATCGTGCGCTCCGAAATCCTCAAGACCGGCAACCGCATCGACGGGCGCGGGACGCGGGATGTACGCCAAATCATGAGCGAAGTCGGCGTGCTGCCGCGCAGCCACGGCGCGGCGCTCTTTACCCGCGGCGAGACCCAGGCGCTTGTGGTTGCAACGCTTGGCACCGGACAAGACGAGCAAATCATGGATGTGCTTGAAGGTGAATACCGCGAACGCTTTATGCTACACTATAACTTTCCCCCTTATTCGGTCGGCGAGGCGCGGTTTCTGCGTGGCCCCGGTCGGCGCGAAATCGGCCACGGCAAACTCGCCTGGCGCGCGGTGCATCCGCTCCTGCCAACGGCGGAAGACTTTCCCTATACCATTCGCGTGGTGTCGGAGATTACTGAATCTAACGGCTCATCTTCGATGGCAACGGTTTGCGGCACCTCCCTTTCCTTGATGGATGCCGGCGTTCCCCTCACCCGCCCGGTGGCGGGCATCGCCATGGGCCTCATAAAGGAAGATAACAATTATGCGGTCCTCAGCGACATTCTCGGCGACGAGGACCATCTCGGCGACATGGATTTCAAAGTCGCCGGCACCGAAATCGGAATCACGTCGCTGCAGATGGATATCAAGATCACCAGCATTACCAAGGAAATCATGGAGGACGCCCTTAAACAGGCACAAGAAGGCCGCCTCCATATCCTCGGCGAAATGAACAAGGCGATCGGTGCGGCACGCGATACAGTGAGCGATACGGCACCGCGCATCACCACTATCACCGTACCCAAAGACCGTATCCGCGAGATCATCGGCCCAGGCGGCAAGATAGTGCGCGAAATTTGCGAAACCACCGGCACCAAGATTGATATCGAAGATGACGGCACGATTAAGGTCGCCGCGGTGGAAGCGGAGGCGAGCCAGGCCGCGCTCGACATGATCCGCGATATCATCGCCGAGCCCGAGGTAGGTGAGACCTATGACGGCAAGGTTGTCAAAATCATGGATTTCGGCGCTTTCGTGAATTTCATCGGAAAACGCGACGGGCTTGTACATATAAGCGAGATTGCGCCACAGCGGATCGGCGCGGGCAGCGACGTGCTCAGCGAAGGTGATTCGGTCAAGGTCAAGGTGCTCGGCATCGACGATCGCGGCAAGATCAAGCTCAGCATGAAAGTGGTCAATCAGGAAACCGGCGAGGATATCAGCCAGCAGGAAGAAACCGATTGATGCGGACTTAAGGCGCTCGGAGCGCCGCAGCAGGGCCTAGGTAATCGCGCTACGGGGTTGACGTTAGCCTCGAATTGTCCAAATTAATCCTTACACGGGAGAAAACGCAGTCCGCTTAGAGGCAGGCTGCGCTACCCCGAGTTAGTAAGCGAGACGGAATTGAATGCAATTCAACCTCTAATCCTGTCCGGCAAGGAAGTTCTGCCGTTCATTGAAGGCGGCAAAGGCATCGGTGTGACCAACGGTCTATCCTCCGGTGCCTGGGCGGCAGCCGGCGCAGTTGGCACCTTTTCTGGGGTCAATGCGGATTCCTATGACTCGAACGCCAAGGTGATCCCACAGATCTACCACGGCCGCACGCGCCGGGAACGCCATGAAGAGTTAGTGAAATACGCGGTTGAAGGTGGCGTTACCCAGGCACGGATCGCACATGAAACCTCGGGTGGCGAAGGCCGACTGCACATAAATATTCTATGGGAAATGGCGGCAAGTGAGAGAATCTTGCGCGCCGTTCTGGAGCGAAGCAAGGGCCTGATTCATGGAGTGACCTGCGGCGCCGGCATGCCTTACCGCATCGCCGAAATCGCCAGCCAATATCAGGTTCACTATTATCCCATCGTTTCTTCTGGACGCGCCTTCCGTGCGCTGTGGAAACGTGCCTATCATAAATTTTCGGACCTTCTTGGTGGCGTGGTCTACGAAGACCCGTGGCGAGCGGGCGGTCATAACGGCCTTTCCAATAGCGAAGATCCGAATTCACCGGAGGACCCCTATCCGCGAGTGCGCGACCTACGCATTCTGATGAACAGTTTCGGTCTACAGAAGGTGCCTATCATCATGGCCGGCGGTGTCTGGTATTTGCGCGACTGGCAGGACTGGATCAACAACCCGGAGCTCGGACCCATCGCCTTCCAATATGGCACACGCCCGCTGGTGACCGAGGAAAGTCCAATTTCCGAAAGCTGGAAGCAGCGCCTACTAAATTTAAAAAAAGGCGATGTCGGCCTCAACAAGTTCAGCCCAACAGGGTTCTATTCCTCAGCCGTGCGCAACAAATTCATTCAGGAATTGGAAGAGCGTGAAAACCGCCAAGTCGCCTATACGACGAAGCCGCTCGGTGATCATGACCAGGAACTGACCCCGGGACCGCGGGGCCGATCCTTCTATCTCACCAAAGGAGATTTCAAACGCGCACAGGAATGGCTCCACAAAGGCTTTAGCCGAGTCATGAAAACGCCGGACTCGACCCTTGTATTCGTTACCGACGAGAAGGCGCGAGAGATTCGTAATGATCAAGCTGCGTGCATGGGCTGCCTTTCGTCATGTCGCTTCAGCAACTGGTCGACCAATCCGGACGGCACAACCGGCAAAAAGGTCGATCCGCGCAGCTTCTGTATTCAAAAAACCCTGCAGGACATCATTCATGATGACGATGTTGACAATCAGCTGATGTTTTCTGGCCATGGCGCCTATCGTTTTGCCTCAGACCCCTTTTATTCAAACGGTTTCATTCCGACGGTCAAACAGCTAGTCAACCGAATGCTGACCGGCGATTAGTATCGCTCTTGCGCTAGTGAGTTGAATAGCGAGCAAATAAATTAATCGCGATAGTGGACATATTTTCAAATCCATTCTTGATTTAGGGTTGTTGAGCTCTATTTTGTGTAGCGAAGCAGGTAGCGCTTGCCAACATCCGCGGATCGTAATATGCGCCGGACATTAAAATCCGAAGATATTGTTAAATTGGTGCGCGACGCCGGACTGAGACCAACGCGTCAGCGCCTCATACTAGCCCGTCAGCTCTTTGTTGGCGCGGATCGGCACGTCACGGCGGAACAGCTACATTCCGAAACGCTCTGCCAAGGAAACAGCGTTTCTCTCGCCACCGTTTACAATACCTTGCACCAATTCACCGCCGCTGGCTTGTTGCGCGAATTGGTTGTTGATGCCGGACGCTCCTATTTTGATACCAATGTGCGCTCCCACCATCACCTCTATTTTGAGGATAGCGGGAAACTGCGCGACGTCTCCGGCGATAACATCGCCATCGGTGATTTGCCGATGCTTCCGGAAGGCGCTGAAATTTCACGAATCGACATTATCATCCGTGTGAAAGACGGCGATACCGCTAGTTAACAACCATGCTTTGCGGAAGCGAAACTCGCCCCGCTGGCGGCTTTGTGAATAAAATTAGAATCATTCTAAGACGACTTGACGGCAGCTTACGCCTACGTCATAAGAAGAGTGTCGTGTAAAAATTCGCGCGCACGGATGTGCGCGGGCGCCGTTCTGTTGACACAACTTTATGGGAGAGAAGCTAATGCCGGCATTGAAAGGAACACAAACCGAGCAGAATTTGAAAGACGCTTTCGCGGGCGAAAGCCAGGCGAATAGGCGTTACCTCTATTTCGCACGCAAGGCAGATGTCGAAGGCTTCAACGATGTCTCGACCCTGTTCCGCTCCACCGCCGAAGGCGAGACCGGCCACGCCCATGGCCATCTCGACTATCTTCAGGAAACAGGCGATCCCGCGACCGGCCTACCGATCGGCGACACACCTACTAATCTAGCAGCCTCCGTTGCTGGCGAAACCCATGAATATACGGATATGTATCCGGGTATGGCGCGCACCGCCCGCGACGAAGGCTTTGATGAGATAGCCGATTGGTTTGAAACACTCGCCAAGGCCGAAAAGTCTCATGCCGGGCGCTTTCAAAAAGCATTGGATACGATTTAATCGCTTCTGATTAATCACTACTGAGCTACAAACAGCAGGGTTTTTGGTCACTGGGCCGGGAGCCCTGCTGGAACGACTTTCGCCAAGCGCAACCTGATAGGCAAGCACGATGGAAGCCGATCCCGGCGCACCGACGCGCCATCCCATCGCTTGGCGTGATCCCATATTTTTTGACGCCGAAGCGCTGGACGTGGAAATGCGCCGGGTGTTTGATATTTGCCATGGCTGCCGTCGCTGTTTCAGCCTTTGCGATTCCTTTCCACGCTTGTTCGACCTAGTGGACGAATCCGATAGCGGCGAGATGGATGGCGTTTCCTCGGCGGATTTTCCCAGCGTGGTAAACTCCTGCACGCTTTGTGACATGTGCTTCATGACGAAGTGCCCCTATACCCCGCCGCATGAGTGGAATATCGACTTTCCCCATCTTATGCTGCGCTACCGAGCCAAGCAGCGACAAGACGGGCAAGCACTGATCACGGCCAGTCCGCGCCTCGCTGAAACCGACAAGAACGGTCGCCTCGCGCGTTTTCTGGCGCCGCTGATGAATTGGGGCGCAGACAAGAATAATCAGCTCAGCCGGTTCTTAATGGAGATGATTGCCGGCATACACCGCGCAGCGCCCCTGCCCCGCTATCACACAGTCACCCTCATGCGCCGCGCACGTAAGAACAAATCTAGAGTCAACGGCACGGCGCCCGCCCACGGCCGTAAGGTTGCGCTCTACGCCACCTGCTTCGTGAATTACAACTCTCCCGCTATCGGAGAAGCCGCCCTCAGCGTTCTTGCCCATAACGGCGTCGAATGTGAGGTGATTTACCCGCGCTGCTGCGGTATGCCGCAACTTGAACAGGGTGATATCACCCGCGTCTCGGAGAACGCTAAGAAGACGGCAGCAGAGTTGGGAAACTGGATTGATAAGGGCTATGACATTGTCGCCCTGGTGCCCAGTTGCGCGCTGATGCTCAAGCTCGAATGGCCGCTTATCCTGCCCGACGAACCAGCAGTGAAACGCCTCGCTGAGCATAGCTTCGACATCACCGAATATGTCGTTGCTATTGCCCGGGATGAAGGATTGGCAGACGGCTTGAAGACGCTAGACGGTGGCGTCACTCTCCATATGGCATGCCACGCCCGGGCTCAAAATATCGGCAACAAGGCAGCAGATATGCTAAAGCTTGTGCCTGGCATCGAGGTGGAAGTTATCGACCGCTGCTCGGGCCATGGCGGCTCTATTGGCGTCACCAAGGACTTTCATGAGATCGCACTAAAAGTGGGTAAGCCAACCGCACGCCGATCGCTCGAAGCCGGCAACCGCTTCATTGCCTCAGAATGTCCCCTTGCCGCAAGCCATATCTTAAATGGCATCGAGCGACTCGCAGACGAAAAAATGGGTTCCGCAGATCATCCGCGAGACGGGCGTGCGCATCACCCCATTGAACTGTTCGCCAAGGCATACCGACTGATCAAATAGGAATCTCACATGGCCACCAAACGGAAAATAACGCGCACCGACGTCCTGGAAATGGAGGCTTATGGCGAAATACGCAAGGAGCGGCGTCAGAAAATCTCGCTTGCCAAACGCGACCGGAGGGTCTCAGTTGGCCCCTTCGCCACACTATATTTCGAGAATTACGACACTATGTGGATGCAGGTTCACGAGATGCTCTTTGTAGAACGCGGCGGCGAGGAACAGATCCAGGATGAGCTCGAAGCCTATAATCCACTAATTCCGAACGGCCAGAACCTGATCTGTACCCTCATGTTCGAGATTGCCGACGAGACAGCGCGGGCGCGCGAGCTTACACGCCTCGGCGGCATAGAGAGCACTATCAACCTGGAAATCGACGAAAGTGCCATCGCCGCACAGCCCCTTTCAGACGGGGTAGTTCGCACCACCGACGACGGCAAAACATCGGCGGTTCATTTTCTCAGATTCGATTTTACCGACGCAAAGGTTGCAGCTTTCCGAGATTCAGGCACTCAGGCAATTCTCTCCATTGGCCATAGCAATTATGGTCATATGGCCGTTATTCCGGACAATGTCCGTGCCGCACTTGCTATGGATTTCGACTAACCGGCTCGCTTATATAGCTACATAAATACTTGGTTGCGAGTGACTCCACCCGCTCGGGATTTGCGTTACTCGATCACCTCGTTAGGATAAACGCCCCACAATCTATTCTGTCGCACCCAGGCCTTTGTTTCGCGCTGCTCGGTGTGACACCACGCGCCATCGCAGGAGAGGAGATACACAAGCACCCCCGGCTCGGCGCGAAAGAGCGCGGCTGCGTTATCCTTCGGCGCACGTCGAAACACACGCTCTGGCGGCAAGACGAGGGCGCTACGCTTGCCCGACAAAAGAGCGCGGTGAATCCATCCCACCGTACCGTCCGCATCGCGCACTCGACGCCAATTGTCGAACTCGGCAGTAATCTCGACAGGCCAGCCACGGCGCGTATAGACCCATTCGATGGGATAACGGACCCCGGGACCGCTACGCAAATTGACCTCTTCCGATTTCAACGAAACGAAACGCGGCAGGGGCAACGCATCCACGACCGCCGCCCGTGGCACGGACAACAAGAGCGTTGCGGCGAGCAATATGGCGCCGGCAAGACTTAGTATAGGTAAGCGCACAAGGCACAAACAGCAGCTCATCATTCGAGGCCGTTTCTTAGATTTGATCACCCATCTTATACTAAATCCACTTCGTCGGGTTCGATTGTCTCACTGTGCCGGCTTTGCTAAAGATATGTTTCAGAATCGCCCGTGTTGAGAGCAAATAGCGCGCTTGGAGGACAGACCAGGAAAAATATGCCGGTGTCGAGCAAGAAACCGCGGGTCTTCGTCACACGCCGCCTGCCGGACCAAATTCAGGCGCGCATGATGGAACTGTTCGACACCCGCTTGAACGAGTCGGACCAACCGCTTAACCAGGGCCAATTAATCGAGGCGTTGCAAGACGCCAATGTCCTTGTCCCGACCGTTACCGACACCATCAACCGCGAGGTTATCGCCGCGACCGGCCCCCAGCTTGAACTAATCGCCAGCTTTGGCACCGGCGTCGATCATGTCGATCTCGCCGCCGCCAAGGAGTACGACATAGTGGTGACCAATACGCCAGGCGTGTTAACGGAAGATACAGCCGACATGGCCATGGCGCTGATCCTTTCCGTTCCCCGTCGCCTTGCCGAGGGCGACCGGCTCGTCCGCGGCGGCGGTTGGCGGGGCTGGGCGCCTACCTCAATGCTGGGTCAGCGTATATGGGGCAAGCGCCTCGGTATTATCGGCATGGGCCGGATCGGCCAAGCAGTGGCGCGCCGCGCCCTCGGCTTCGGGCTTTCCATCCATTATCATAACCGCAAGCGCGTTTATGCCGAAATTGAGGAGGAACTCGACGCTACCTGGTGGGAAAGCCTCGATCAGATGCTTGCCCATATGGATATCATCACCATCCATTGCCCGAGTACCCCGGCCACCTTCCATCTGCTGTCGGCCCGACGGCTCAAGCTGATCCGCCCGACAAGCTATATCATCAACACCTCGCGTGGCCACGCCATCGACGAATCAGCGCTCTCGGTGTTGCTGAAGAATGGCAGCATTGCCGGCGCCGGCCTCGACGTTTACGAAAATGAACCGACGATCAGTCCCAAGTTGCTTGAGCTCGATAATGTCGTGCTGCTGCCGCACATGAGCTCGGCAACGGTCGAGGGCCGCATCGGTATGGGCGAGAAGGTCTTGATCAATATCCAAACATGGGCTGACGGCCACTTGCCACCGGACCGGGTGATCGAAACCGGCGGTTGAGCGTCGCTAACTAGTTATCACCAACCTAGCTAGGCCTTCGCTTTGCAACGCATCCAAAGTTCGAATAAAGCAAACGGACAGCTCCGAAGCAACCCACGGCGGGTTCAGGGCGCGGAGCAGGCCTCGCCCGGCATCAATAGATGCGATGAGAGGTCGGTAATGGTTGGGCTGTCACCGCAAAGCGGACAAGTCGGATCGGGCTTGACGCGCACATTACGGAAGGTGGCCCCGAGCGCGTCATAGATCAGCAGCGTGCCAGACAAGCTCTCGCCAATGGCAAGCAATTCCTTCAGCACTTCGGTCGATTGCAGCGAGCCCATGGAGCCTGCCACGGCACCAAGAATACCGCCCTCGGCGCAGGACGGTATGAGCCCGAGAGGAGGCGGCTCGCGAAAGATGCAGCGATAACAAGGATGACTGTCCCCCTCATAGGCCTTGAAGGTCGAAAGCTGGCCATCGAACCGGAGAATTGCTGCTGAAACTAAGGTTTTCCAAGCTAGGTAACAAGCATCGTTTACGAGAAAACGGGTTTCAAAATTATCGCTGCCATCAGCTACCAGATCATATTTAGCGATAAGATCGAGCGCGTTTTTTGCCGTCAACCGCTCTTGATGAGAAATTACAGTCACATCGGGATTGATTGCCTTAATCGCGCGTTCAGCGCTTTCGACCTTGAGCGCGCCAAGTGCATTATTAGTGTGAATGACCTGACGCTGCAGATTTGAAAGACTAACCCTATCATCGTCGACAATCCCGAGTGTGCCGACACCGGCCGCAGCGAGGTAGAGAAGCAGTGGCGAACCCAACCCGCCGGCTCCGACGACCAACACCTTCGATTCGAGAAGCTTGGCCTGCCCCTGGCCTCCGACCTCTTCAAGAATGATGTGCCGTGCGTAGCGCTCGATCTGGGACTCGTTGAAGCTCATGGCGCTTGCCGTTAGACGCCGCTGAACAAATCGGTCGACAGATAGCGCTCGGCGAATGAGGGGATGATCACGACAATTCGCTTGCCCCCCATTTCGTCTCGGGCGCCAATTTCGAGCGCCCCCGCCACCGCCGCGCCGGATGAAATACCGACCGGTATGCCCTCCAATCGAGCGACCTTACGCGCCACGTCGAACGCAGTCTCGTTGCCGATAGAGAGAATTTCGTCAATAACGGTAGTATCCAGAATGTCCGGTACAAAGCCGGCGCCAATTCCCTGAATCTTATGCGGCCCCGGCGTGCCGCCCGACAGGATGGCACTGTCCTCGGGTTCAACGCCTACGATGTGAAGGTCGGGCAGACGCGATTTCAATACCTGAGCACAACCGGTAATCGTACCGCCGGTGCCGACTCCAGCAATCAGAACGTCGAGCTTGCCGCCACAATCGTTCCAAATTTCCTCTGCAGTGGTACGACGGTGAATAGCCGGATTAGCAACATTCTGAAACTGCTGAAGCATGACCGCGTTATCATTCTGGGAAACGATTTCCTCTGCCCGCGCCAAGGCGCCTTTCATACCCAATTCAGGCGGCGTCAACTCCAGCTCAGCGCCAAGTATCTTTAGAATCTTGCGCCGTTCCTGGGACATACTTTCGGGCATTGTCAGGATCAGCCGATAGCCCTTGGCGGCGGCGACGAAAGCCAGCGCGATTCCGGTGTTGCCCGATGTCGGCTCGACTAAAAGTGTTTTTCCCGGCACCACCTTTCCTACCTCTTCGGCAGCTTCGATCATGGCAAAGCCGATGCGGTCCTTTACCGAGGCAAGCGGGTTGAAGAATTCGAGCTTAGCGATGAGTTCGGCCTTGCAGCCTTCTTCTACCGGCACCCGGTTGAGCCTAACCAGCGGTGTCCCGCCAACGGTCTCGATAATATTATTATATATTCGCCCGCGCGAATACGCGCCTTGTCCTTCATCCGTCACAATTTGTCCCGCCGTTAAATGGTGTAATCCAGTTTCTTATCCGAAATGCGCTTGATGTCGAGCCCAGTCGCCTGACGGTAGAGGTCCTCAATTGTGATTTTGTCGAGTCGAGACATCAGTTCCTCGCGCATCTCATTCCATAAGGGCCTCAGAACCTGATTAGACAAATCCGAACTTCCGCCATTGGGTTCCGTTTCGTCCATATTTTCCAGCTCACAAACCACCCGAGCGATCTGGCCGAGAGTAATGCGCCGCCTTTCACGGGCAAGTAGATAGCCGCCGCGCGGACCACGGACACCGCGCAGCACTCCGGCATGAACGAGGCGCTGCATGACCTGTTCGAGATAGCGATGAGGCAGGCCTTGGCGATCAGCAATCTCACGGCTTCGCACCGGTTCAGAACCACCATTATAGGCAATGTCCGCTACCGATTCGACGGCATAGACGAGCTTTTTCGAGGGATCAAGCATAATCGTTTTACGGGCCTTGCTCAGCACCGAAACCGGTCGAGCCGAAGCCACTGGCACCCCGTTCAGAAGCAGTTAAGGATTCTACCTCAACGAGACGGGCGCGCACCACCGGCGCCACAACCAACTGGGCAATGCGCATGCCGCGCGTGACCGTAAACGGAACCTCGCCGTGATTGATCAGCATCACGCAGATCTCGCCACGATAGTCGGAATCGATGGTGCCTGGGCTGTTGAGCAGAGTGAGGCCGTGTTTCAGTGCGAGTCCTGAGCGCGGCCGCACTTGCGCTTCATAGCCATCAGGCATCTCCATACAGAAGCCACAGGGCACTAGGCACCGCTCGCCGGGGGCAAGCTTCGTATCACCCTGGATCGCCGCCGTGAGATCTAGCCCGACACTGCCGGCGGTGGCATAAGCCGGAAGCGCCAGATCAGTGCCGTGCGGCAGTCGGCGCACCTGCAAATTGATTACGCCGCTCACGCTGACGCTCCCAGGGCCCGAGCGATGCGCTCGGCAAGGCGTGCGGCGATGTCGAGCTTGCTAGCATGGGGCCATTCTTCGATTCTGGCACCGCTATCCACACCACGGGTAAGCAGATTAATCTTGTTGTGGTCACCGCCAAAAGTGCCGGTCTCCGGCGATACATCATTCGCCAAAATCCAGTCGCAGCCTTTCAAGGCAAGCTTGGCGCGAGCATTGGCGATCACATCGTCGGTCTCGGCGGCAAAGCCGATCACCAACTCGGGTCGGTCGTTCTTGCGCGCGGCTAGGGTCGCCAGGATATCGGGGTTCTCCACCAGCGCTAGATCGGTCGGCGATGGGGCCGCTTGGTTCCTTTTTAGCTTGTGCCCATGCGTCGACTCAGGACGCCAATCCGACACCGCCGCTGCGCAGATGGCGACATCGACCGGTAAAGCGCCGATACAGGCCCCGAGCATATCCCGCGCGGTCTCGACGTGGACCGTCGCCACGCCCGGCGGATCGGCCTCGGCACTAGGCCCAGAGACAAGCGTTACATCCGCTCCGAGACGCGCGCAGGCGCCGGCGAGGGCATGGCCCTGCTTGCCGGAAGAACGGTTGGCGATATATCGCACCGGATCAATCGGCTCATGAGTCGGGCCACTGGTCACCAAGGCGCGTACGCCCGAAAGTGGGCCGCCCAGCGCTTTCTCGACGGCAAGGAGGATCTCCGCCGGCTCGGCCATGCGGCCAATACCGAACTCGCCCTCGGCGAGCTCACCAAGGGCGGGGCCAACGGTCATCACTCGGTCGGCCTTGAGGTTAGAGATGTTGCGCTGGGTCGCGGCGTTCTCCCACATCCGGCTGTTCATCGCCGGGGCGACTAGAATAGGACGGTCTGTGGCGAGCAATACGGTGGTCGCCAAATCATCGGCAATACCGTAGCTCATTTTAGCGAGGATATCCGCAGTCGCCGGGGCGACGACCACTAAATCGGTTTCACGAGCGAGGCGGATATGGCCAATTTCGCTTTCGTCGGTAAGCGAGAACAGATCGTCATAGACCTTTTCCCGCGCCAAGGACGCCACGGATAAAGGCGTTACGAACTGGGCGCCGCCCTTGGTCAAAATGGGTCGCACATGAGCGCCCCCAGCCTTAAGACCGCGGATCAATTCCAGGCTTTTATATGCTGCAATTCCGCCTGCAATGATCAGCAGAATCCGAATATTAGCCAACACAGACGTGGTTCCTCTTAATTACCAAAAATAATATGTGGATAACTTAAAACGCAAAAAATCAAAGGGCAAGTCTGGATCGTCGACCACAAGGAAATATGATAAACAAAACTCTACTCCTACCGCAAAACGGACCATGATTTACGACCAGCCAATTTTCCGCACCATGGGCGATACGGCGATCAATATCGAGTTTGGCGACGAAACAAGCATCGTTCTTAATTTCCGCATATTGGTGCTTGATCTCGCCATCCGAGAGAATCCGCCGCCAGGCCTCATCGAAACTAATCCGCAGGTTCGCACCCTCGGCATCGTCTATGACCCCTTGGCGACGACCCTTGATAAAATGACCGCCGCACTGGCTGAAATGGTCGACGAGGCAGGCGCTATCGAAGAGTTGCCAAGCCGCAAGCTAGTCATCCCGGCCTATTACAACGACCCGTGGTCGCGCGAATGCTCCGAAGCTTTCGACGTCCGCAACAACATTGAATATATTGCCGAATTCAACGATATGACGGTGCCGGAGGTGATCGAGACACATACCGCTTGCGACTATTGGGTCACCGGTGTCGGCTTCGTGCCAGGCGCCTTCATGTCCTACGCCATGGATCCACGCTTGCGTTTCGGGGCACCACTCTACCGTACGCCGCGAAGCTGGACCCATTCGCGCCTACTTAATTTCGGCGGCACCACCTCGACAATCTACCCCATTCGCGTTCCGGGCGGCGGTCAATTGTTTGGACGCACGCCTATCGACATTTTTGATCCGCAGCAGAACAATACTGTTTTCGCCGACGGTCCAGTGCTTACAAAAGCCGGTGACCGGCACCGCTACCGCTCCATTTCACGTGAGGAATATAACGAGATTCGCGCCGAGGTCGAAGCTGGGCGCTATGACTATCAACTGGAAGAAGAGAGTTTCGATTGTAGTGGCTATGCTGCATGGCTCGAGTCTCTGGGCCAACCAGCGGAACTGAGAGACCCAGACGCCAGCTGGAGCCTCTCATAATGCTGGAGATTCTCAAAGGAGGGCTGCACACGACGGTCCAGGATATGGGTCGCCGGGGCGGCCAGTCGCTCGGCATTCCGCCCTCCGGTGCGCAAGACGGGTTTGCGCTACGCATCGCTAATTTGCTAGTCGGCAATCCAGGCGGTGGACCGTTGATCCTACGGGGAGACCCCGGTACGGCAGGGCTCGAAATCACCATGGGCGGCCTTGAACTCCGTGCCAGTGCGAAGCTGCTCGTAGCGCTAACTGGCGCCGATATGGCTATAAGCTGCGACAGCAAGCCCGCGCCACTGTGGAGCGCTTTCTTGATGCGCGCCGGCCAAACCCTCAACTTCGGCATGGCCAAATCCGGCGCGCGAGGCTATGTCGCAGTGCATGGGGGCATTGATGTGCCGCCCTATCTCGGCAGCCGCGCGACCCATGCCAGCGGCCGGTTCGGCGGCTTCAAGGGCCGAGCGCTCAAGGCCGGCGACCAATTGCACATCGGCCCCGCGAACGCGGATATCCAATCCCTTGCCGGCCGTCATCTGCGCCCGGAGCTGATTCCCGCCTATGACGGCTTACGCAAGCTACGAGTGGTGCGCGGCCCAGAAGCCCATCATTTCACCGAGAAGAGCGAAGCGACCTTTTATAACGTCGAGTGGCGGCTAAATCCGAAATCCGATCGCACCGGAATGCGCTTTATCGGCCCGCAACTGAATTTCTATCCTGGACGTCCGAAATATCTCATCAAGGAGGCAGGCGAGGACCCATCCAATCTAGTAATTGACCCGGGCGCACCGGTCGGAACGATACAGGTACCATCCGGAGTTGAGCCAATCGTTCACTGCGTCGATGCACCCAGCATCGGCGGCTATGCGCGGATCGGTACTGTGATCTCGACTGACATGTCCGTTATCGGCCAGCTACAGCCGCTACAGTATGCCAGCTTTGTTCCGGTCGACCACGAACAGGCCGTGACCGCCCTCAAGCGGCAGGAAAGCCTGATTGCCGAAAGCAGTATATCGAAATAGCTGCTGCAGCACTGCGTCAGAGGAGTTCGAGGATCAACAGCGCCACCAAGAGTGCCGCGATCAAGCCGAATGCCGCATGAATGCCGGAAAAGCGGCCAGCTTTTCCGGCGCGTTGCGTATAACCCATATTGGGAAATTCGCCGTTTTCAATTTTTTCCAATACCAATTCGGCGCGCCCTATCATGCGCGGCAAACGACTTAAAACCGCAACAGTGTCTGCCATGGCATCATTTAAGCGCGCCTCCGGACCTAAATTCTGAAGGGCCCAACGTTCAATCTGCGGGTGGGCCAGAGCCCACATGTTTTCCTCCGGACTGAGGCGCCGGCGCAGCCCCTCAGCCATCAAGAGGGATTTCTGAAGAAGAAGAAGCTGCGGCTGGGTTTCCATCTCAAAAGTCTTGGTCACCTTGAACAGATGGCCCAAAAGGGTGCCAAGGGAAATTTCGTGCAGCGGCTTGCCGAGGATCGGCTCGCCGATCGAACGAATGGCCTGGGTAAAGGCAGCCTTTGATTTATCGCGCGACACATAGCCGGCTTCGAAATGCACTTTCGCCACACGTTCGTAATCGCGGAGGAGGAAGCCTAGCAACATTTCCGCGAGATAGCGCCTTGTGTCGCGGTCGAGCCGGCCCATAATACCGAAATCAACCGCATTGACCCGGCCCTGGTCATCAACGAGCAAATTACCCGCATGAAGATCGGCGTGAAAAAAGCCGTCTTCGAACACTTGGCGGAAAAAGGCGCCAGCGGCGATCTTGAGAATTTCGCGTGGATCGTGGCCCGCCGCGATCAGCTTGTCGCGCTCATCGATGGAGACGCCCTCGATGCGCTCCAGAGTCATGACACGCTGACTGGTGCGCTGCCAATCCACCGCCGGCACCCGATACATCTCATCGCCAGTGAAATTCTCGCGTATTTCCGAGGCCGCCGCCGCCTCGACTCTTAGATCCATCTCCATCGCGACACTCTCCGCGAAAGTTCGGATCACCTGGACCGGCTTCAGTCGCCGCCAAGCCGGCAGGGCGCGCTCGGAAAGCGTGGCGAGCCAATAGAACAATTCCAAATCGCGGGCAAAGGCCTGCTCGATGCCAGGACGAAGGATCTTCACCGCTACCGGATCGCCCGCGACAGTGCGTGCGAAATGGACCTGGGCAATCGAGGCGGCGGCCACGGGCTCGATATCGAATTCTGAAAATAGTTCGTTTAGGGGTCTGTTGAATTCACGTTCAACGATACGCTTTGCCGCTTGGCCGCTGAAAGGCGGCAGACTGTCCTGTAATCCAGACAAGTCCTGCGCCACCTCCTCGCCGATCAGATCGGGCCGAGTGGAAAGCGCCTGGCCGAATTTGATGAAGCTTGGGCCCAGAACCTGAAGCGCTGCAGCAAGGCGCGCACCGCGCCAGCCTAATCCGCGCCGCTTGGGTGCGAGACCAGCGATCCAGGTGATGGATGGCGCAAACTTAGCGTCGGTAAGTAGAAAGAGTGCGTCATAACGCCCGAGTGTCCAGGTGACTCGCACTAGGCGTCCGATATTTTTAAGCGTCCGCCACATCGTTCGAATTGGCCGTTCTCAAATTCGCCAGCCAGAATGAAGCGCCGCAATACCGCCGCTCAGGGAACGCCAAGTGACCCCGCCAAATCCCGCCTCTCGGATCATATTGGCGAACTGCGACGGTGGCGGGAAGCGGCGGATGCTTTCCACCAGATAGCGATACGAGTCCCTGTCTCCGACGACGATACTGCCAAGCGCCGGGATCACAGAGAACGAATAGATTTCGTAGAGCCGGGCGAGGCCGGGCATTTGTTCGGGGCTGAATTCCAGGCAGAGAAAGCGCCCGCCCGGTTTCAGCACTCGCGCCGCCTCAGCCAAGGCCGTCTCTATCTGGGTAAAATTACGAATTCCGAAGGCATTGGTGTAGGCATCGGCGCTGCTCGAGCCAAGCGGCAGCGACTGAGCATCTCCAACCAGCCAGTCGACACCGCTGACAAAGCCCTGATCCCAGCCGCGCATTCGTCCTTGCGCCACCATGTTCTCGCTTAAATCGCAAACGATTACACGGCCAGCGCCCTTGAAACGCGCATTAACGCGAAAGGCAATATCTCCGGTGCCGCCGGCAATATCGAGCAGACACATACCCGGCTTGGGCTCAAGCCAGTCAATCATCTCGCGCTTCCACAGGCGATGCGTACCAGCACTCATGAGATCGTTCATGAGGTCATAGCGTTTGGCGACGCTGTCAAACAGGCCACGCACGAGCTTCGGTTTTTCCCCCGCCTCGACGCGGCGATAGCCGAAATCGACCTGGTCGCCGTCGCCACTTACTTTGTTAGTCTCCACCATGGAGAGAGGATAGCCTAGCGTCCCCGGAGGCGCTACGTTATGTACCATGCCAGAATTACCCGAAGTGGAAACGGTACGCCGAGGCCTAGAAGATCACATTGTCGGCAAACGTATTATCGAGGCCAAGGCGCACCGGCAAAACCTGCGGATCCCGATACCCGAGAATTTCGCCGCGCGCTTGACCGGCTGCCGCTTCGAGCGCCTCGAGCGGCGCGGCAAATACATCCTCGCCTATCTCGATGACAGTGCCGTGCTGATCATACACCTCGGAATGTCGGGGCGGATTACGCTAGAGGGCGCGAATCAGCAACCAAATAGGCGACATGATCATGTTGTGTTCCGCATGGAAGACGGCACGGTGGTGACCTATAACGACCCGCGCCGCTTCGGCCTGATGACCCTGTGCCGCGATGTTGAGGTCAACAAACATCGCCTACTGGCGAGCATGGGCCCCGACCCGCTCGGCAATGAATTCAATGGTCCGTACCTGGCGACTCGCCTTAAGGGCAAGCGCACGCCGATCAAGGCGGCGCTATTGAATCAGCAGATCGTCGCTGGACTCGGAAATATATATGTCTGCGAGGCATTGTTCGACGCTGGTCTCAGCCCAAAGCGCTCGTCCCACACGGTGCAGGGTGAGCGGGCCGAAAGGTTAGCGGCAACGATCCGCCAAGTGCTCGACCGAGCCCTTCAAGCCGGCGGCTCATCGCTACGCGATTATGTTCAAGCGAGCGGCGAATTAGGTTATTTTCAGCATCAATTTTCAGTTTATGGACGCGAGGGGGAGCCTTGTCCGAATTGCGACTGCGAATTCACCGTCAAGCGCATTGTACAAAGTGGGCGCTCGACCTTCTATTGTGCCAAACGTCAGCGCTGATCGTTGGTGTCTTATTCGTACTTGCGACGTCCACGGCAACGGCAGAAGGCGAATCCGGCGGATTTCTCACCGCCATGGAAGAAGTTCCCCTGATGTCGGAACTGAGCGAGGATCTCACCGCAACGCTCTATTTCGACAAGCCCGGCGGCCGCCTGATCGAGGCCTATGCCTATGGCACAGTCAGCCCGGAAGACGCCACCAAATTTTATCTTGCCGTTATGCCCGAATTTGGATGGCAGATCGTCGAAGGGCTTGTATTTTTGCGTGAAGGCGAGATGTTACGAATAGAATTTATACCGGAAGAACAATCCCTGGTTGTTCGGTTTGTTCTCTCACCCGGTTCATCGCAGCAATGAAGATTGGAAGCGCCCTCAATGCCGGGTGCAGAAGATGGAGGAGTGCCTATGTCCTACGAAAACATAATCCTCGACCGTAGCGAACGAGTAGCAAAAATTACCCTAAATCGGCCCAAGGCGCTGAACGCGCTCAACTCCGAATTGATCGCCGAGCTAAATACGGCGCTGGACGATCTCGAAGCCGATCACTCCATCGCGGTTATTGTTCTCACAGGTAATGAAAAAGCCTTTGCCGCCGGGGCGGATATCAAGGAAATGCAGAGTAAAAGTTTCATCGATGCTTATTCCGGTGACTTTATTGGCCCATGGGAGCGCGTAACCCGATGCCGCAAACCAGTGATCGCAGCGGTTGCGGGATATGCCCTTGGCGGTGGTTGTGAGCTTGCCATGATGTGCGATTTCATTATCGCTGCCGAGAATGCAAAATTCGGCCAGCCGGAAATTACCCTTGGCGTCATTCCCGGCGCTGGCGGAACTCAGCGTCTGACCCGTGCCGTGGGTAAATCCAAGGCCATGGAGATGATCCTTTCTGGTCGAATGATCGGCGCCGAGGAGGCGGAAAGGGCCAATCTGGTCAGCCGCGTGGTGCGGGTTGACGCACTAATTGAAGAGACCATGAAGGTCGCAGAGCGCATCGCACATCTCTCACAACCCGTTGTAGCAATGGCAAAATCCACCATTAACACGGCGTTCGAAACGGTTCTGGCGGAAGGCGTGCGTTACGAGCGCGCGAACTTTTATGCAACATTTGCGACCGAGGATCAGAAAGAGGGCATGACCGCTTTCATCGACAAGCGCGAACCCTCTTTCGAAAACAAATAGTCCTACATTCAAGGCTTCCGACGCGGTTGACGGAGGGCT
Source organism: uncultured Rhizobiaceae bacterium (assembly GCA_964624055.1). Lineage (GTDB taxonomy): Bacteria > Pseudomonadota > Alphaproteobacteria > UBA828 > UBA828 > PTKB01. The sequence goes on along the minus strand of CAZUXZ010000086.1, from coordinate 16,463 downwards.
GGTGTGCCTATATAACCGCGCTTCCCCAAATAGAGAATTATAGGAACGCCATGGCGCACACCGTGCAGGCGAAAAAGCGGATCAGGCAGCTTAAAAAGCATACCGAGGCGAACCGCAAACGCATGAGCCGCATACGCACCTATGTGAGGAATGTGGAGCGTGCTATTGAGCGCGGCGACAAGAGCACTGCAGAAGAAGCCTTGCGCGCATTCCAGCCGGAAGTTATGCGTGGCGTCACCAAGGGTGTGCTCCACCAGAACACGGCTTCCCGGCGCATCTCGCGTCTCAACAAACGCGTTAAGGCACTCGATTAACGAGTCCCCGCCCCTAAATTCGACTATATTTTTCGACGCGGAAAAAAAATTTCTTTGTGTGACAAATTTCCTGCGACAGCGGAATTCCTACTCTGCTGCCAGAAGAGTCGCGGCTTGTCCTGAGAGTCCAACCGCTTAGCTTTCACCGCTCAGTCTGAGACTTATATCGGCTGGCGGCAAATGCAAAAAATATTTTCAACGTTCCTATTTCGGACCTGTTGCAAGGCCTTCATCACGCCATTACTCTAGGATCACTCGGCGGAACAATCCGGGGGTCGCCAAAAATTGGAAAATGTTTTTTTCGCGACGCGCAAGAAAACAAGCGTCGCAAAAGGGTGAGGCTTGGCTGAATTTCCACAGCCACAAACATTGTTGCCAATAATTTTTTCGCGCAGGGAGATGACGTGGAGGTCGACCGAAACAATATAGATTTGAGAGCAAAGGAACGACTTGCGCCGGACTCAACTTATGCGGGTGATGTAACCCCGATTGAAGCTTGGGAGATTCTCTCACAGGAGAGTGATGCGGTTCTGGTCGATGTGCGCACCGACGCAGAATGGAATTTCGTCGGCCTGCCTAATCTCGAATCGATTGGCAAAAAGCCACTGCTTGTATGTTGGCAGAGCTATCCAAATATGGCCAGGAATCCGGACTTTGCGCGCGATTTAGCCGCTGCCGACATGGCCCACTCAGCCTCGGTACTCTTTCTCTGCCGAAGCGGCGCACGATCAGCGGAAGCCGCCGAATATTGCACCGCGAAGGGATTAGGGCGTTGTTACAATATCGTTGAAGGCTTTGAAGGACCGCACGATCAAGACAAACATCGTGGCAATGTTTCTGGCTGGAAAAACCGTTTACTACCGTGGGTTCAAGGCTAAGCGATGTCGAACTACAGCACATCGGCTCACCCGCTCCACCAGGAACAGTGGTCCACCATCCGCTCGCACCTTCAGGAAGAATTGGGCGACGCCGCATTTCGTAGTTGGCTAAAACCTCTTAGGCTGCGGCGTATCGAAAATGGTGAGGCGTTGGTAATCGCGCCTTCGCGCTTTTTGCGCGATTGGGTAAGCGCGCGTTATGCCACGCGGATCGCTGAACTATGGTGCGAAATGAACCCGGATGTAAGTGCTGTGACGGTCGAGGTAGGCGCAGTCCCTGGCGTACTGCCTAAAACACAAACGGACGAAGATGCAAAAGCTCAGGACGTGGCACCAGTCCCGTCTGCAGAAGATGGATCGCCACGTGGCACGAATATGCGCCTACGCGCGGCTGAAGAAGAGAATGACGGTCTCTCCTCGCCGCTGAATCCGCGTTTCAGCTTCACGGATTTTGTCGTTGGCAAACCGAATGAGTTTGCCCATGCCGCGGCACGGCGCGTCGCTGAAGCAGATAAGGTGCCGTTCAACCCGCTTTATCTTTATGGTGGCGTCGGACTCGGTAAGACTCATCTCATGCACGCCATCGCCCGCCATATCCGCGAGCGCGATCCGAGCCGCCGTGTTCTTTATCTCTCGGCTGAGAAATTCATGTATCATTTTGTAAGGGCGGTTCGCTACAAGGACACTATGGCCTTTAAGGAGCAATTCCGCTCAGCCGACGTACTCATGATCGACGATGTCCAGTTCATCTGCGGCAAGGATAGTACCCAGGAAGAATTCTTCCATACTTTCAATGTGTTGATCGATCATAACCGACAGGTAGTGATTTCCGGCGACCGGTCGCCTTCGGACCTCGACGCTATGGAGGAGCGCCTACGCTCGCGCCTGGGATGGGGGCTCGTCGCAGATATTCATGCCACCACCTACGAACTCCGACTCGGCATCCTGCTGGCTAAGGTTGAAACCATCGGCATTGTTGACGTACCGCACGAAGTTTTGGAATTTCTCGCCCGGCGCATCACCAGCAATATCCGTGAACTCGAAATGGCACTTAACCGGGTGACTGCCCACGCCACCTTGGTGGGCCGCGAAATCGATCTGGAAATGGCTCAAGAGGTCTTGCGCGACGTTTTACGTGCCAGCGAGCGGCGCATCACCATCGAAGAAATCCAGCGCCGGGTGGCCGAACATTACAATATCAGGCTATCGGAAATGTCATCCGAGCGGCGCGCCCGGGCAGTTGCCCGTCCGCGCCAAGTGGCAATGTTCCTTAGTAAGCAATTAACCTCCCGGTCGCTGCCCGAGATCGGCCGAAAATTCGGCGGGCGAGATCACACCACGGTCATGCATGCGGTGCGCAAAATCGAAGAATTACGCCAGAGCGACGCCGCCATCGCGGAAGATGTAGAACTACTTAAGCGAAACCTAGAAAGGTAGCTCCACGAGTCCTGTCAAGGGTCCTATTTTAGCCAGGAACCCGCACCCAATTGGTGCGGTTTTTTATGCCGAATCTGACCTTTATCTGGTATATTTCGGCATTATGGAGGGTGCTCGATTCGCGAGTTCGGAGCGACTGTCCCGGCGGCGTGTTTTTCGCCTTTCGGCGCGCCCGGTAGAAACAATAAAATAGCTAATTCGTCATGAAATTGACCATTGAACGGAGTGCGTTGCTGAAATCCCTCGGGCATGTTCAGAGCGTGGTGGAGAAACGCAATACCATCCCTATTCTGTCCAACGTGCGACTCGACGCTGGCAATGACGAGAAAATGCACCTCACCGCCACAGACATGGACCTAGCGGTGATCGAAGCCGCGCCAGCGAGCGTCGCACAATCCGGCGCCACCACGACCTCCGCCCATATGCTTTACGACATCGTGCGCAAACTGGCCGAAGGCTCGCAAATAGAGATTGCGTTAATCGAAGACAGCGGCAAATTGGAGGTTCGCTCAGGCCGCTCGCGCTTTACCCTGGCCTGCTTGCCAGTGGAGGATTTCCCGGTCATGGCCGAGGGTGATTTGGCACACCGCTTCGCAATTTCCACCGCCGATCTCCGGCGTCTAATTGATAAGACCAGTTTTGCCGTCTCCACCGAGGAAACCCGTTATTATTTGAACGGCATCTATGTCCACACTGCGGACGAGGGCGGCGCGAAAAGTTTGCGCGCAGTGGCAACGGACGGCCATCGCCTGGCGCGTGTCGATACCGACCTGCCAGCGGGTGCAGAAAATATTCCCGGCGTTATCGTGCCGCGTAAAACCGTGGCCGAGTTGCGCAAATTGATTGAGGAGAGCGACGGCGAAATAATGGTTGCGCTGTCGGATAGCAAAATCCGCTTCGCCCTGGATGGCGCCATTCTCACCTCCAAACTGATCGACGGCTCTTTCCCCGATTATGAACGCGTCATCCCTTCCGGCAACGACAAAATACTAACAGTGGATAACCACGCCCTGACCCAGGCGGTCGACCGAGTATCGACGATATCCACCGAGAAATCGCGTGCCATCAAGATGACGTTGGAAGACACTCAAATAACCCTCTCGGCGAATAGCCCGGATGCTGGCGCCGCTTTGGAAGAGATCGAAGCCCAGCATAATCTTGACAGCACCGAGATTGGTTTCAATTCGCGCTATTTGCTCGACATAGCTAAACAAATAGGTGGTGAAACCATCGAGTTTCGCCTGGCGGATTCGTCATCACCCACGCTGGTACGCGATTCGGAAGACGAAAATGCCGTCTATGTCATCATGCCCATGCGGGTTTAGGTGAGCACCGCACTGTCTTACCCTGCGCAAACCTCGAATGGTTCGCCCAACGCGCCGCGCCTCGCGGTAAGCCGCGTAACCTTGAGCGACTTTCGCTGCTACGCCACGCTCCGCATTGAACCCGAGCCCGGACTTGTAGTGCTCACCGGAGCGAATGGTGCCGGCAAGACCAACCTGTTGGAGGCACTATCGCTCCTGAGCCCAGGACGCGGCCTACGCAGCGCCCGCCTCGCGGATATTTCACGTCGCGAAGATACGCGCACAGCGGAGACCGGTAGCGCGGCGCCTCAATGGTCCGTCGCAGCAGATTTTGCCACGCCACACGGACCGCTTTCGGTTGGCGTTGGATGGGCCGGGACCAATGGCGAACGGCGCGCGGTGCGCATTGACGGCGAGCCCGCGCGGAGCCAAGTGGCGCTGTCAAACCATGTATCAATGGTCTGGCTCACGCCGGCGATGGACAGACTTTTCGTTGACTCGCCGGCTAGCCGGCGGCGTTTTCTCGACCGACTGGTCTTCGCCTTCGATCCAGCCCATGCCGGACGCCTACAGGCCTATGACAAGGCGCGCCGCGAGCGCACCCGGCTGTTGCGCGACCAGCTCCTAGACGACACCTGGCTCGGTGCATTGGAGCGCAATATGGCAGAGCGCGCTGTAGCCATTGCTGCCGCCCGCCTAGATCTGGTAGAGCGTCTAAAACGTGCGCTCGACGAAGAAACAGGGACCTTTCCACAACCGGAAATCGCTGCCCGCGGCAAGATCGAGGATTTGCTGGAAACCCATCCGGCGCTTGAGGTTGAGGACCGATACCTGCGCGCGCTCGGCCAAGCGCGCGTACGAGACGGCAAAAGCGGCACTTGCGACGGAGTGCATCGCAGCGATCTCTTCGCCAAGCTGAGCACAAATGGCCCACAAGCCGAGCAGGCCTCAACGGGCGAACAAAAGGCTATTCTCATCTCTCTTATTCTAGCTCACGGCCGGATGCTCGCTCGCCTGTGGGGCCGGGTACCGGTTCTGCTACTTGATGAAATTGCCGCTCATCTCGACGCTGCGCGCCGCACCGCCCTGTTCGAAGCCATCGGCGAGCTTGGTGCCCAGGCCTGGATGACTGGCACAGACGAATCCCTCTTCGCACCGCTCGCTAGCCGCGCGCAGTTCTATACTGTTACCAAGGGTCGAATATTTCATGAGGCAAGCCATGGCTGACCCCAGCTCCGACCCCTTGGCCACTGCCAGCGAGGACATCGCAAACAGCGAGACGGAAGGTCGCTACGGCGCCGATTCTATCAAGGTGCTGCGTGGCCTCGATGCAGTGCGCAAACGTCCAGGTATGTATATCGGCGATACGGATGACAGCTCAGGTCTTCACCGCATGATCTATGAGGCGGTGGACAATGCGGTCGACGAAGCACTTGCTGGCTATTGCGATTCGGTCGATGTCGTTCTCAACGCTGATGGGTCTGCCACGGTGCGTGACAATGGCCGCGGCGTGCCGACCGGCATCCATGAAGAAGAAGGCGTTTCTGCCGCCGAGGTCATTATGACCAAGCTCCATGCCGGCGGTAAGTTTGACCAGAACACCTACAAGGTTTCTGGCGGCCTACACGGTGTCGGCGTTTCGGTCGTCAACGCGCTCTCTGATTGGCTCGAACTACGTGTTTGGCGCGACGGTTCAGAGCATTTCATGCGTTTCCGCGAAGGCGAGCCAGAAGCGCCGCTCGAAATGACTGGCAATTCCGATCACAGCGGTACGGAAGTCCGCTTCTTGCCATCGAGCTCCGTGTTCACCAATATCGATTTCAATTTTGATATTCTCGAGCACCGTCTACGTGAGCTCGCCTTTCTCAACGCCGACCTCAAGATCACCCTGATGGACGAGCGTGCTGCGAAGCCTGAGACCTCAGAGCTGCGCTATGTCGGTGGCATTCTCGCCTACGTCGAATATCTCGACCGCGCCAAGCAATCACTCATAGACGACGCCATTACCTTCAAAGACAACAAGGACGATATCGTCGTTCAGGTCGCGATGCAGTGGAACGACAGCTATCACGAATCGGTGCTTTGCTTCACCAACAATATCCGTCAGTCTGACGGCGGCACCCATCTTGCTGGCTTACGCGGCGCATTAACTCGCTGCATCAATAATTACGCGGCGAGCAGCGGCCTAACCAAGCGCGACAAGATTTCGATCTCTGGCGATGATGCCCGCGAGGGCCTTACTTGTGTGCTTTCGGTCAAGGTACCGGATCCAAAGTTCTCTTCGCAGACCAAGGAAAAGCTGGTCAGCTCCGAAGTGCGACCTGTGGTCGAGAGCGTCGTAGGTGATCGCCTCGGCCAATGGTTTGAGGAGCATCCCAACGAGGCCAAGGCGATCATTGGCAAGGTGGTCGAGGCTGCTGCAGCTCGGGAAGCAGCGCGTAAAGCGCGCGAATTGACCCGACGCAAGGGCGTGCTCAGCGTTTCCAGCCTACCGGGCAAGCTTGCCGACTGCCAGGAGCGCGATCCAAAGAAATGCGAATTGTTCCTGGTCGAGGGTGATTCCGCCGGGGGCTCAGCCAAACAGGGGCGCGACCGGCGAAACCAGGCAGTCCTCCCCTTGCGCGGCAAGATTCTCAATGTCGAGCGCGCACGTCTCGCCAAGATGCTGAACTCGGCCGAGATCGGGACCATCATCACCGCGCTCGGCACCGGCATCGGAGTCGACGAATTCGACATAACTAAGCTCCGCTACGACAAGATCATTATCATGACTGATGCGGATGTTGACGGCTCGCACATTCGCACCCTGCTGCTCACATTCTTCTTCCGCAATATGCCGGAACTCATTCACGATCCCACCCAGGAAGACAATTCTGGTCATCTTTTCATTGCCCAGCCACCGCTGTACCGGGTCAAGCGAGGGGCGAGCGAGCGCTATCTCAAGGATGATCGCGAATTGGAAAATCATTTAATGGAGGCAGGCCTGGAAGACGCGTTACTGGAATTGCAGAACGGCGAGGCGTGCACCGGGGCAGACCTTGCTAAGATCCTCAAAGAGGCAAGAGAGATCGACGTGCTCGTCAAAGCCCTTACGCGCCGTATCGACCAACGCATCGTCGAACAGGCAGCCATCGCCGGAGCACTCAACCCCGACATTCTCGACAATGCAGATCAGGCCGCCGCTGCAGCGACTTATATTGCCGGACGGCTTGACAAACTTACTACCGAAATCGAACGCGGCTGGAGAGGAGAGGCAGTGGATACGCCGGAAGGCCCTGCGTTCAAATTTAGCCGCACACTCCGGAGCGTGACCGAAACCCACATCGTCGATTCAGTGTTGATTACTACACCAGAGGCGCGCAAGCTCGACGGCTTCGCCGCATCGCTACAGGAGATTTACAGCCATCCAGCAACCCTCAGACGCAAGGATTCGGAGCAGGAGATAACCTCGCCGACTATGCTACTGGAAGCGATCTACGTGGCCGGGCGCAGAGGCCTGTCGATCCAGCGTTACAAAGGGCTCGGTGAGATGAATCCTGACCAACTATGGGAAACCACGCTCGACCCTGATGCCCGCACCCTGCGCCGGGTGGAGATTAAGGACGCGTTAGAAGCCGACGAAATATTTTCGACCCTTATGGGCGAGGTGGTGGAACCGAGGCGCGATTTCATCCAGAATAACGCGCTCAAGGTCATCAATCTAGACGTCTAAGACCTCGAGGGCCAGTATGGCCAAATCCAAGGGCGCGTCACGAGTCGGCAAAGTGAAAAGGACCGGCACGAAAACAGCAAGCGCTGGGAAGAAGAAATCAATTGCTTCTTCAAGGGGTTCTAATCCGCAAAAAGCGCGCCATAAATCACCTTGGCGCAAAATCCGCCTGGCGCTAATTGCGCTGATTTGGCTGTCTTTGGTGATTGCCGGTTTCATCGCCTATGCCGCCCACGATCTGCCTTCGACCGACAGCCTCGCTGGGCCGAAGAGTGCGCCTGCCGTGACGATTCTTGCCGCCGACGGCTCGCGATTAGCGAAGTTCGGCGCAGATTGGGGCGAGTTCGTGCATTTGCGCAATATGTCGCCCGTACTGCCACAAGCCGTGGTCGCCATCGAGGACCGACGCTTCTTCGAACATAGCGGTATGGATATCATGGGAGTTCTGCGTGCAATTTGGCGCAATATTTCGTCGGGCCGGTTGCGCGAGGGTGGCAGCACCATTACCCAGCAATTAGCCAAGATCGCATTTCTCACCCCAGCGAAATCGCTTAAGCGCAAGGTTCAGGAATTATTCCTCGCCTTTCATCTCGAAAACGAGTTCTCCAAGGATGAGATCCTCACGCTCTATCTCAATCGGGTCTATCTAGGAGCTGGAACTTATGGCGTCGATGCGGCAGCAAGGCGGTATTACGGCATATCGGCAAGCGAGGTTTCACTCAGCCAAGCAGCGCTCTTGGCTGGCCTTCTCAAGGCGCCGTCCCGCCTATCGCCCGCGCGCAATCTCAAGGTCGCCCATCGCCGTGCCTCACTGGTACTCGATAGCATGGCAGCGGTGGAATTCATTTCTGAAGCGGACGCCGCACAAGCAAAAAAACAGCCAGCTAAACTCATCAAGCAGGAAAAACTCGCGGGCACCGCGCGCCATTTCAGCGATTGGGTGCGTGCACAACTGCCTATTCATGCGGGACGCAACGCGGCAGCACTGACGGTGTACACCACTCTCGACCCCGTGCTTCAGAAGATAGCAGAAGCTGCGCTCGCACGCGGCCTTCAGGACGCGTCGAAACGCGGTGCCGGGGAGGGCGCGTTGGTAGCGCTAGCGCAGGATGGCGCGGTGCTCGCTATGGTCGGAGGAAGAGATTATGACAAAAGCCAATTCAACCGGGTGAGCCAGGCTCTACGCCAGCCGGGCTCAGCGTTTAAGACTATCGTCTACCTCGCCGGCATGGAAGCTGGGCTCACCCCGGACGATATCTTTGACGACGCGCCAATCGAGATTGCCGGCTGGGCGCCGCGCAACTATAGCGGCGAATACCAAGGACCGGTAAATCTACGCAAAGCCTTTGCCGAGTCGATCAACAGCGTTGCTGTGCGCGTCGGCCAACATGCCGGTATAGGCGAAGTGGCAAAACTTGCTCGGCACCTCGGCATCGATAACAATTTACCGCCAGATGCGAGCCTCAGCCTTGGCAGCGGCGAGGTCTCGCTACTCCAACTGACCGCCGCCTATGCGCCGCTCGCCGGCGACGGCTCCCTCGCCTTACCGCACGGTATCAAAGAAGTACGTAATCGAGGCGGCGACATTTTATACAAGCGCAAGGGCTCGGGCGGAGGGCGAGTGGTCTCCGCCAAAGCCGCCAACGCGATGCGCGACCTCCTCGCTGCGGTGGTTAACGTAGGGACCGGGCGCAACGCAGCGCTACCGGCAGAGATCGGCCCGGCTCGTGGTAAGACCGGAACCAGTCAGAATTTTCGCGATGCTTGGTTTATCGGCTTCGCCGGAAATGTTGTGGCGGGCGTCTGGCTCGGCAATGACGACGGTAAGGCGATGCGCAGCATCGTCGGCAGCGGCGCTCCCACCGCAATCTGGCGCGACTTCATGAACCGCGCGCTACGCTAACGGCGATCAATCAGGTGGATGAAGGAGCCCATCACTTTGCCGGCAGTGAGGCCGAACTCGCCCAACATTTTGCCGCCGGAATCCGAACAGCGGAAGAGCGGCCGCGCGCCCTCTTCCCGCATCACCTTCGCATAGTGAAACTCATGGCCGCGAAAACACGCACCACTGGTGGCAAAGGGCGCGTCACGCAGAATTTCCACTTCGCGGTACCCAAGATGGAGGCTGGGTGATGCGAAGCTCGTCTCGAGCGGCAACAATCCTGCCATCGTATGGCGCGTGCCCGCCGCGTCCGTTAACCCCTCGCCTAAAACCATATAGCCGCCGCATTCGCCATAGAGCCAGGCACCACCTTTCGCCGCGCGGCGGAGGCCGGCGAGAAACCTGCCGTTGGCAGCAAGGCGGCCGGCATGAAGTTCGGGATAACCGCCGGGCAGATAGATCGCGTCCGCCTCCTCCGCTGGCGCCTCATCGTCGAGCGGTGTAAAAAAGCTGAGCGTCGCACCAGCATCGCGCCAACCGGCGAGCACCCCTTCATAACTGAAGGCAAAAGCCTCGTCGCGGGCGATGGCAATATGGTTGCCGAGTGGATCGAGTGGGCAAACTACCGGCACCTCCGCCGAGACTTGGAGCGGCTTTCCCAAAGCGCAAAGCGCTACATCGTCGATATGGCCGGATGCAGCATCGGCGGCAGCATCGAGAAAACCCACCAGATTCTCCGCCTCGCCTGCCTGTACCAGGCCGAGATGGCGCTCCGGTAGGGCAAGTTCCTGGTAACGCGGCAGAGCCCCCAACACCGGGATGCCCGTCGGCGCCATGGCGCTACGCAAGATCTCTTCATGGCTAGCGCTGGCGACATGATTAAAGACCACTGCCGCCACCGTAACGTCGTCGCGGTGATTTGCAAAGCCTTCCGCCAGCGCTGCAACCGACGCACCTTGGCCGCGCACATCAACGACGAGCACCACCGGAAGACCCAGCCAAGCCGCGAGATCGGCGGTGGCCCCGCCGCCGCCAGCCGCGCCGTCAAAGAGGCCCATCACTCCTTCGCCAAGAACAAATTCCGCCTCCCGCGCAAGGGCGGCGGCGGAGAAATCAATATTTTGGCCACGCATCGCCCAGATGTCCAAATTGGCGCAAGCGCGGCCTGCCGCTGCGGCATGATACGCGGTATCGATATAGTCCGGCCCCGCCTTGAATGGTGCCACGGAAACGCCCGAGCGCCTCAAATGGCGCAGCAGGCCAAGCGTGATAATGGTTTTTCCGGCGCCAGATTTGGGCGCTGCAATGATAAGTCCAGGCGCGTCGCTCACAAATATTGCCCGATCAGCTGGGCGATTTCGGCGGGCTGGCGGCCGTGTTGGAAATGGTCGAGGAATTCGCCATCCGGGCCCATGAGATAGATGATTTCCGTGTGTTCGGTGGGGTAATCGTCCGGCGCTTCCTTTTCCTCACCGAGCTTGAAATAGACCTTATAGGCCCGGGTCGCAGCGTTGATTTCCGCTTCGCTCCCGGTCAGCCCCTTCAGGCGTGGGTGAAAGTTCGGCACATAATCGGCGAGCGATGCAACCGTATCACGTGCCGGATCAACAGTAATGAAGATCGGCTGTACCTTTTCACCGGCATCACCCAACATGTTCACAGCATGGCTCATAACCAGCAGATCGGTCGGGCACACATCAGGGCAATAGCTATAGCCAAAATAGACCAGCATGAAACTGCCTCGGAAATCCTGATCGCTCACCCTCTGCCCAGTATGATCGGTTAAGGTGAAGGGGCCGCCGACATCGCTGAGATGAATAGCTTCCGGCTGCGCGTCGCTCAGATTGCCAAACAGCGAGTTACCGTCGGTCTGGGTATAGAGCACGATGGCACCAATGACCGCAACCCAGACGAGCGGATTGCGGCGCAGGCTGCGCGGGTCCCGGGATTGGTCGAGACCGTCATCATGGCGCGATTTTTGCCAACGTGAGAAAACCATATCAGTAGCGAAGATAAGCGCCCGGAAAGCGCGCATCAAGCAGTGTGCCTGTTACCGGGTCGCCTCTTCCGCCTCGCGCGCTGCCAGAAATTCCAGCGCCGCTCGGGCGCGCGCTTGGGGCGTGGCAGCGGGATCGAGCGCCGTGCGCAAACTTACCACATCACCGACAGCTATTATCGCTGGCGCTTCGAGATGGGCCGCCGCGGAATCCTCGGCGGCACGCGCCAGTGTAGTTTCAACGATTTTCTGATCGGCGAGCGTCGCATTGGCGATAAGGGTAACTGCCGTGTCTCCGGCACGCCCGGCAGCCATCAACCGCTCGGCGATCCAGGAGAGGTGTCTAAGCGCCATATACAGAATTAGCACCGGCGCGCCGGATGAGAGCGCCGGCCAATCGAGCCCTTCGGGTGGCCCGCCACCAGCCTCATGGCCTGTGATCAGGGTCACCGCCGAATTGACCCGCCGGTCGGTGATCGGAATACCAGCATAGGCGAGACCCGCCACCGCCGCGGTAATGCCGGGCACCAGGCGGAACGGCACGCCCGCCGCAGCAAGCGCCAGCGCCTCCTCACCACCACGCCCGAAGATGAAAGGATCGCCCCCCTTGAGGCGCAGCACCTTGCGCCCGGTGCGGGCCAAGGAAATCAGCTTTTCGCTGATATCGGCCTGCTTGGCCGAGGGCCGGCCACCGCGCTTTCCGGCATAGTGCAGCTTGGTATTGGCACCGGCCAACGCTAGGATGTCCTCGCTGACCAAGGCATCATAAACGACATCGTCCGCCGCACCGATGGCGTAACAGCCGAGCAGCGACAAGAGACCGGGATCGCCCGGCCCAGCACCAACGAGCCAGACGCTGCCGGGCTCGAAGTCAGGGAGAGTGGGAATGTTGTAGCCGCCATCTAACATGGCGCAATTTTACACCCGCCATTGGGGAACGGCGAGTTAAACTACCACAATGTCCGAAACCGATTTCTTCGAACGCAAAAAGCCACGCGACCTACGCAAGGGCTGGACCACCGGCGCCTGCGCCACGGCGTCGGCGAAGGCGGCCTATGGCGCAATTCTAACCAGACGTTTCGAGGATCCGATCACCATCACCCTGCCGCGCGGCGAGACACCGTCCTTTCCCTTGCACGAATCGCCGCTCGACGGTACCCGCGCCATGGCCGCCATCGTCAAGGACGCCGGCGACGATCCTGACGTCACCCATGGCGCGCTGATTCGCGCCACCGTGTGGGCAATCGAGGCAGGTGCGGGCGTCCGCTTCCGCGCCGGCGAAGGCGTCGGCACGGTGACTCTGCCAGGCCTACCGGTTGCCGTCGGCGAACCGGCGATCAATCCCGTGCCGCGACGCATGATGGAAGACGCGATCAGGGAGCTTGCCACCCAGTATGACGCACCAGGAGATGTGGAAATCACAATTTCGGTGGTGAATGGTGAAAAACTCGCAGAACGCACAATGAATGGCCGAATCGGTATCAAAGGCGGCCTCTCCATCCTCGGCACCACGGGTATCGTTACGCCCTACTCCTGCGCCGCCTGGATCGCCTCCATTCACCAGGGGGTAGATGTGGCACGAGCGGCAGGGCTCGGTCATGTAGCCGGTTCGACAGGGAAAACCTCGGAAGGAGCGGTAAGTGCTCTGTATGGGCTTGAGGAACAGGCGCTTCTCGAGATGGGTGATTTCGCCGGTGGGCTGCTCAAATATCTCCGCAAGCATCCCGTCGCGCGCCTCACCATCGCCGGCGGTTTCGCCAAAATCTCCAAGCTCGCCCAGGGCCATATGGATCTGCATTCGGATCGGAGCGAAGTGGATATTGCTGCACTCAGCCACCAACTCGCCGAGCTCGGCGCGCCAGCGGAGATACTCGACCGGGCCAAGGCTGCGCACTCGGCCGGCGCGCTCCTTCCGTTCGTCGGCGATCTACCACTCGCTGACAATATTGCGGCGCAGGCACTCGATGTAGTTCGGGAGACGATGGCAAACAAAGAGATTTCCGCCGATGTAGTGATCTTCGACCGCGACGGTGGTCTGCTTGGCCGGGCGGGACCCGATGACAGATCGTAGGCGCACCCTCCTCATCCTCGGCGGCACCGGCGACGCGCTGTGTCTCGCCCGCGAGATCGAGAAAAAATGGAGTCGTGAGTTATGGGTGATCTACTCCCTTGCTGGGGCGACTCGCAATCCGGCCACGGCAGGTGGCGAGGTGCGCATCGGCGGGTTTGGCGGTGATAAGGGCCTTGCGCGTTACCTGCGCGACAAGAATATCGATTTTCTCATCGACTCCACTCATCCCTTTTCCACACAAATCTCGCGTCACGCGGCACTTGCCGCCGCCGCCACGGGGACACCGCGCTGCGCCCTCCTGCGCCCACCCTGGCAGGCTGAAGCGGGCGACCACTGGCATGAGGCTGCGGATATGGCAGCGGCTGCAGCGCTGGTGCCCAAACTGGGCAGTCGGGTCTTCCTCAGCGTCGGCGCCCGTTCACTCCAATTCTTTTCCAGTTTGTGCGACACTTGGTATCTGGTGCGCCTGATAGCACCGCCGGAGATACCCATTCCTCTAGCACGCGCCGAGTTCATCAGCGGGCGTGGACCGTTCGACGCGACGAGCGAACGCCGCCTGCTCGAGCAACACCGCATCAACCTCGTCGTCACGCGGGCAAGCGGCGGCGAGGCCACTCGGGGCAAGATCGACGCCGCCCAGACCCTCGGTCTCCCGGTTGTCATGGTGCGCCGCCCCGACCCGCCACGGGGCGAGACCGTCGGCAGCATCGACGCGGCGTTGGATTGGCTGATGAAAGAGCTGCAAAGCTAATTCGAACCGCTGTCGGATGCGGGACGCAACACATGGTGATGAGCTGGGTCGTAGAGTTTGCTGTCCTCAAAGGCCTCCGCGCCGAGTGCGCGGCCGACAAGGATGAGCGCGGTACGGGTGAGACCCAGCGGCTTCACCTTGTTGCGGATATCTCCGAGGGTGCCGCGGATCAGCTTTTCGTCGGGCCAACTCACGCGGTAGGCAATGGCGGCTGAGCAGTCGGCGCCATAATGAGGCGTCAGGATGCGTACCACCTTGGCAAGATTGTTGATCGACAGGTGAATGGCTAGCGTGGCACCGGTCGCTCCCAACACCGCCAAATCCTCGCCCTTGGGCATGGCAGACGCGCGCACCGCGGTGCGCGTCAAGATAACGCTCTGGACGATTCCCGGCAGGGTCAGTTCGCAACCCAGCGCCGCAGCTGCAGCCGCATAGGCCGGCACGCCGGGGGTAACGTCATAGGAAATACCGAGGGCGCTGAGACGGCGAATTTGCTCGGCGATGGCACCATAGAGCGAAGGATCGCCAGAATGGAGTCGCGCGACGTCTTCTCCAGCGGCATTAGCGACTTCCATATGGGCGATGATTTCGTCGAGGGTAAGCGGCGCGGTGTCGATTACCATGGCCGACTCCTGCGCCTCGGCAATGACTGCCTTGGGGATGAGCGAGCCAGCATAGAGAACGAGCAACGCCGCGCGCAACTGCCCCAAGCCGCGAACGGTCATCAGATCAGGTGCGCCGGGGCCGGCGCCAATAAAATGCACAGTCATGAGAGGTTACGCTTAGGTTTGAGTTCGGCACCCGCACCATAGCCGCGTGGCGTGTAAGCACGCCTGCCGTCACTGGTCTGCATGACGCGGCTTTCCCGCCCGCTGATCACCACCAGAGTAAGCATATCGACCGAATTAGGATCGAATTTTCCGAGATTCACGATTTTCACATGCTCCTCCGCCCGGCCGAGATTGCGCGCGACGACCACCGGACAATCGGTGGGGCGCTCAGCAGCGAAGATTTTCACCGCCCGGACCAATCCTTCCCGACGGTGCTTGGACGCCGGGTTGTAGAGGGCGGTGACAAAATCTGCCGACGCCGCCGCGTGCAGCCGCTCCTCGATGATCGCCCAGGGGGTCATTAGGTCGGACAGAGAGATAGCGCAAAAATCATGACCAAGCGGCGCGCCGGCTCGTGCCGCCGCCGCCTGCAAGGCAGAAATGCCGGGCTCGACCACGATCTCGATGCAGCGCCAACCGGGCGACGCCACTTCATCCACCAGCTCGAAGGCAAGCGATGCCATACCGTAGATGCCGGCATCGCCCGAGGAAATCAGCGCTACCTCGCGCCCCTCAGCCGCAAGATTGAGCGCGGTACGCACGCGCAGCTCTTCCTCGCCCAAGGCGAATGCGTGCTGCACGGCATCCGGCGAAAGCGATCCGGCGAGATCGAAATAACCTCCATAGCCGACCACATCGCGCGCACGCGCGAGCGCTACGCTTACGGCCGGCGTGCGCCATTCGGCAGCGCCCGGACCGAGACCGACGATGGTCAACCGCCCGAAGCCGCGCCCAATATCTTCCGGGTGTATCGCCTGGCGTGCCCGCGCAACAGCGCAAGTCGCGCGGTGAGATTTACACTTGGCAACAATCAGCTCGCCATCAACGCCGCTACAGGCCAGGGCGGCAGCTTCGGCGACTCCATGACAGCCGACGGCGCGAAAGACAGCTTCCGACGAATTGACAAGGCGCGGTGTTTCCTTCTCGAGGCGGGCAGCATCAAAGAAACGAAGTGGCAGGCCGTACTTTCGCGCCACGGCGCGCAAGGCGGGCGCGTCCATTTTGACGTCGATAGAAGCGAGGCATGCCACGGAGAGCGGGCTGAGGCCGGCAACATCCAACGTCTGATCGAGGAGCGCCGAGACCTCCGTCATCGCCACTCCGCGCTCGCAACCGATGCCGACGGCCAGTATCTGTGGACGAAGGGTGACGTCTCCCCGCGCCTCGGCGCAATCCGATATGACAATGCGGCGCGGCGCCTCCGTCTCGAAGCGCACCGGTGCGTCTCGCAACCAGTCGCCGAGACCATCTGTATCGTCAAGCGCCACTGCATCACCCGCCAGAAGAGCCG
>CAZUXZ010000085.1:0-9473 GCA_964624055.1 uncultured Rhizobiaceae bacterium | reverse complement strand
CTGCAGTGCGACAAGAGCCAACCTGGGCAAGGTAGTCACCATACCAAAGGTCTGGCACTCGTATCTTCATCTTAGCCATGCGAATGATGTCTGAATTTTCCTTAAACCCCCGCTCAACCCTACCACCCGGAAAATGCAGGCCTTCTTCGTATATTGTTTTAGCGTAGGGCAAGTAGGTCGAGGGCACAGGTGCCCCGACATCAGCATGGTGCGCGCGAGAAACGGTCCAAAATAGAGGTTCGCCGTCACAGAATACGGGCACACAAAGTGTTAGGTCTCCATGATGTGTAACGCCTGTGTAAGGACAGTTATTAAGAAATGCGTCACCCTCTTCAATATCATCAAAAAATTCTGTAAGTGGCTTCGTGGTCAAATCAATTGCCGCAGCATGAATTGGTATACACTCCTCAATGCACACTAATCGGTGATCGTAGGTTAGAATCGCGCAAGACATGTCGCGAGCAATTTTGATCACCCCAGACTTACTTGCCCGAAGCACTGTATTGCTCATCTCCCTTAGAATTGCACTAAACCGGCTCGACAAAACAGAGCGTAATGTAGGATCAAAGTTATTATTTTCAGAAGACATAGTCAGCCTGCATTGGTTCTACTTTGCATAACTAAATTTCTTATGTACTTGCAGCTCCGGGTTGCACCCTTATTCAAATTTATCATGTTGTACTATGGTTATGATAGGAAGTTGAGGAGGCCAAAACAAGTTGACGTTCAATATAGAAATTCTTGGGTAGTTTAAGTTTGTAGGTCTCCTCGGTGCGGTCATAATTCACTGTTTCCAATAATTGCTCCATCGGGTCGCAATAACAAGAGAGAGAAGGTATAGAACCTTAGCCGCCGGAAACTAATAGAAAAAATGTATTAACGCATCGTTAATACGAGTGTAACCGTACCATTTGGTATTCGCATTTCACAGTCCTGTCTTATAAGTCTGCCGTAACTCATTTTGATTAACGCCTAATGCCCGATAGGGTGTGTTGACCCCGTTCTATCTCTAAGTGCATTAACAACACCCCAATATGGGGGTATTTCTGCGGTACGCCATTGCGCATAGCATGATGTGAGCAGAATCTGTGTCGCATATAATTTGAATTATTTTCATTCACTCGAATTACTTAGATTCAAGCTGTTGGGTTGGAATCGTGGCGGGGATGTGACAAGCTAGCTGGGAGAGATTGTAAGTTTGCTTAAGGTCAGTTAATTCGCCAAATTTGGCCAGCAGGGAGCAAAAATCGATCGTGTCAGCCGACTCAGAAACTATTGCCCAGCCTATGCTGGAGATAAGCGAGGCGCTCCACCGTTTTGGTGAAGTTGTCGCGGTAGATGATGTATCTATAACCGCTCAAAAAGGTGAATTCCTGACAATATTGGGGGAGAGCGGATCAGGCAAAACCACTCTTTTGCGTATTATTTCTGGATTGGAAAACCCCACACACATCGGTGCAATTCGTATTGCTGGCGAGGATGTCGCAAACGTTCCCGCGTCGGACAGAAATTGCACCACTGTTTTTCAGCACTATGCGTTGTTTCCGCACATGTCAGTCGGTGAAAATGTTGAGTACGGACTTAGCGTACGCGGCGTTGCCCCAGCAGTTCGTCGGGAGCGTGCAGATAGTGCGCTCGAATTGGTCCAACTCTCAGGCAAGTATAAGCGCCGCGTGCATCAATTAAGCGGTGGAGAACGTCAGCGCGTTTCTCTCGCCCGCGCGTTAGTAACTGAGCCGGCCATTCTGCTGTTGGATGAACCGCTTGGCGCTCTAGATGAAAAACTTCGTTTAGAGATGCAGGTAGAACTCCTTGAATTGCATAAAAAGTTGGGCATGACGTTCATCTATATTACGCATAGTCAGGAAGAGGCTCTTACCATGAGTGACCGTGTCATTCTCATGCGAGAGGGCAAAATTATCCAGGAAGGTCCACCCAGGGAGATTTTTGACCGCCCTAATTCCCATTTTGTTGCGGACTTTATGGGTTTTGAAAATCTCTTTCGCGGGACTCTGGAAACAGTGAACGATGGAATGGCAACTGCCAAACTTGGTCCACACACTTTGCGCGGTCGTTGGTGCGGTAACGGCACCCTTGCTAAGGGTGAAACAATAACTCTTGGGATTCGTGCGGAACGAGTTCATCTTTCGTGCGAAGACGACCAAGCTAGTTCTAATGCTAATAGAATCTCATGCCGCGCTGGCACAACGATTTACAAAGGTAAGTATCTTGATCAGACCGTCGAAACCGATATTGGTGCTATAAAGGCGCGAATTTGGGACAGCGACTTTGATGTCTCGCAAGTCACGAATTTATGGTGGCGCGAAGGAGATTGTGTAATAATGCAAGGAACCTGAAGCTTATAAGTGGTTAGGCAGTGATGTATGCTCTGGGAGGAGAGGTGTTGCTGGTTCGAGAACATTAATCAAAAGGGAGACGGTTGATGACTAAATCGAAACAAGTTAACGAAGTATCACGTCGTGAGTTACTAAAAGGCGCAGCTGCAACGGGTGTTGTAGCTTTGGCAGCTAGCGGCACCATCGCCGGAGCCACTTCGGCTCTCGCCGCCTCTACAACAGTAAAAGGCTACGGCGTTACGACTTCTCAGCTCAAAGACTGGAGCATCATGGAGAAGTCCATCGGCCTTAAGATGGAATTCACTGGCACCAACGCCGATATCGGCGTCTTCATGCGAGATGTAATCTCTAACGACTTAGGTGAAACGCACGACATTTTCATCTTTGATGGTGGCACTGAGGACGTGTTGGGCCCACAAGGTTACTATTCTGAGGTAATCGAGGACCATCCGGAACTGACCCTATGGGATCGCACCTCCGACAACTGGAAGCGCACAGATTTGTTGCAAGACGATAGCGGCAAGCAATATGGCGTTCCAGTAATCGGAAACGCAGACAGTTTCGGCTTTTTCCCTGAATCGATCGGCGCCAATCCCAATGGGCTTGATGAGATTGGCTGGCACATGATGCTTGATAGCGATGAAACTAAGGGTCGTGTATCGCTAGATCGAAGTTGGCTTTTGTCGAGCCCGGAAGTTGCTAATTATCTCAAACATCATGGTCGTGCTGATATCAAGGACGTTGCTAACATGACCGGCGAAGAAGCTCGAATTGTCGCCGATTTTGCAGCCGACCGTAAACGGGCTGGGCAATTTAGATCTCTTCACGCCGCGTTTGAAGAGCAGGTGCAACTCTTGAGTAATCACGAGATTGATCTAATAAATTGCTGGGAGCCTGCTACAAAGGAAGCCAATAATATCCTGGGTCCGGGAACGGTAATGTATGCCTTTACCGTCGAAGGCTACTACAAGTGGGGACACGGCGCCTACATGCATACCAAAGCGCTTGAGCGTGATAACGTCGACAACATTTACAAAATGTTGAACTACTATATGACAGGTGAGTATCGTGCATACCAAGCCGACCAGCGAGGTTACGCTGGACCAAATATGGACCTAGGCATAAAATTTGCTGAGGAAAATGGCTGGTCTCAAGAAAAAATTGATAACCTCAAATGGACGGAGAAGAAGGTAGACAAAAAATTTGAGAAACCCTTCTTTGGCAAACCCGCGGCACCGAATGCAGCCGTCATGGAAGAGGAATGGCAGCGGTTTTTAAACGCCTAGCCTAGCTTAACTTATAGCTTAGCTTACATCTTCCATACCGACCACATCCCGGTGCGCTCTCAGCTTGAGCTGGCCAGCGCGCCGGGAGATTTCTGTACGTCAGATGACAGATAAACCCCAAAAGAGCCTGATCGCACGCCTCAGCGCTGGGTATACTGAATTATTTTCGCGAAACTGGGTCATCCCAACGTTCTTAATTGTTTGGGGAATCGTTGTTATCGTTCCGCTTTTAATTATGGTTGCCCACAGTTTTTTCGAAATGAAGCAATACCGGGTGGTCTATGATGGCTCATTCAAAACATGGGAATCGCTAATAGATTCTGGCCGATGGATTGCTGGCTTGCGTACATTGCGCATCGTTTTGGTAATGACTGTCATCGAGTTTTTAATCGCTTTTCCGTTTGCACTATGGCTTGCTAAGGTTTGCAAATCTAAAGCGACAAAGGCAGTTATAATTACACTTTTAACTATTCCATTTTTTCAAGATCCGTCGTCCCGAACAATAATATGGCGTGCAATACTAGGTAAAAATGGAATAATAAACTTCGTCTTAATGGAAACTGGAGCTATTAACGAACCGATTGAGTGGATGTTGTTTTCAGAGTTTGCCGTTCATTTTGGAATTCTGGCTCCCTACTTTCCAACCATGGTATTCCCTATATTTTTGGTCATAAGTTTAATTGACGATGATTATCTTGAGGCTAGTCGGGACCTTGGAGCCAGCAAATTACAGACCCTATTCCGTATTATTCTTCCCCTGTCTCTTCCGGGAATAGTTGCAGGTATTGTCTTTACAATGGTCCCGCTGATGGCAACTTGGGTCGAGCCTGAAATGCTTGGTGGTGGATTCGTTAATTTATTAGGTCCTTCGGTCGACGCTGCAATGCGGGAACTTAAATATCCTATAGCCGCGGCATTGTCCGTGTTCGTAATTGTGCTTCTCGTTATATTTCTTGCCCTACTAATTCTAGCAACGCGCCGGTTAGGTTCAATCGGAGATATATTTCACACAATGAATCGATGACAGAAATAACTCCCAGTTCTTCGACAACAACTTACGGGAAAACTGGCCGCGGTAGTGCGCTTTCCCTGCGTCGCATTGCTGCGTGGCCGGTTTGGATTAGTCTTGCTAAATGGCTCGGCTTTATCGTTATTATTCTAATGTACATACCTCTTGTTTGGCTGGCAGTAATGTCTTTTAGTGATCGCCCACTATCAGGCATTCCGTTTCCGCTCACATCAGAGCACTACCGTGAATTATTGGGAGAATTCAATAAATGGGGAGAGCCTCTTTATGAAAGCGTCTTTTTAGGGTTAATCGTGGCTGTCGTATGCATGATTGTAGCAACAGCCGTAGGACGTGCTATTCCTCGACTTCGTAAGCCCGGTGGTGTGTTGTTGGTTGCATTAATTCCCCTTTTCGTACCCGGCCTAACTATGGGTGCTGCATTGTTCATATTTATACGATCACTTCTCGAATAGCGGTTGGGGCTGTGGTCGATCTTTATTGGCCACCTAGTGTGGGCACTGCCGTTTTCTTTACTTCTGGTCTTGATCATAGCTGTGCGGTTTGATCATCGACTTTTGGAGGCTGCAGAGGATCTTGGCGCTAAGAAGTGGCGCCGATTTTGGAATATTGAGTTTCCAATCCTACGGCCAGGCATTATCGGAGCAGGAATATTTGGCTTTTTACTATCTTTCAACGAGCTTCTGCGTTCAGTATTTCTTAGAGGCTCCGAAACAACTATGCCGATTTACAACTGGACCATGACGGCATCGCATCAATCTCAGGTGCCTATCATTTTCTCACTTTCGACGATCATTCTCTGCGTAACGTTACCGATTCTTGGCGGCTTCTTCTGGATCTTGTTTGCCAAACTCGACCGGAGCTGAACGTGCCTTTCATTCGCCGTGCAAAATATCAAACGCGATGCTGATGCGGTGTTCATCGCCCACAAATGGCACGGTACGGTGAAACACGTAAGCTGGAAACAAAATCAACATGCCTTCCTCCGGCTTGACCAGGCGTGTTTCGGGTTCTTTGTCGATGTGAAAATCCCAATAGGGTCTGCCGAATTCGATCCAGCCTGGGTGTTCCGGATCGTCTACACTTACCACCTTCGGTAACCGGACGTAATAAACACCGCTAAGCCAAGCGGACGGATGAATGTGCGGTACCTGATAAGCGCCGCTGTCTAGAATCACGCCCCACGCCGTTGCGCGGAAGCGCTTGGGAAAAGCGGCTATAAATGGGTGCTGCGCATCGCGCTGCAAGGTGTGTCGATAGTCTGCGACAGCTTTCTCGACCATTGCTTGAAACTGAACGACCGCATTATCTGAGCTCCCGAACAGCTCTCCTGTGCTCTGTCCGCGAACCATAGAATAGCTCTCGGGTGCATCTCTCAAAGTTGGGTGGTCATAGATGTGTCGTGCTAGTGTTTTGTTGAACTCCGTAATGCTAGGAAAATTGGGAGGTGGTTCCGTGTGAGACTGACAAAGAAACCGATCTAAGCCGAGCAAGTTGTGCGCCGCATCTTTTCTATCCAACTCGTTTAAGGCTATCACTTTCATTGCGAGCGCGCCGCTCTGCCCTGGTTTGCGAGCGAGAAACGCATCGCAAGCTGTAAGAGCAGCGCTAGGGTCGTTGCGGTCAAAGTGAGCGTGGACATGACGAGGCTTGCCGAGCTCAAACGATGCATCGAGAATATCCGAACGCAACTGCTCAGCTTCGCGGTACGCCGTAATAGCTTGGTCTAATTGTCCGGTCGCGTAGAGAGTGTTAGCAAGAGCATAATGCGCCTCAGCGTTTTTCGGCTCCTTCTTGATCACTTTGCGAAACATTGCCGCAGCCATAACGAGATTACCCCTCGCGTGATGCACTAAGCCTATCTGGACCAACGCACTATAGTAATTGGGCCGAAGTTCAACCGCCTTTTCGTAGGTCGTTAATGCACTATCAGTATCGCCCATGGCCCGCAGCGCGTTGCCAAGGTTAAATCGTGTTTCCGCCTTCTCTGGCTCAAGAGCGACAGCGCGGCGATATGACGTGACCGCATCTTCCAAGTGACCATGCGCCTGGAGGATGTTCCCGAGGTCGTTATGAGCACCTGGGTCCGTGTCATCAAGCGCGATTGCGCGTCGAAGGAGAGTGACAGCTTCACGTGGCTCGTCGAGCTGGAAAGAAACGATCGCGCCGCGCTTCAGCGCCTCGCGATGTTCAGGTTGAGCGCTCAAAATTTCGAGATAGAGTGCCCGAGCTTCTACGAGGCGACCGGTTCGCCGCAGCACTTTGGCCTGGCGTAGCGCAGCGCGAATGCGCGTGGGTGACGACATAGGTCGTCGATCGCGGTTCTCCCTACCCGGCATCCCATGTTTCCTTAGGGGTCAAGTTCAAAATTTAGCACGAAGATCACCAAGTCCAAAACTGTTGCGCCGTTGCCTCGTACTTATATAGGCTTCTTGTGCCATACTATGCCTAGGTGCATGCGAAGAAGGGAGGGGGCCGTGTACAAAATCGATCCCAAGATGACCCAACTCGCGGCTGAGTACTGCGCTAACCCGCGCGGCCGACACAGTCCAGATCTGCAGCGTGTGTTAAATATCATGCGCGGTGTGCCGCACGCCGGAAAACACATTCTCATATTCGACAAGAAGCAAAATGGTTATGTCATTGCGCAGCTTGGTGATAAGCGCGGCACGCCTGTGACGCGCAATGACACGCGAGTGTTCGAGAAAGCGACGGATGCCGAGTGGGAGGTGTTCAAATTGCGCTGGCAGCAGCACACCGGCCAGGAACTAAAAATTTAATCATCAGGAAGGATAGGCTGTTGAGCGTAATTCTTGGTTATTGCGATCCACTTTCGGTTGCGCCCGGTGAAACCATCCGCTTCATGGTAAGCGCGGAGGAACTAACAAGTTATCGCGCCGACATCGTTCGACTTATATGCGCAGACGACTCAGTCGATGGTCCTGGTTACAAAGAGGAGGTGATCGAAACATCAGTCAGTGGCGATCATCCCGCCACTGTCCAGCCGATTAGCCCCGGGTCGTGGATCCATGTGCCTACGAGTATCCAACTTGACAAGCTATCAAGCTTCACCGTGCAGGCCATCATCTGGCCAACCACTCCGGCTAAGGGCCAACAGGCTATTATCACACGCTGGTGCGCAGATGAGCGCAATGGTTTTGGACTCTTTCTTGATAGCGACGCGGCTTGCAAGCTTGTAATGGGGCACGACGGCTCTGAACAAACATTAAGCACCGGCAAACCGATCCAAGCGCGGCAATGGTATGTTGTTGGAGCGACCTTTGACAGTGACACGGGTGCTGTTAGCGTTTACCAGCGACCTCTCGTCGACTATCCCGGTATAGATGATGCAGCCCAGGTTGCAGAAACGTTTGACAAGGGCATACTCGGCGGCACGGGCTTGCCAGTTATAATCGCCGCAGCGTGCGCTACGCGCCCAACCAAGGATACTCCGGTAGCCTGCGCACACTTTAATGGCAAGATTGACCGGCCGCGTCTTGCGCGCCACGCCTTGGCCGCAAACGCGCAAACGTCCCTTTTATCGTCCGAATTACCAAGGGCGTTGGTCCCCGAGGTTGTCGCAGCTTGGGATTTCAGTAGAGAAATCAGCTCAACCAGGGCCGTCGACATCTCTGCGAACCAATTGCATGGCGACTTGATAAACCTACCGACGCGTGGCGTGACTGGGCACAACTGGACCGGTCGAAGCGTGAGATGGCGTGATGTGCCTGAGGAATATGGCGCGATCCACTTCCATGCCGATGATATGTACGACGTCGATTGGCAGCCAAGTTTCACGCTCGAAATTCCGTCTAATATGCGAAGTTCCGTCTATGCGGCGCGCCTTCGCGGCAACGATTGGGAAGAATACATACCTTTCTTCGTTCGCCCGAAGCCGGGCACGACGACCGCGAACATCGCTTATCTCGTGCCAACTGCAACCTATATGGCGTATGCGAACTACACCTCCTGGGCTGATATCGATATGATTGAAAAGCTAAACGGGGGCCTGTTTGTTGCAGACGACTGGGACCTTTTGCTCAATGAACGCCGCGAGCTCGGATCTTCAATGTACGATTCCCACGAGGACGGCAGTGGCATCTGCTATGGGTCGCGTCGCAGGCCCATGCTCACGATCCGCCCCAAGCGTCGCCAGTTGTGGAACCTTAATGCTGACAGCCATATTACAGACTGGCTCGAAGCTAAGGGTTACGCCTACGACGTAATCACTGACGAGGATCTTCATCGTGAAGGTGTTGGCCTCCTAGAACCATACCGTGTTGTGATCACAGGTAGCCATCCAGAGTATGACAGTCGAGAAATGCTGGACGCGTTAGAGGCGTACACTCATCAGGGTGGTCGGTTCATCTACGCCGGTGCAAACGGTTTCTATTGGAGAATCGCTTTCCATCCAGAAATCCCGGGAATCATTGAGGTCCGTCGGCACAACGGAACTCGAAACTGGATCAGCCCACCTGGTGAATGCACTCTCTCATTCGACGGTGAGCATGGTGGCATCTGGCGCGAACTCGGGCGTTCCCCGAACCGGCTTGCTGGTGTTGGATTTACCGCCGAGGGCTTCGACTATTCGACTGGATACGTCCGCAAGCCAGACAGCTTTGACCCGCGTGCTGCGTTCATCTTCGAGGGCATTAATGCGGATGAGATAATCGGTGACTTTGGTTCGGCGGGCGGCGGCGCATCGGGCTTCGAAATCGATCGGGCGGATTTTGATTACGGCACACCGCCACACGCTTTGCTACTCGCCTCATCCGAGGGCCATTCTGATTAT
The DNA here is from genome assembly GCA_964624055.1 of uncultured Rhizobiaceae bacterium. Taxonomy (GTDB): domain Bacteria; phylum Pseudomonadota; class Alphaproteobacteria; order UBA828; family UBA828; genus PTKB01. Next base: position 11 of record CAZUXZ010000085.1, on the reverse strand, counting down.
TATCTTTTGGT
>CAZUXZ010000084.1:0-24805 GCA_964624055.1 uncultured Rhizobiaceae bacterium | reverse complement strand
CCGAGTCAACTATTGGAACATCGGCATCGAGGGGCAGCTTTTCATGGGCGTGATCGGTTGCACGGTCATCGCCTATTTTGATATCGGACCCGAGAGTCTACGCCTGCCGCTGATGTTCGTCTTCTCGATCCTGTTTGGCGCTATGTGGGCATTGCCCTCGGCGCTCTTGAAGCTCCGACTCAACATCAACGAGGTTATCTCGACCTTGCTGCTCAATTACATAGCGTTTTATTTCGTGCTCAATCAAGTGTTCGGCCCTTGGCGTGACCCGAAAGACAATTTTCCGCACAGCCCGCGTTATGATGATTTCGAGCGGCTGCCGCCAATAGGTTGGGAGGACGTACATTACGGCCTGATTGTAGTTGCCACTGCACTCCTGTTCGTTTGGTGGCTGATCGAGCGCAGTCGATTCGGCATTCAATCGCGCTTCGTTGGCGTCAATCCGCGCATGGTGCTTGCCATCGGCCTGCCGCTCTCGACCATCACCTTAATCTCGGCGCTAACATCTGGCGCCCTGGCTGGTGTGGCGGGATTCACTATCGCCGCAGCGACGGAAGGGCGACTTACCTTCACTCTGGCGGCAGGTTATGGATTTTCTGGCATCGTTATCGCTTTCCTTGCGGGCAACCGCCCGCTGATGGTGTTGGTTGTCGCATTTCTGATGGGCGGTCTCTATGTTGCTGGAGAAAGCATGAAAGTGTTTTACAGCCTACCGGACGCGTTGGTCGGATTGTTCCAGGCCATCATAGTTCTTTCGGTGACGGCATCAGAATTTTTCGTCCGTTACCGCCTACGCATGGCACATTACGAGCAGGTGTAGGAAATGGATTTTCTTACCCATTGGCTCGCTTTTACGCCGGTATTTGCGTTGCCTCTGATTGCTGCGGCGCTTGGCCTGATCATCAATGAGCGCGCGGGTCTGCTAAATCTTGGTGCTGAGGGGATCATGTTGTGCGGCGCTCTGGTTGGCGTCGTTGCCTTTATTGAGTTCAACGGAAATGCTGCCCTTGGTTTTATTTTCGCGATTCTTAGTGGCACCTTCCTCGGCTTCTGCTTCGGCGTATTTACCGTTCTGTTCCGCACCAATCAGGTCCTTACTGGCATCACTTTTGTATTCCTCGGCGTTGGCCTCACTGGTCTGATCGGCGTGCCCTGGGTCAACAAGGCGTTTTCAGCCATTGACCCCATCCATATTCCCTTTCTCACTGATATTCCGATCATTGGTCGCTTCATTTTTGGTCAGGATATCGTTGTCTATGTCACCCTTATTCTCGCCGTTTTAGTTTGGCGCTTCCTCTATCACACGCGTATGGGTCTGCGCTTGCGCGCAGTCGGCGAGAACCCGCAAGCGGCGGATGCGGGTGGTATCAATGTCGAAGGTTACCGACTATTGGCGGCAACGATGGGCGGTGCCTTCATCGGTCTCGCCGGTGGTTATCTTTCGCTGGTGATCGCTAAGATTTTCGTCGAGGAGATGACCCAGGGGCGCGGCTGGATCGCTGTAGCACTCGTTATTTTCTCGCGCTGGAAGCCATGGCGTGCGGTAGCCGGCGGCCTCCTCTTCGGCGGCATTGAGGCGCTCATTCCGCGCCTCAAGGCGACAGGTTACAACATACCGCAATACTTTCTTGAGATGGCGCCTTACGCCGTTACCCTCGCGGTTCTAATTTGGGCGGCCCTACAAATGCGTGCGGGACAGGACGCGCCGAAAGCCCTCGGCGCACCCTATGTGCGTGAGGACCGTAAGTGATCAGGTAATTCCGAAATTAGATATTCGGCAGAACTTGTTCGCTGAACATCTCGATCTGCGCGTCGATGCCGCTTGTCGGCATTAGACAAAGAACGATCGAAGTTGTGCCTGCATCGAACAGGGCCCGGATAGAATTAATGCAATCCTCCGGCGTGCCCCCGATGGTCAGCCAGTCCATCCATTCATCGGGCATATTCTTGGATACGGCTTCCGCGCCGCCCGCGTCAATCATCTCCTGAAGCTGATCGTTGATGTTGTAGACGCCGGTCATCAGGGTTGCTCCCATCGCGTGGAGATAGAAGGCGGCGGTATCCCGGAGGCCGTTACGCGTCACTACCCGGTCCTTGCCGACTGAGGCGAGAACATATGTAACGATATCGAATTTCCCTGGTAGGTCCTTGGCGCTTCGGATGTTCTCTACATTCTCTTTCACCATCGCGACGTATTTCGGCCCAGATAAAACCGAGAGCACTATGCCGTCAGAAATCTCAGCACAGAGGTCTGTCGAATTCGGGCCGACTACAGCACCAAGGACGTTAAGATCCGGTGCCGGGTGAGTGAGTTTTACCGCCTCATAGGAATGATACTCGCCTTCTTCCGTGATCTCTTCGCCCTTGAGGAGCCGTTTCACACCGGTGGTGCATTCACCGAAGCTTTTCAGGAAGGATTTTGGTTTTAGACGCATCTGATTGGTCCAGGCTGGGACGCCATGACCGATGGCGATCTTGATACGGCCGGGATGCGCGCCAGCTAGCGTCGAGGCTTCCATTGCGGTAACGGCAGGGTGGCGTACCCTTCCCGAAATCGCTCCGATACCGACAGTGATCTCATCCGTCCCCTGCAGCGCCATGGCGGCGGTGGAGAAGCCAGAGAGCATAAAATAATCCTCAGCGACCCAAATCTCGGAGAAGCCGCTTTTTTCCAGATTGCGGCTGACTTCGACGATTCGGTTTGGCGGTGTGTCGCCAAATATGAGTGCGCCGATTGGAAGAGAGCTGTTTTGGGTCATGCTGATTTCCTCGGCTGGAGTTCAGTTTTCGCCGTTATCGAGGGCTGCGAGGATATCTTCCGGCGTGATTGGAATCTTGTTGATCGGCTTGCCAATTGCATCCGCCACCGCGCAGGCGATTACCGCCGGCGGCAGCAGCACCGGCGCCTCGCCGGAGCCCTTGGCGCCGAAGGGGCCTTCCTCGTTGTTGGTCTCCATAACGGTATATTCGACCTTGGGGATATCGACGGCGAGCGGTAAGCGATAGAATTGGAGATTGTCCTCGATGATCCTACCATCTTCCGCGAAGCGCATGCTTTCATACAGCGTATAGCCGATGCTTTGAGTTACTGCGCCCTGGATTTGCCCAGCAACACAGGCGCTGTTGATGACGCGACCGACATCCTGAGCGACGACATAGCGCGTGACATCGACATTACCTGTTACTGGATTCACCTCCACTTCGGCGTAATGCACGTGATAGGTTGGCGAGGTGAAGAAGGGAAAGAGCAGGCCGTTGGCACAGCCTGCATTGAACGGCACCGCTGGCAGCGCCGCACCGCCATTGCCTTGGATCGGCTCGCCACCGAAAGTTGCCGCCGTTGCTACCTCCGAGAGTGCCATGCGGCTTTCTGTTTCACCGTGAACGCAAATACAGCCATCGACGATATCAAGGTATTCTGCGTCGACCTGAAGCAACTGTGCCGCCGTTTTTAGCGCCTTGGCGCGTAACTCTTTGGCGCCCTGAATCGCCGCGAGGCCGACCACTTGTGCTGTCCGACCGCCTTGCGAACCGCCGTCCCAGGCAGCGATATCAGTATCGGGGTCCGCTACGCGCACCTGGTCCGGGCGGATACCAAGTGTTTCGGCGACTATTTGCGGAATTCCTGCCGCCAACGCTCCGGATCCATTGTCGGTAGCTGCGGTAACGACGCTGACCGTACCGTCCTCCTCAAGCTTGAGGCTGAGTGAGCCTGGCAGTGAATTGACAAGCCAAATTGCGGCGGACAAACCCCGCCCCTTTAGGGTTCCGCGATCTTTTGTTCTGCTTTGCCAGGGCACAATTTTCTCGATCTCTTCGAAGCCGCGTTGGAGTAGTTCGGCATTACTGAGATGCTGGCCGTTGGGTAGCGAATCGCCATTTCTGAAGAGGTGTTTTAGCCGGTATGCCCGCCGATCGAGACCGAGTTCACCGGCGATATGGTCCATATGGCTTTCCAACGCGGCATACATAGCGGGGCCGCTGACACCGCGCATAGCACCGGTCGGTGGTGTGTTGGTATAGACCAGCTTGCCGTTTGCGCGGAACTTGCTGACGCGGTAATTGATAGCGCCGCAATGAAACGGGAACGACGCCATATAGGACATCTCGCCGGTATAGGCTCCGTTGTCCATATAGGCCTCGACATCTCGCGCCAGGATGTTGCCCTCGGCATCGACCGCCGAGCGCATGCGCACAAAGGTGCTTTCACGGCAATTGGCGGTGATTAAATCCTCGACCCGGCTATTAGAAATTTTAACCGCACGTCCACCAGCGGCTTTTGAAAGAGCGGCGGCATGGGGCTCGACGCTGTAGTCCAGCTTACCTCCAAAACCGCCACCGATAGCATGGCCGATGACGCGGATATTGGTCGTTGGCACGTCAAGGAACTGTGCTACGCGATCGCGCACATTGAATGGAAACTGATGCCCAGTGTGAACGGTATAGCGCCCGCTTCGATAGGAAGCGACGGCGCTTTTTGGTTCGAGATAAGCCTGATATTGGCGCTGGCTGGTAAACTCGTCCTCTATTACATGTGGTGCATTCGCGAAAATTTCGTCAATGCCGCCTGGATCTGCCGAGCATTCCGCTGCGATATTGCCTTTCCGCGGAAAATCGCTGCCAGCAGCAGGCATATAATTTTTCCAGTCCGGATGGATGAGCGGCGCATCAGGTTGGCAGGCGGCTTTGAGGTCGAGAACTGGTGTTTCCGGATTAATCTCGAACGCGATCGTCTCGGCGGCGGCGAACGCTTCGGCAAGGCTGTCTGCAGCGACTGCGGCGATCGGCTCGCCAATATAGCGTACCCGCTCGCGCGCAAATAGTGGCGTGTCGCGCATGCTCCAGCCAGCGAGCGTCTGCGGTACATCAGGCGCCGCGATGGCGGCTCGTACGCCGGGCATGGCGCGCGCCTTTTTGAGATCGCAGCGCACCAGTTTACCCGCGGCATGGGGCGAGCGCAGCAGCACGCCATAGAGCATGCCGGCTTCCTTGTAGTCGTAGGTATAGACTGTTTCGCCATTCACCTTGCTCCAGGCGTCGGAGCGGATCGCCGCGCTACCTATGTGGCTCATGCCGTACCCACCTTGTGATCAACCACGCTCAGCACGGCGTCGACAATCTGAGCATAGCCGGTGCAGCGGCAAATATTGCCAGCGAGCGCTTCGCGGATGAGCGCCTCGTCCGGTTGATCGACGCGGCGTAGAAGAGAGGTGAGCATTACGATGATACCAGGCGTGCAATAGCCGCACTGCACCCCGCCTGTTTCCACTACCGCCTGCTTAATGTTCGTGGCGAGTTCGTCCCTAAGTCCTTCGATAGTTTCGATCTTACACCCGTCAGCCGCCGCCGCTATATAGGCGCAGGCATTGATCGGCTTGTCGTCTAACAACACAGTGCAGGCACCGCATTCACCCTCACGGCAGCCTTCCTTGGTGCCACTTAAATGCAGTCGATTGCGCAGCGCATCCATTAGACTTTCCAGTCCGGCTACTTCGAATATTTCTTCGCAGCCATTGACCGTTGCGGTGACGTTGTATGTCTCGGTCATTGCATGCCTCCGATGAATTTCCGGCAAAGAGAGACCGCATGGGTCACGGCGCGCGGCAGGACGGCTTTACGGTAGGACGCACTGGCACGGGCGTCGTCGCGAAAATTGCTACGCATCAAGATTGCGTCTGTCGCAGCGTTGAGGGCATCGCTTTCTGGCACGGTGCCAGCGAGGAGGTTTTCGGCCTCCGCTGCTCGGAAAGCGATTGGACCTGCTCCGCAGACGGCGATGCGCGCTTGGGAGATCCTACTCATGTCTTCATCCAGCGCGAGGCGAAGGGCAACTCCAACAATTGCTCGTTCCATCGCGCTCCTTCGCTGGATGCGTATATAGACATCGGCGCTTCGCTCTGGTTGATTGGGCAGCAGGATAGCGGTCGCTAATTCATCGTCTTTGCGCCTTGATTTTTGGGCATCAAGGATAAAATCACCGAGCGGTAAGTTCCTCTTGCCGCGCGCTTTGCTGGCGAGTTCGATTTCCGCGTTCTGTACGAGAAGCGGTGGCAGAAGGTCCGCATTGGGCGCAGCTCCACAGACGTTGCCGCCAATGGTAGCGATGCTCTGGGTTTGCCAACCGCCGCATTTAGCTGCAGCTGTAGCGATGGAGGAAAAGCCGCTTTGAATATTTCTGTTTTCTGCAATGTCGCGCAGACACGTCAAGGCGCCAATTCGCGTCGTGCCTTTCCTGGTGATGCCTTGCAGTTCGCTAAGGCGCTCAATATGAAGGATCGCTTTAGGGACGATTTGGCCGCTCGTGATTTGGTATCTTACTGCCGTGCCGCCGGCGACCATGGTGGCGTCAGCGCCGAGGGTACTGAGCTTCTCCAAAGCCTCGTCCATTGAGGTAAGCGTGAAAAAATCCATGATGCTACAATCTTAAATAAGATTTGCAGCAAGGCAAATACGCTCTCTCGGGCAAGGCGTTTCTCAAAACTGGACTTACATCGCTAGGGGAGCCAAACTCTTCTGGACAACTCAGATGCAGAGAGAAATCGTATGAGTGATATTTACCTTTACGGTGAAAAGCGCCGGCTGCCGGAAGACGCTAAGTTCGCCAGCTTTCTGGAACCAGCGCAAACAGCGGTGATCTCCATTGATATGCATGAAGGGCATTTGAGCGAAGACACGGATTGCCCCTGCCCGGCGCCGCGGGCTCGTGAGATCATTTCACCGATTGATGGTTTCCATGATCAATGCCGAGCCCGCTCGATTCCCATCATTCATGTGCGCACAGGTTTGCGTCCGTCCGGGCGCGACGACATCAAGGGCGGTGTAAGCGCTTGGCGATTGGTGTTTCCACTTTATGTCGGCGAGATTCCGGGCGCCGATCAGCACGCCATCCAGGGCACAAAATGGACGAATTTGCGCACGCGTGTCGAGCCCGGCGACGAGCTCGTTGAGACGAAGAAACGTTTGTCAATTTTCTATCCCACAGATCTCGATTTTCTGCTGCGAAATATGGGCGTGCGCGCCGTAGTATTTAATGGCGGATTTACGGATTGCTGCGTACTCAACGCGGCATTTGATGCGTCCAACCACGATTACCGCGTCGTTGTTGCCCGCGATTTAGTGCGTGGCACCAATGAAGAAATGGAACAAGCAGCGCTTAAGATGATGTCGATCCATATGGCGCTAATAATGGATTCGACGGACATTCTTATGGCGTGGGACGCGCGTGGCGCAAAAGCTTCTCAAGCCGCTGAATAGTTTTAAGGTTTAGATCGGCGTCGACAGCAAGCGGGGAATTCCGAAAGTATCTACCACTGCGACTTTCTCTCGAAACATCGGCATGCCGTTATGAAAAACAACTAAGTCACGATAGGTCCCGACGCTGAACAGCTCGCTGACTCCATCTTGATTAGTTTGGTAGAGACTGTAATTGGCCTGCACACGATACCCGCCATTTTTTTCGCCTAGGATGCGCACTGCGCCAAGAATATGCTTGTCGTAATGGATGTTGTATATGTTGGCTTCTCGGAGCGATAAAATGCGGTCGCGCAGCATGTTTTTGTTGCGGCAGGATAGAAGCTCGAGCGGCAAGTTGCCCGCCTCGTTTTCGCGTGAGAGAATCTTGTAAGTGCAATCTTCGGTGAAAAAGTCGAGCCATTCCTCAAGGCGGTCATCATCGAGAAAGTGGCAAAAGTCGGCCATCAGATCGGCGATTGTCTCGCGTATGTCTGTTCCACTCATTTAGCAGTAGCGTTCGAGCCGACTGGGAAGCCCATCAGCTCGCAATAATAAGAATAGAAGCCGCGAATCGGCACTTCGGTGACAAGAGACTTCTGTGTTTCAATCTTGCCCTTGCCGCCGATCTCTACCGTCGCGTGCTTGTCTCGCTCGCGTCGGACAGCGGTTTGTACGAGCTCCACTGCTTCGCCGTCCTCCATAGAAATCAACCCCCCGGGGCCCACCAGATTGGCTTGGTCAAGGCGGTGGCGGGTCATATCTTCGTCATCGTCCGTGTAACCAAAATAGGTCCAGTATAGCTCCATCCGGTCATTGCTGTCGGTGCGAATCTGACGGGTGCACAAGCTGTTGGAGATTTGCTGAAACACCACATTGGGGAAAACAGAAAGAATCACCAAGGTTACGTCATCATCATGCTCGGTGCGGTTTTGCAGCATCGACATGTCTTTGAGGTTGAATTTCGCGTTATAGACTTTCTTCGTACCCTCATAGCCCTCCTCGGTGGTTTTCTCATCATCCGTGCCGAGGGCGTTCCAGGTAATGTTGTGCCGTCCGCTCGCATCCAGCTTGGCGCCGCCCTTCTGGCTCAGACGATAGAGACCGAAGGTGGCGTGGAACATATGTAGCAGACCGCCATGATTGGGGTCGCGCACATTGTCGTTATAGAGTTTCCAATTGCCGAAAATGCGTTGGCGTTGATACCCGAGGATGTGGATCGGTTTGTGAAACAGGCGGTCAATCTCATAGATCACTTCCGGGCCGAGATAGTCCAATAGGGACTCCGACTTGTCGGAGAATGTACCGAATATGACGCCCCTAAATGATTCGATCCTGAGCTCATGAAGGTGAATGCTCTTGCTGTCAAAATCCTTGGGCAGACCGCCCTCGCCGTTGACACCCTTGGGGAAGGGGACGGCACGAAGCTGGCCCTTCAAATCGTAAGTCCATTGATGATATGGACATATAAAATTAGCCGAATTGCCTTGACGCTCACGGCAGAGCATCATGCCACGATGCATGCATCTATTGACGAAGGCATGGAGGGTACTGTCATTATCCCGGCAAACTAGGACCGGCGTTTCGCCTACCTTGGTAGAAAGAAAATCGCCTTTTTCAGGCAGTTCGGCCTCGAGCGCAAGGTAGTTCCATGTTGGGCCACGAAAAATACGATCCTGCTCTTCTTCATAGATTGTCGGATCACAATAGACGGCATAGGGAATGCGGCTCAAATCGGCTGTCGGCCACGTCAATTGTGGCTCGTTTCGCATAGCTTTTCCTTAAGACATTTATTGCCTTTACCGGTACTACTTTGACTCATCTGGTGCAAGTCAAGCTTTGACCGATATGTTGCTGACAATGCGTGGCGGTGGTGCGCCTAACATGAAGCAAATTGTGGAAGGCTAGCCACATTTTTTTCCACTTCTTGTATGCCTACTCGGTAGGTAGGTTTCGTTTCATGCAACGGGTTAATAAGATTATAAAGTGACGCGAAACTGGGGCATAGAAATCGATATCCTGTCGCGGCGCTCAATGGTATGGCGATTGGCGTCATTCTCGCGCTCAGTCCGATGATCGAGGCAGCTTCGGTACGGAGCGAATTTGTCTGGAATGTGATTAGCTGTTCCATTGGCTTTATGGTCTTCGGAACGTTCCTGGTGCTCTTTACGTCGTGTCAGAATCGCGAAACAAATTGGTTGTTGGGACTCAAGACCGGGGCCGAACGCTGCGCAAACGAAGCCATCCCTCGCCCTAGATATCTCTTTTCGCGCTGGCTAAGAGGTATTCAGTCGCATTTTACCGAGATGGCGAAGTAGCCCACCAGCAAGGAACCGGACTGGCTGGTCTATTCGCGCTACATCGACAATAGATTAGACACCGACAAATATAGCGCGGGTCGGATTTGGAAGATCGTCATGATTGTAGTTTAGTAATTGTCAATTGATTGCCGCGCTGGACATTTTGGTACGGGTCAACAAGAACGCGACGATTAAAAAATTCATCGCGTTGAAGGCGAGCGCGTTGATGAAAGAGACGGTGTACGAGCCGGTCACATCGAAAAGAAAACCTGCAAGCCATCCGCCCAGCGCCATGCCTAAAATGGTGAAAAACAGTGCCATGCCGATGCGCCAGCCCGCTTCCCCGGCGGGGAAGAAGGTACGTACGATAATGGCGTAAGACGGCACCACACCGCCTTGCGAGAGGCCGAAGCAGGCCGAAACAATATAAAGTGCCGTCAGGCTGTCCACGGCAAGAAACGCGGCAAGCACAATGCCCTGCAGCCCTCCGCCGAGCAGTAAGGTGCGCAAGCCGCCAATACGGTCGGAGATCCAACCCGAGGCAAGACGTGAAATGATGCCGCAGCCCAGCAAGATCGATAACATTTCCGCCCCGCGCTGAGCGGAGAAGCCAAGATCGGTAGCATGGGCGACAATGTGAACCTGAGGCATGGACATCCCGACGCAGCAGCCGATACCGGCCAGACAAATCACACATTGTAACGTGTTGGGCGAGAGATTTAGCGGACGGGTGAAGCGGTGTTCCCGTGTTTTGCTTTTACTTGCGGCCAAATGCACCGGTTTTCGATAGAGAGCAAAGCAGAGCGGCACCATCGTGGCTAGGCAAAAGTATCCGATGGTGGTGAACGCATTGCGCCAGCCATCCTCGCTGATCAAATATTGCAGTACGGGCGGCCAAATGGCGCCGGCGAAATAGGAACCAGATAAGACAATAGCGACCGCCAGGCCTCGCCGTGCCGTAAACCAATAGGATACGTCCGCAACGATGGGTGCGAAGACGGCGGATGAACCCAGCGTTCCGGCAAGTAGGGCGATTGCTGCAAGGAACTGCCACAAGCTATCGGCTCGGGCTGCGAGCATAAGGCCTGCAGGAAGCGCCACGCTACCTATCAGGGCCGGTATCATCGTGCCGTAGCGATCGGCCATCCTGCCATACAGGATATTGCCAATGCCAAAACCGACCATGAACAGGGCGTAGGGCAATGAGCCGATACCGCGCGAGATATCAAATTCCGCCGCGATCGGCTTGAGACCGACGACGCCGACATACATGGCAACACTCCCCACTGTCATCAGCGCAAGCGACGCAATTAGGCGGATAATCGCATACCGGCCAGCGGAAGCGCCGCCGTCTTGCGGTTCGGAAAAATGGTCATTCATCGCTGGAAATCGTCCAAGAGAATTAGCGTTTTGGAAGTATGAGCGGCGATTATGACTGAAGTCGCATTACGTCACCATGATGCACGATCCCATCACACCGTTTGATTGCAACAGTTCGTCGGCAAATGGGCGCGCTACAAACTGGCAGGGTCCGATTATCGGCATCGAAACATACACATCCGGATGATGCACAATGACATCAAGAAATTCGATGATGACAGTAAGCTGTGGTTGATCACAAAGCTTCAGGTATAGCTTGACGAGAAGTAGAGCTCTACTCTATTCGTTTGGCGACTTGGCCGTATCCTGCGGGCGGAAACTGCCGTGGCTGAACGCCAAGAGGATGCAGCCTCGCTCCTAGGCGCGTTATCGCTCCGGTAAAGTGGTGCCAAGCTTGTCAACGCATCCGGTTTTGAAGATATTGCCGATTGGCGACGATTTTTGGTCGGGCACCCACCTCCTTTGAACCAAGAAATTGTTGTTGCCAAACCAGGTTCCGCTCTTGGTTCTTTGCAAATCGATTTCAACGGAGGGTGGCGGGGCATATAAAATGGAAAGATTGAATGAGTGGAACGTTGTGGGTGCCGTTAGCTCACTTGTTCCTGAAACAAATATGTTGAAAGTAGCCGACAACAAATTTGGGGAGAATCGACCATGACGGAAAATGTTGCCGAATTACGCCCGTCCCAGCCTGCGTCGACTACCCACCCATACGCCGTTGGTGAGCTCGTACTCGATTCGATTCCTGAGGATAAACGCCTTTGGGTGCCGATGGTGGATGGGGTCTGGTTCCGTCCGCTGATGTTCAACACTGTGCAGGGTGGGTGGTGTCATTTGATCCGCGTGACCAAAGCCGGCGTAGTCAGTCGCCACCGTCATCCTGACCCTGTACATGGCTTGGTACTGAAAGGCGCTTGGCGCTATCTTGAACATGACTGGGTAGCCACTGAGGGCACTTATATCTTTGAACCGCCTAGCGAAACCCATACCTTGGTAGTCGATGAGGGCGTAGAAGAAATGATCACATTTTTTCAGGTTACAGGCTCGCTGCACTATGTCGACGACGAGGGAAAAGCGGTCGGTTTTGACGACGTTTTTACCCGCATCGATCTTGCTAGGGCGCATTACGAAAAGGTTGGTCTCGGCTCTGATTACGTCAAGAAATTCGTGCGTTAATCTGGGAATCAGGCTTTGAGTTGATAGGGAGCGCTGTCCAGCTCCTCAGCGATCAAAAATTCTAGCTTTAGTTCCGAGGCCCGGGCCGCATTTTTCCTTCACCGTCTTTTCCGCCTCGCTAAAGTGCATTTTCATCTCGCCGTTTTGCGAGACGATTCACTCATCCTTTTCTGCGACGCGTATTGGTCAATTGGCATTTTTTGATGCCAGTTGCCAAGCGCATCGGTCCCGAATTTTGCAATAGATGGACCAGCGTAATCGCGCTTTCTCAGCATTAGAACAGCGGCATTATTGCCGGTGTATTAATCATCACAGGTTGATGACGATACGTCCCACTGCACGGCGTTCCAGAAGCTCGGTCATGGCCGCAGGGACTTCCTCAAGGGGAAATTCCTGTGTAATTAGGGGGGTTAGTTTTCCTTCCCGCCACCAAGAGACCAGTTCCTCGACGCTGGCGTGTAATAAGTCTGGTCTGAGTTCGCGGTAGTAACGCAAGGATGAACCCATCGCCGAACGGTTCTTGACAAGCAGTCTGTTGGCCGGAATTTGCGGAATGCCGCCGACGAAACCGATCACTAGAATACGCCCACCCCAGGCGAGGGACGAGAGCGCTTCGTCGAACAAATCACCGCCGACGGGGTCATAGCAGACATTGGCGCCGATGTCGCAGGTGATCTCGGCGACGCGCTGCTTCAGGCTGTCCTGCTTATAGTTGACTAGTTCGTCGGCGCCATGTCGCTGCGCGATTTCCAATTTTTTCTGTGTGCTTGCGCCGGCGATTACTTTTGCGCCTAATGCCTTGCCTATCTCTACGGCAGTCAACCCAACGCCGCCCGAGGCGCCGAGGACTAGTAAAGTTTCACCTGATTCAAGCTTAGCTTGCCAGCGGATGGCGACGTGCGAAGAGACGTAGCCAATCAAAAAGGATGCGGCGATGTTGTCATTCATCTCTTTCGGCACCGCAAAGCAATCCATCTCTCCGGCTATCGCCTGCTCTGCGAATCCGCCATGACCAAGGAGTGCCATCACTCGGTCGCCTGGTTTGAAGCGGGTGACATCGGCACCGCATTCTATCACCTCGCCACAGGCTTCAAGACCTGGTGCAAAGGGAAAGTCCGGGCGAGACTGGTAACGGCCTGCGATCATAATAGTATCAGCGTAATTGACGCAGGAGGCTGTTACCCTGATTGATAACTGATTCGCTGCTGGGTGCGGTGGCGAGATATCTTCCAATTTGAGGTCGTTCGGTGTTCCCCAGTCGCGGCATATGATGGCTCGCATGGTTTTTCCCATTTATTCCCCCCCCTCTTCTACCTGTCCATTTTGCAATTCTTTGAGCGCCTGTTTAACAGCTTCGTGATCCTCACTACCTTTGGGAAGTTGGTCGCGGAGCCGTGTCCAATAGTCGCGCGCCTCTCCTATCTGCCCCCGCCTCGCCTCGGCGAACCCCATGAACCATAAAGCCTCCGGATAGTCAGAATCGAGCGTGAGAATGTGCTGATATATATCGATCACCTGATCTGGGAACTGCTGCGCCTCGCCAGGCGCATTCATTACTGCTCGGGCATAGAAGCTAAGGACTTTGATGTCATTGGGAGCTAATTGTGCGGCCCAGGCATACGCATCGCGGGCCTCGCCATGGCGTTCGAGCATCGAATAGGCACGGCCGAGACGCAGCCAGCCTTGCACATCACCCGTGTTTTCGCGCACATCATTGGCAAGGCGAGCCAGAATGTCTTCGTGATCTGGTGCCGCAGTATTGTTAGTCGATTCCACTGCTGCACCGGCTTCCAGCTCAGTAACCCGCTGTTCGGCCGTTTTCGCTCTGGCGTTTTCGCCGAGTACCCGATAGGCATTGGCGAGCCGCCGCCAACCTTCGAGATCGTCAGGTTCTGATTCGAGTCGAGTGGCGAGTCGGTCGACCATGGCGCGGATCATCTCCATGCGCTCTTCTGGGTTCATCTCTGCCGCCGCCGCTATATCTTCCTGGCTCGGTCTTGGCGTACCAACGGCGCTGTCGGCCGTATTGCTAACGGCAGGTGCCGAAGCTATCAAGCCAAGCTCTATACCGGTCTCCGAAGCGGCGCGGCGCATTAGGGTAACTAGGTCGGCGCGCCAGGGTGCATTCGCCGGTGTTTCGGTCGCAAGCTTCTGCCACGTATCGAGGGCCTCGGCGGGGCGGCCCTGTTGAGCCAGAGACATGCCAATATAATATTGCGCCGCCGGGTCGTCCGGACGCGTTCCTAGAACCGTTTCAAAAGCAGCCAAAGCTTCGCTAGTAACAAGTCCATCGGCAGCGAAGACCATGGTCTCTGCCATTGAGCCGACAATGTCGGGATCACCTTTGGAGAGCGTAACCGCTGCGCTCAGCGCTTGCGCAGCTTCATCGTAACGCTCCAGCGTGACGAGCGAACGGCCGAGTAACAGCCAGCCATCAAGATTATTGGGATTTTGTTCGAGTCTCTGAGCTAGTTTGAGGATGGCGTCATCAATGCTCTGCGCGGCCATCTCTGGGCCGGCTGCGTCGCCTTGTTGAGCTACGCCGGTGAATGGCTGACCTGGCGTACCAGGGGAGCCGAGGGTGAAATAAAGCGCTACCGCTAAGGCCGGCATCGTCGCGCTGATACTGCCGATCGCAAACCAGCGCACTTTCTTTCCCAAGGTCGAAGGCTTTGCTTTGTCATTGTTTTCCTTCTCCGTTTCAACTTCGGCACGTTTGGCAGCGGCCAGCATGCGACGTTGAATTTCGAGACGTGCTGCTTCACTTTGATCAGCGCCGACAAGACCGAGTGCTCGGTCGCTTTCGAGTTCCTGCAATTGATCCCGATAGATCGCGAGATCATATTCGACACGTTTGGGCACGCAGCGGTGGCGCCTTACCATTGGCACTAGTACGACAGCCAGCGCAACCGCCGTCATCACCGCCGTCACCAACCAAAAAATCATGCCGTATACCTGGGCTGGGGCTTATATGAGATCATCACGGCTCAAGCGCTCTAATTCCTTGCGCTCGGCTTCGTTCAAGGGTGTTGGAGCGCTCTGCGGCCTGCGTCGCGGCCGGCGGATCAAGAAATACCAAAGGCCTCCGGCACCACCGATGAAGACGATCGCCGGGCCGAACCAGAGAACGTAATTGGTTGGCTTGACGGGCGGGCGAAGCAGGATGTAATCGCCGTAACGCTCAACCAAATAGTCGAACACCTCGTCGTCCGTATCGTCAGAGGCGATGCGCTCGCGCACGATACGGCGTAGATCGCGTGCCAATTCGGCATTGGAGTCGGAGATCGCCTGGCCCTGACAGACGGGGCAACGCAACTCGTCGTGCAGGCGAAGCGCACGTGCTTCCGCCAACGGATCGTCGAGCGCCTCGTCAGCGCTAAAGGCAAGTGCGAGTCCTGGCGCCAACAGCAAAAGGAAAACGAGCAGGAACAGTGGCCGGCGCATGCTCACTCCTTCAGACTTTCGATTAGCGGATAGATCTTCTCCTCCCAATCCATGCGCGTAAGCACGCCGATATGTTTGTAGACGATTCGTCGCGCGCCATCGATGACGAAGGTTTCGGGAACGCCATAGACGCCCCAATCTATACCCACCCGGCCGCTCAGATCGGAACCTATCTGCGTATAGGGGTCGTCCAGTTCCTTGAGCCAACGCACCGCATCTGCCGGTTGATCTTTATAGTTAAGGCCCCAAATTGGCACGAGGTTCAATCCAGCGATCTCCATCATAAGCGGATGCTCAATGCGGCACGGACCGCACCAGGAAGCGAAGACATTGACTAGCGAAACGCCGCCCTGTTCGATATCTAAACTGGACAGCCCGGCCTCATATCCGGGCAACGGATCGAGTTTAAATTGTGGGATCGCCTTGTCGATGAGGGCAGAGGGCAGTTTGTCCTTATCCGCCGAGCCAGTCAGCAATTGCCAGGCGAGAATGGATGCGAGTACGGCGAAGGCGGTGGGCACCAGGACGAACAAGAAACTCCGGCGCGTTGACGTGATCTCCTCCGGTTCTGATGGTCCGGGTGGGGCGCCGTTATTCTTCGTCATGCTTTATTCTCCGCCGGGGTTGCGGATTGTGCCCTCCGCCGCGCACGGCTTGGCGCGCCGACCCGATGGCGTCGGTCGCTGAGTGAGATGAGTCCGCCCACTACCATCACCAACGCACCGATCCAAATCCATGGCACCAAAGGGTTGTGATAGATGCGCACAGCAAGACCACCCTTTGCTGCCGGATCGCCAATAGCGATATAAATATCCTCGATCCAGGTGGTGTGGATCGCGGCCTCTGTGGTGTCCATAGTCTGGACCCAATATTTTCGTTTCTCGGGGTAAAGCATGGCGATCTCTTTACCATCGCGCGTGACCCGAAACTCAGCGCCCAGGCGGGTATAATTTGGTCCGTCAGATTCTTTGAGTGAAACGAAGTCGAATCCGTAACCGGCAACCTCAACTTTTTCGCCGACATCCATTACCTGGACATTCTCAGTCTGCCAATTGGTCGCACCGACTGCGCCGGCAATCAAAATAGCTATGCCGGCATGAGCTAGCGTCATGCCCCAGGCCGAGCGCGGCAGCACCCGTGCGCGGCGCCAGCTGTCGCCTAAGGATACGCGGAAGAGGCGGATACGCTCAGTGAATTCAGCTACTACGCCCCCGAAGAGCCAGGCGGCGATAGTGAGGCCGAGGATCGCACCCCACGGACCACCACGAAGCGCTACTAGAAAGATTGCTGCGGCAGCAGCCGTGCCGAAAGCAAGGATGAGCCGCTGGTTGACGCCAGGAATGTCTGAGCGCTTCCACGCCATCAACGGTCCTGCCGCCATCACTATGAAAAGCGGCACCATGATCCAAACAAAGGACGCTTCAAAGAAGGGCGGGCCCACCGAAACCTTTTCTCCGGAGATACCATCGAGTATGAGCGGGTAAAGCGTGCCGATAAAGACCGCGGCACATCCCGTGACCAGCAGTAGATTGTTGACCACCAAGGCGCCCTCGCGCGAGATTGGGCGGAAGCGTCCTGTCGCGCGCATCGCCGGCGCGCGCCAGGCATAGAGCGAAAGTGCGCCGCCGACGACAAAAACGAGAAAGCCCAGGATATAAACGCCGCGTTCCGGATCCGCCGCAAAACTGTGTACTGAGGTGAGCATGCCCGAGCGCACCAGGAAGGTGCCCATCAGGCTGAGCGAAAAGCCAAGGATGGCGAGAAGCACAGTCCAGCTTTTAAGCGCGTCGCGTTTTTCGGCGACGATAGCGGAATGGAGCAGCGCGGTCGCCATCAACCAGTGCATGAAAGAGGCGTTCTCCACCGGGTCCCAGAACCAGAAGCCGCCCCAGCCTAGCTCATAGTAGGCCCACCAGGAGCCAAGCACGATGCCGGCAGTTAGCGCCGACCAGGAAGCGAGGCTCCATGGTCGTACCCAGCGCGCCCAGGCGGGATCAACTTTTCCCTCGATCAATGCTGCGACGGCGAAGGAAAAAGCGACTGACAGGCCGACATAACCGAAATAGAGGAGTGGCGGATGGAAGGCGAGTCCAGGATCCTGCAGTAGCGGATTGAGATCTCGGCCATTGAGGGGCGCCGGGTCGAGACGGAGGAACGGGTTTGAGGTAGCCAACAGAAAGACGATGAAGCCGACCCCGAGTAGTCCTTGGATGGCTAATACTCGGGCGCGCAAGGCCGGCGGCAGATTGCCGCCGAAGCTGGCGATAGCCATGCCATAAAACGCCAATATCCAGACCCAAAGCAGCATGGAACCCTCATGATTGCCCCACACGCCGGTAAATTTATAAAGAAGCGGTTTTGCCGAATGCGAGTTCTCTGCAACATTGGCGACGGAGAAGTCGGAGATTACATAGGCGTACATTAAGCAGGCGAAGGAGAGCGAGACGAAAGTGAACTGCCCTGCCACTACCGGGCGCGAGAGCGCCATCCAGTTGGCGTCGCCTCGTGCTGCGCCGATTAGCGGCAGTGTTCCTTGCACGATGGCCAAGGCAAGGGCGAGTATCAGTGAGAAATGACCAATTTCGGAGATCACTTGTTGGCCTCGCTACTTTGCACTTCATCACCTTGCCACTGGCCGGATTCTTTCAATGCGTCCGTGACTTCTCGTGGCATGTAGTTCTCGTCATGCTTGGCAAGGATTTCCACCGCTTTGAAAGTGCCCCTCCGCATATGACCCTCAGCGACCACGCCCTGGCCTTCCTCGAACAGGTCCGGTAGCACGCCGTTGAAGGTAACCGCGACCTTGTTGGAGAGGTCGGTGATATTGAATCGTATGTTAAGACCGTCGGCCACGACGCTGTCTTTCTCCACCAGACCGCCGACCCGGAGGCGCTGGTCTTCGGCGAATTGGCGAGACTTCAGATCCGTAGGGCTGAAGAAAAACACCAAATTTTCGTCGAAGGCGAGGAGGATCAACGCTGCAGCAAGGCCGAGTGCGGCCAATCCAAGGCCGACAAAAATTAGTCGCCGCTTTTTACGTTTCACGACGTGGTCCCATCTTTCTCGCCTGCAGTTTCCGCGTCACGGCCACGCCGCCCGCCGCTCGCCTTTGCAAGCCGCTTAAGCTCCGTTTCCCGCAGACGTAGGCGGCGAACGCTAAAGATCAGCAACCCGATCATCACTACCGCGCCGACACCGAAGGCAGGCCAGACATAGGCAGCATAGCCGCCCATTTCAAAAAAGGACATCTCCGTCAAAACTCGTCGTTCAGGTGGTCAAAATCGTGCCCCAGAATAAAGGCTTGCACGCGATAATTCATATTAATTTGGCGTGGTCTTTTGAAAGTCCACTAATTTTCTGCCTGGGCTAGTCGTAGATTGCGGATGCGCCGCGCGGCAATTTCTGAGCGTAGGTTGATAATCAGCACTACCAGATAAAACGCGATGAAGCCCACCGCCATCAGAAGAAGCGGTGCGATCATTGAGGAATCCATCGACGGTCGGTCGAATTTGGAAAGGGTCGCTGGTTGGTGCAATGTGTTCCACCAATCAACGGAGAATTTGACGATGGGAATATTAACGATGCCAACAAGTGCTAGAATGGCCGAGGCGCGTGCCCCCTTCGTTGGGTCGTCATAGGCGCTGTTGAGTGCGATATAACCGAGATAGAGAAAAAATAGCACTAGCATTGAGGTAACCCGTGCGTCCCACACCCACCAGGTACCCCACATCGGTTCGCCCCATAGCGATCCGGTAACCAGGCTTAGGAAAGTGAAACAAGCTCCTATAGGAGCGCTTGATTTTGCGACGAGGTCGGCTAGCGGATGGCGCCAAATAAAGCCCGCGGCCGACGCTACAGCTATGATTACGTAGATCATCAGCGCCATCCAGGACGACGGCACGTGGATGAAAATAATGCGGTAGGCGTCGCCCTGGCGAAAATCTGCCGGCGCCACGGCGAGGCCAAGCACTAGTCCGACGACGATGCAGACGATGGCGAGCGCGGTAACCCATGGAAAAATTTTGCGTGCAAAGCGCAAAAAACGCGCCGGATTGGCGAAGAAATGAATGCCAATACTGGTTTTCTTTTTACGTTTGGCCATACCGTTCCGTGTTACGTCCTACTCCAAAGCCATCCTAAGTGCTGCCGCGCTAGCCCAGGGAGTGAACGCGAGGGCGACAAGGAGACCGCCAGCCAGAATAAGCAGATTGGCGCTCGCGCCCAAGCCGAATATAGCGCCCTCCACTGCGCCGACGCCGAATATTAATACCGGAACATAGAGCGGTAGCACCAGGAGGGAAATCAAAACCCCACCACGTCGCAGTCCAACCGTGAGTGCCGCTCCAACCGAGCCGATCAGACTGAGAATCGGCGTGCCAAGGAGGAGCGAGACCATGAGGACGGCAAACCCTTCCGTACTCATATTAAGTAACACCGCAAGCACCGGGGCAGCGATCATCAGTGGAAGGCCGGTGGTTAACCAATGGCCGAGCACCTTGGCGAGCACTACTGCCTCCAACGGGAGAGGGCCGAGCGCGGTGATCTCGAGGCTGCCATCTATGTAGTCCTCATCGAACATGCGTCCTAAGGAAAGCATGGTAGCCAAAAGGGCGCAGACCCAAAGCACCCCGGGAGCTACTCGCTCCAATAGGGCGCTTTCTGGCCCTATGCCGAGCGGAAAGAGGGCTACCGTGATAACGAAAAAAACTACTGCTACTAAACTACCCATGCCGCCGCGCAGCGCGAGGCGGAGATCGCGTCCGACTAGGTTAAAAAAGGCCGTTACCATTTGCCGTAATCTAGCTCGCCCAACTCTTTCTGCATTGCGCCGAGAAGCGCTTGCGCGGGCACAGCGTGGCTTGCCATATTGATGGTCTTCGCTTCGGGCAGGGCGATTTTCGTGTGGGTCGCGACCACTGTCATGCCGCCCTGTTTGCGGTGCCCGGCGAGCATCGTTTCTAGGCGTCTGGCCGATTCCACGTCAAGGGTGATGCTCGGCTCGTCTAACAGCCAGAGCTCTGCCGGCGAGGCCAGCAAGCGGGTCAGCGACAGACGACGCTTCTGCCCGGCAGAGAGAAAGCGACCGGGAACGTCAGCGAGCTCCTTGAGGTCGAGAGCGGCAAGAATACCCTCCGCTGCCTGGCTGAAACCCTTGGCCCTGGCCCAGAAGGCAAGATGTTCGGTCACGGTGAGCGCTGGTTTCACAGCCTCCAAATGGCCGACATAATGAGTGCGCGCCCGGTGCGCGTCGGGCGCTTCGCGCATATTCTCGCCGCCCCACGCCACCATGCCGTTCACAGGGTGCAAATATCCAGCGAGAATGCGCAGCAGGCTCGATTTTCCGGAGCCATTGGGGCCGCGCAAGACGAGCGCACCGCCCGGCTCAAGCGCGAAGGAAACCCCCCGAAATACCGGCCGTTCCCCCCGGACACAGGCGAGATCGTGCGCTTGGAGTATTGTGCCGCTGCTGGCCATCTTTTTCCTGCTGTTGCGCCGAACGTTCGGCGCGCCTAGAAATGCGCCGAGCATCTCGGTGTTTCAAAAAAACACCGGTTAAGCTATCGGCGTGTCCCTCGGTCGGCAAGGTAAAGGAGCAAAGACCTGAACATGCTGAGGCACCTGTTCAAGCACAAATTTTTCGCGACCTCGCCGTTGCGCCCAGGTCTGGTTACCGGTGGCAAGAGGTCAAATCCACACGATTCGCAATTCTTGCAGGTGCTTGCCGACGGCCATCTGTTGCGCGCGATCGCCTATGGTAGGGAGCCGCGCTGCGGCCCGACTATAGTCTTTCTGCATGAGGGACTTGGCAGCATTGCTCAATGGAAGAATTTTCCTGAAACCCTGGCTTGCACCGCTGGGTGCAATGCGCTTGTCTATGAACGCCAGGGGCATGGTGGCTCGGACCCGCTGATCAGAAAACGCAAGCCGGATTTCATGGAGCGGGAGGCGGAACACGCACTGCCAGAGTTGCTCGATTCTTTCGGCCTCGGCAAAGTCATCCTCTATGGCCATAGCGATGGCGGTACCATCGCGCTTCTGTTTGCTGCGCACTTTCCGGCGCGCACCCTTGGCGTGGTGACCGAGGCGGCGCATGTCTTCGTCGAGGAGGAATCGCTCGCTGGCGTGCAGGCTGCGGTCGAGCGATTCGAGACGGGCCATATGAGAAAACGCCTAGGTCTCTATCATGGCAACAATACAGAGACAATGTTTCATGGATGGGCAGATATCTGGCTCTCGCCCGATTTCCGCGATTGGTCCATTCCGCCTGAGACCCTGGGCAAAATAGAGGTACCGGTTCTCGCCCTTCAGGGAGAGGAGGACGAATATGGCACGTCTGAGCAGCTGCGCCGTATCGAAGCTGGGGTCGGCGAGAGGGCGCGCACATTGCTAATTCCCAATTGTTCACACGTGCCCCATGTCCAGGCGCGCGAGATCGTCATGGCGGCGGCGCTCGGCTTTATTGCCGACGTTAGACTGGAAAAAGAAGAAAAAGCCTCGCCGGAAGAACTCCCTCCTCCCGAGTTGGAGGTTTGAATGCTACACTCCACTCCCCATTTCTAGAATTTTCCCGAAAAGATAGGAGACGCTTTCGTGATCGCGCTTGGCCAGGATTCGTTAAATACTCGCCGCACCCTTGTCGTCGGCGAGCGTAGCTATGATTATTTTAGCCTCGAAGCGGCCGAAAGCGCCGGACTCGGCGATATTTCCCGTATGCCCTATTCGCTCAAGGTGCTGCTGGAAAATCTGCTGCGCTTTGAGGATGGCCAAAGCGTCACCGTCAACGACATCAAGGGGCTCGTTGCCTGGCTCAAAGACCGACGCTCTGATCAAGAAATTAGCTATCGCCCGGCGCGGGTTCTCATGCAGGACTTCACCGGTGTGCCGGCAGTGGTCGACCTCGCCTCGATGCGCGCCGCTATGGAAGCGCTCGGCGGCGATGCCACCAAGATCAACCCGCTTTCGCCAGTCGATCTGGTGATTGACCATTCGGTAATGGTCGATCGCTTCGCCAGCGCGACCGCACTCGCCGAGAACACCGCTATAGAAATGAAGCGCAATGGTGAACGTTATTCTTTTTTGCGTTGGGGCCAGCAGGCGTTCTCCAATTTCCGTGTCGTACCGCCAGGCACCGGCATTTGCCATCAGGTCAATCTTGAGCATCTTGCCCAGGTCGTATGGACGGCGAAGTTGGAATCGACTGAAATCGCCTATCCCGACACGTTGGTCGGCACTGACAGCCACACCACCATGGTGAATGGCTTGGCGGTCCTCGGCTGGGGTGTCGGTGGTATCGAGGCTGAAGCGGCAATGCTCGGTCAACCGGTCTCCATGTTGGTACCGGAGGTCATTGGCTTCCATCTCACTGGCGGTCTTGCTGAAGGCGCGACAGCGACCGATTTAGTGCTTACGGTAGTGCAGATGCTACGCGAGAAGGGCGTGGTCGGAAAATTTGTCGAATTCTACGGTCCTGGACTGGACGAGCTGTCGCTGGCCGATCAGGCGACCATCGCCAATATGGCGCCGGAATACGGCGCTACTTGTGGCTTCTTCCCCGTAGATGATGAGACCATCAACTATCTCCGCTTCACCGCGCGCGACGAAGAGCGCATTGCCCTTGTTGAGGCATATGCTAAGACCCAGGGGATGTGGCGCGACAGCGGCACGCCGGACCCGGTCTTTACCGATACGCTCGAGCTCGATCTCGGCGATGTCACACCCAGTATTGCCGGGCCGAAGCGGCCGCAGGACAAGATTTTCCTAAGTGATGCGGCGCCGGCCTTCGCGAGATCGCTGACTGGTGATCTCGACGTCTCCAAGGATATGAGTGACACTACTGCATCTGTTAAAGGCATGGATCACGACCTCGCCCATGGTGATGTGGTGATCGCCGCGATCACCAGTTGTACCAATACCTCCAATCCAAGCGTGATGCTTGGGGCCGGTCTGCTGGCGCGCAACGCCGTTAGACGTGGCCTCAAGGTCAAACCTTGGGTCAAGACCTCGCTCGCGCCGGGTTCCAAGGTGGTGAGCGAATATCTTGCCAAAGCCGAGCTGCAGGACGACCTAGACTCCCTCGGCTTTAATTTGGTGGGCTATGGTTGTACCACCTGTATAGGAAATTCTGGACCGCTTGCCGATGAGATTGTCTCGGCGATTAACGAAGGCAACCTCGTCGTTACCTCGGTACTTTCTGGCAATCGCAATTTTGAGGGCCGCATCAGCCCACATATTCGTGCCAATTATCTCGCCTCTCCGCCGCTCGTAGTGGCCTATGCCATCGCCGGCAGTATGAATGTCGATATTACATCTGAGCCCCTCGGGGAAGACGGGGGCGGCGCACCGGTCTATCTCAAGGATATTTGGCCGAGTAATGAAGAGGTGCGCGCCGCAATCGAACAGGCCGTGACGCCGGAGATGTTCCGCGAGCAATATGCTGACGCCTTCTCCGGCTCCGCCGAGTGGCAAGAGATCGATGCGCCAACTGGCCTCACCTATGAGTGGCAGGATGGCAGCACCTATGTGAAGCGTCCGCCCTATTTTGACGGCATGGAGGCTGAACCCGATGCGCTTGCCGACATTTCTGGTGCGCGAATCCTTGCACTCCTCGGCGACAGCGTAACGACCGATCACATCTCGCCGGCAGGTGTGATCAAATATGACTCGCCTGGCGGCGCCTATCTCATCGAGCGCCAGGTGCCTGAGAAGGAATTCAATTCCTATGGCTCCCGGCGCGGCAATCACGAGGTGATGATGCGTGGCACATTCGCCAATGTGCGCATCCGCAACGAGGTTGCTCCTGGCACCGAAGGCGGTCTGACGCGCCACATGCCGGATGGGCACCAGACTTCCATGTTCGAAGCGGCAATGATCTATAACGAAGAAGATACGCCACTCGTTGTCATCGCTGGTAAGGAATACGGCACTGGCTCGTCGCGCGACTGGGCAGCCAAGGGAACACGGCTCTTGGGCGTCAAGGCGGTGATCGCCGAAAGCTTTGAGCGCATTCACCGTTCCAATTTGGTAGGAATGGGCGTGCTACCACTCCTATTTCCCGAAGGTGTAACGCGCAAATCCCTAACGCTGAATGGCTCGGAAGTGATTGATCTTGAGGGTATCGCTGGCGGCATCACTCCGGGTATGGAGGTTTTCTGCCGCATCACCCGTGCTGACGGCAGCATGAAAATACTCGCTCTGAAATGCCGCATTGATACCGCGCAGGAGGCCGAATATTACCGTCATGGCGGAATACTGCACTATGTCTTGAGAGGGCTCGC
>CAZUXZ010000083.1:0-4429 GCA_964624055.1 uncultured Rhizobiaceae bacterium | reverse complement strand
GAATGTGGCAAATCAGCGCCAACTAAAACGACTTTCCCCGCGAGCCACTCTGGAGGCAGGTGTCTAACAAACTGAGCTTCATATTTTTTAAAAGGCGAGACCTCAGAATTCGGGCCTAAAGAGAAGCTAATTTGGCGACGTTCTGCCAGTAGTTTTATTCCGATGGCATCAGCAATAGAGTGCGGGAAGGAAAGAATAGTTTCAGAATCATTTTGAAAGCCTTGCCCAATCCAACGAATGACATCATCCGATTCAATCGACCCAAGTTTAACGTACCCCCTGGTAAAATTCTTGGTGTACGCATTAAGAAAAGAAGCTTGAGAATTCGTTAGATTATCTTCGACGCCTGCCCAGGCAACGATGACTGGCATAGGGGCTGCCTCCAGAGCCTTGAGAAATTCTTTGTCCTTTTTTACCTCTGTCTTTTGATCAAATAAAATATCGAATGCTACCGCTCTTACCTGAGCAGAAGTAAGATCTAGAGTAAGCTGTTTTAAAAATCCTCGATCTATAGGTGAGCGGTAATCAAATTGACTTAAAGTATTTTCCGTAATCGTGACAATGACAATGTCATCATTTTGTGGGCTATATGTAAGCATTGTGGAACTATAAAAATCCTCTATCGTATTCTCTACTAGATCTATAAATCCGATAACTCGGTTTGCCCCTAAAATGAAAATAAGTACTAGGACCCATGCACAGAAAAGAAGGCATAAATCCCACCATGAAATATTTGTTTTTAATTTAAGCACTGTACAAATACATATTTAGTAAATTGTTGTACCGTAGCAAAGTATATTGGCTTGGTAGGGTCCAGAGTTTTTGTCGCATTTCTTCAAGCGATGGCTCCGCTTTTGGATATCCTTAGGGTTTTTTGCCCAGGAGAAAAGCCTTAACATCGTCGGTACGGCGTGTCTCGCGGCGCTGGAACAATAGTTTGAGGGCCGTGGCGCGTGATCCAAGATTCACTTTCACTGGTATCATACGGGTCAAACGCAGCCCTGTGCCCGCAGGGCTCAACGCCATGACCTGCTGGCGCGCGAGCCAGTTTGAGTAGTAGGACGAAACCCAAAGTTTGAGACGAAAGACAGAGTGCACGTGCGTTTTCTTTGGTGTCCACTAGGTCGAAAGAATTGCCATGTCATCGGGGGTCGGCAGCACCTTCGCCTACAACTGTGAAAGGCGCCCAGAATAAAGGATGAGAAAATAGTGGATTATCTTCATCTTTAACCAGAGCTGCCATTGATTGCTTCAGAGCTTCGGCAGGCCCCATAGCCGGATCCTCGCCCAAAGCTTTAAACATTCCAGTCGTCAAATGCTTTGCAGCTTCGGATGGTACAGACCAGTGTGAAACCAGGAGAGTGCGGCTTCCTGCATAAAAGAAGGCCTTTGCAAGGCCCGACAAGCCCCCTGCACCAGGGGTTCCATCCGAAGACGCCGTATTACACGCACTCAAGATAACAAGCCCAGGAAAAAGAGTTAACTGCGCAACCTCACTTGCCGTGAGAATCCCGTCGTCAACATTCGTCCCTATTTCAGGAGGTGTTAGTATAAGGCCGGGTTCTGCCAAGCCTGTCATCTCCCCAGAGATGAGGCCATGGGTAGCAAATGCAATTACTTTAGAACTGGAAAGGTCAATACCTTTTACGGTCTTCTCTGTAGCTCTCCTTCCTAAAAATAGAGCGGTTTCATCAGCCCCAAGGCTATTGGCGATCTGTCGTAGTTCATCGGCTGTCTCAGGCAGAGAAGAGAGTTTTTTAACCTCGTCAACATTAGCTACAGCACCACGATGGAACAGAGAAGCAAGGTAGGGTCCTCTTTCTCCCGATGGAGTGCCTTCAAGAATAGGATCGCCAAAGCCGATAAAGGGATGAGCTTTCTGTTCTTGCCCGCGTTTACTGAAAGCCCTAAATGCCCTTAAAGACGAAACTGAGGGAAGCGTGGTGAAAGCGTATTCCAGGCCTAACCAGAAAATAGTTTTGTAGTTGGTTAACGAGTTGATTTCCTCTGCGGGTGGTTTTTTTACCAAAACACTGAAGGGAATGCTCTCCAGAGGACCGTCGGGTACTATTATGAGGTGCTTTACACCGTCAATATAAGCCTTTATGGGGGCGAAGATTTTATCGTAAAGCACATAGGCTTGTTTGGTATCAAAATCCAAAATGTCAGAATCATAAGGCTCTAGAGCGAAGCGTAGATCCATACCGAGTTCTTCCAGCTCTTGTACGCCAATCTCTAAGTTGATCATATGCATTGCATCATGGCGTAGAACCCAAATAAAAATGTCATCCTCTAATGTGAGGTAAAAAAGAAGAGCTTCCGTTTCACTTAAGAGATTTTTAGTATCGGAAGAAGACAAAGGCTTTGGATCAGAAAGCTCAGCGTAGCTAGGAAAATCTTGAGCGAGCTGATTGCCGAGTTTCATTAATTTATTTTCAGCTTGTTCTAGTCCTTTACGAAGGCTGGCTTCAATGGCCGTATCACGCTGGTTGGCTGGCTTGCCAACTTCCTCAAGTAGTGCCGTATCTAGTGTGCGCCATCGCGCGATGGTGTCTTGCTGCTCTCGTACTACTCGCGCTAGTTCATTGTCGCCTGCGCCAAAACGAGCTGCTACCCCTGAAATTGCAGCCCCAGCCTCGGAGGTATGAGCGAGTTGCGCCACCTCAAAGGCCTCTTCTTTTAGTTGCTGGCGGCTGCTCGTTTCCGCCTCATGACCCGCTAGGGAAATGTGAACGTAAAATAGCCTTTGAATCTCGCGCTGTTCGTTGCGAAGACGCTTTGCTTTCTCAACGTTGGAACGCGTGAAGCGATTTTGAAGGATATTGGTACCACGTCTTGCCCAGGTAAGTGCTTTTGCGTAATGGGCTTCATTGTAATGCAGCGTTGCTAAGCTGCTGAGTGTGTGTGTGAGGCTGGGGTGCATCGGGCCAAGCGTGATCTCGTGGATTCGTAGCGCATGCATTAAGAGGGACTCTGCTTTGCTGTACTGCCCCAGATCCCCGTAAAGCGACGCTAGACCGTTCAGTAGATTGGCTGTGTACGGGTGCTCATGTCCGAATGCTTCCTCATAAATCTGTAGCGCACGTTGGTACATTGGTTCAGCTTCCGCGTAGCGCTGCTGATCCTTATATATTTCTGCCAATGCACTAACCGTAAGTGCTACATGAGGATGAGACGGACCTACCGATAATTCTTGGATTCTGAGGGCGCGTTCTAAGAGTGGTTCAGCTTCCGTGTAACGACCTTGATGCCAATACAACCAAGCCAAATCGCTCAATCCGGTGGCTACAGAAGGATGGTTCAAGCCAAGCGCTTTTTCCTTTATGTCTAACGAGCGTTCGAGTGAGGACTTAGCATTTCCGTAGATACCCTGATTTAGGTATAACTGTCCTAGGTAATTTAGGGTGATTGCTAAGTCTGGATGATCATATCCTAATGTCATCTCCTGAATTACCAATACACGCCTAAATAATTTCTCAGATTTGGTATAACGGGCCTGCGACCAATACAGAGCTGCCAACCCATTAATGGTAGCAAGTACATCTGGATGATGCGGGCCAAGCACAGCTTTCTGCGATTCTAAGGCATCCAAATATAGGTGCTCTGCCTCCTTATCATAGCGTCCCTGTTCTAAATATAATGAAGCGAGAGCGCTCAGTGTATTAGCTGTGTCCAAGTGCTCGGGACCGAGGAATGTTTCTTGGATCGTACGAGCACGCTTGAATAATGTTTCAGCTTCCAAATGACGGCCTTGGCTGAAGTACAACCAGGCAAAATCATACAGTACAGTAGCCACATCACGGTGGTCTGGGCCCAGTGTTTTCTCAACTATTTCGAGCGCAAGATTATGTAATTTTTCAGCTTCAGCATAATTTCCTAACCTTTGATAAAGCACTCCGAGGTGGTTAAGTGCACCACCCACATACTTAGAATTTGGATCAAATTCTTTTTCTAACCTCACTACCTGCTTGGCATATGGAATGGCCTCACGGTAATTCCCCTGGTTCTCTAACTCTTCCCACCGGTGATATGCTTCGTCCAGCGCTACCTTGTCGCCCGCAAACGCTGGGTGTATTTCTGGCGAGCAGACAATAGCTGCAAAAATAAACAGAAACGCGATGACGAAGATAAGTCTGGCGGCTATGAGGCGCATGGTTAATCGTAACGCCAATTAGAACGCTGTGTCGCGCTGAAAGGTAAATCATTTGAGTGGGCGGTACGCCGTTATTACGGTTGTCTATCCCGTCAAGCGAAAAAGTGTCTTGGCATGCCCGCGATCTGCCACTCTCTATGGGTAAACGCCTCCGGTCGCGTCGTTGCCTCCATCGACCGGGAAATTCACCCCAGTAACATAGCTCGCATCTTCTGAAGCGAGGAATAGCACGCAGCGCGCGACCTCGGCCGGATCCGCAATCCGGCCCATGGGAAT
>CAZUXZ010000082.1:0-4477 GCA_964624055.1 uncultured Rhizobiaceae bacterium | reverse complement strand
TGTTTTTTTATTGGGTGATGTTGTTGAGATTGTTTTCGCGCGGGCGGGGTGTAGTGTAGAGCGAGGTCGAGAGGCCGCCGACGCCAATCGCGCCGAGGGTGGTCCAGGTGCGCGGCGGGTTATATTTTGGCGAGGTGATGGCGCAGCGCGGAGCGAGCGGGCGCAGCAGCGGCAGACCGGGCGGCGAACATACCGCGACCACCCAATGCTCGGTTCCAGAATGGACGCGAGCCAGTTGCTTTGCGTCCTCCAGTCCATTCAGTTCTGCGACATATGCCGGATCCCAGTCGCGCGGTGTGATCTTCGCGCTGTAATCCGCAACGCAGTCGCGCGTCCAGGGATCGAGATACACCACCGGTAAATACGCAAGTCGGCTGTCGAGCTCCAGTTCCTCGACTGAGCCGAGGCCGCCGATCAAGCGCTCCAACTCCGTCTGAAGATCACCGTGGGAGATCTCATCCGATTCATATTCAACGACCAGCGAGTTGTAGGAAGGATTGGTGTCAACCACGCCTTTCGTCTCGTCCGCCTTGATTGCTGTGGTCAGGCCGAGAGCGAGAAAATTGAGATCGATTTCCGCGTCGTCACCGAATTGCACCATGATAAAGCGGTCGCCACCTGGCAAAAATTTCGGCGCGTCAAACTTCACTGGATACTTGCCTCCGTGCATAAGTGGTCGATCTCGCGGCGCATCTCCTGCGCGTCCTCCACCGAAACGCGCTTGAAGCGATAAATATCGTTGGGTTTTGATTGTGCAAGTTTCCAGAAGGCGGCCGAAGCTACGGTGAAGGGGTTGATGAAACCACCGGCGCTTGGAGCGTCATTTACCAGGATGATCGGAGTCTGGCCACAGAGATTGACCGAGCCCACCGGATAGCCGTGATCGAGAATATTGGAGGGATGCTCGCCATGCTCAGGCCCCTTGGCACTGGCCTTTTCGGCAAAGATCCATTCCGGTCCTTCCAAGCGATATCCGGTGCGGTTGCTGCGCGCCTGCAGCTTCCATTCGCTGGCATAAAAGCGTTCAATACCCTCGGGCGCAATCCAGTCGTCATTTGGCCCTTGCACTACTTCGATCTGCCAAGTACCGCCATCAGCGATGGACGGGCGGCAATCCTCCAGGACGTGCCGCCCGGCAATCCCTTCGCCATCACCGACCGCGAGGCTTTGGCCATTCTTCAATGCATAGCCTTCCAAACCACCAACGCCAGCCATATGGAAAGTCGCGCGTGAGCCGAGGACCGGTGGCACGTTGATCCCGCCAGAAACTGCCAGATAGGCGCGCGCGCCCTTGGTGGCGAAGCCGGTCGCCAGGATCTGACCCGGTTCAACGGCCACGCTCTCCCACATGGCAAGCGGTTCACCGTCAAGGGTAGCGTTCATCTCGGCGCCGGTCAGTGCAATGACGCAAGGAGCGGAGAAGACGAGCGTCGGACCCATGAACTGGCACTCCAAGCCCGCCGCCTCTGGGGCGTTACCAACAAGAAGATTGGCGAGTCGGAAGGACCACATATCGAACGGCCCTGAAGGCGGAAAACCTTGCTCCCAATAGCCATAGCGACCTGGGAAATCCTGCACCGAGGTTTCCAGGCCAGCTTTTTTTACTTCGATGGTAAGCGGCATCTAGAAGCGCTCCTTCATCTCCAGGCCATCCAGCCATCTGTGATAGTCGCGAATAGAGAATTTGGCGTAGCTCGCCACATTGTGCACATAGTTACCTGCTTCCACCCGGCGTTTGACATAATCGTACTCGTCGCGCTCAACCGGAAAGAAGCGCACCCGGTCGCCCGGGCGGAGAAGCGCAAGATCGTCTTTAAAAGCCGGCAGACTTTGCGAGATATCGCAGACTGGTACCGGCGTGTGGCCGATGATCTGATAGCCACCTGGCGTTTGGGCCGGATAGACGCAGGTGACCGAGCCGCCATAGCCGACGGTACCCCTAGGTGTCCAGGTGCGCGGCGGATTATATTTTGGCGCCGTCATACGGCAGCGCGGATCGAGCGCGATGAGAGAAGCAAGGCCGGGATAGAAGCCGAGAGCCGCGACCCAATATTCCGTACCCGAATGAATGCGAGCGAGCTGGTCATAGCCGTCGAGGCCGTTAAGCCGGACCATGAGATCGGGGTCGTATTCCTTTTCCGTAATCTTGGCACAGTAGTCCTCCCAACAAGCGCGCGTTACATGATCGCAATAGAGGACAGGTATGTAATAAGTCGGGCTGAGGAGTTCCATATCTTCGAGAGAGCCCATGGCGCAGTAATGGTTGAGGATCTCCGTCTTTAGATCGGAATATGAAATCACATCCGGTTCGTAGCTAATGACGATTGAGGCCATGTTAGGCAAGAGTTCGACTAGGCCATCGATCTCTGATTCCCTAATCTTTGCGGTCAACGCATGGACAAGAAAATTGAGGTCGAAATTAAGCTCGTCGCCGAGTTCCATCTCAATAAACCGGTCGCCGCCCGGCAAAAATTTTGGATTGTCGTAAATCACACGATCCTCTCCCTTCCTCCGGGGCTGAGCAAATTCACTCCGCTCTACAGACAGGCCCGGCGATTTAATATACCTTGTAGCCCGTGAAGTAATCACACGCCAGAACGCAATGAATTTTCCATGCGCCTCGTGCGCAGGGGACGACAACTAGTGGAGATATGGACGTGCCGAAACTCGTGCCGCTCAAGACCAATGTTCCCTGGTTTCGCATCGAAGCCACCGAAGCCGATTGGAAAAAGGAAGATCCGTTGGTCCTCGCTCAACTTCTCGAGCAACTACTCTTGGTGCGCAAGTTCGAAGAGCGCATATTGGAATTGTTCAAGTCAGGCTGCGTACACGGACCGGCCCATGCGAGCATCGGCCAGGAAGGGGGCGCAATCGCCGCGATCTCCATGCTTGGTGAAGGCGACAAGATAAACGGCACACACCGTGCGCATCATCAATTTCTGTCCCGGTTTCTCTATCATGAAATGCCGGCAGATTACGATCCGCGCGATGGTGATTTTCCCGATATGATGCAAGATGCGGTTTACCGCTCGATGGCAGAAATCATGGGCCTTACGCCGGGCTATTGTGGCGGACGCGGGGGCTCGATGCATATGCGGCGGGACGAGGCTGGCGTGCTCGGCACCAACGCCATCGTTGGCGGCAACCCACCCCAAGCGACTGGATATGCGCTCGCCGACAAGCTTTTGGAAACCGGTAACATCACTGTTACCTTCTTCGGCGACGGAGCGATGCAGAACGGCGCCGCCTACGAATCGATGAACATGGCAGCGCTTTACGACCTACCAATGCTATTCATCGTCGAGAACAATCTCTACGGCGTTTCGACCCATGTCAGCGATGCGACACGCGAGACACGGCTCTCAGCACGCGGCCAAGGTCTTGCCGTACCTTCCCTCGAAGTGGACGGCATGAATGTTATGGCCATGCGCAAGGCAATGGACTGGGCGCTCAAGCAGATCCGCGACGACAAGGGGCCAGTGCTGATCGAATCCCAAACCTACCGCTTCTTCCACCAACACGGCCCGATGCGTGGTAGCGCTTTCGGCTACCGCGAAAAGAATGAGGAGAAGGCCTGGCGCGCGCGTGACCCATTCAAGACCCTGCCCGAAAAATGCCTCGAACTCGGCGTGATCGATAAGAAGGGTTTAGCGCGGATCAACCAGCGTACCGACGACAGTGTCCGAGCTGCGGCCGAAGCCTTGACAGAGAGTGAACCTAGCTCCAATCAAATCCGAATTATCCCGTCACTATGGCCTGATGCAGGCTCCGTGGAGAGTGGAATCCGTGGCGACCTCAGCGAGCTTGCCGGCCAGCGCATGGTGGAGCTAGAGGATATCGATTCGGAGAATTTGAAGAATATGAAATTCATAGAGGCTATTGCCGCCGCCCAACTCCATGCCATGGAACGCGACGAACGGGTGATTGTCATCGGCGAGGATGTTCACCGCCTCAACGGCGGCACGGTCGGCGCAACCAAAGGTATCGCCGAGAAATTCCCCGACCGGCTGATCGGCACGCCAATTGCCGAGAACGGCTTTACCGGTATGGGTCTGGGCGCCGCTATCAACGGCCTTCGCCCCATCGTCGAAATCATGTATGCCGACTTCTGCCTCGTCGCAGCGGATCAATTGTTTAACCAGATCGCCAAGGTCAGGCACATGTTCGGTGGCGAATCAGCGGTGCCGCTGATTGTGCGCATCCGTGCAGCCGGAGGCCATGGCTATGGATCGCAACATTCCATGGACCCGAGCGGATTGTTCGCGTTGTGGCCAGGTTGGCGCGTCATTTCACCGACCACGCCATTCGATTATATCGGCCTGTTTAATTCCGCCGGTCAATGCGACGACCCGGTGGTCATCGTCGAATGCCAGACCCTCTACCAGGAGGAAGGACCGGTACCGGCGGACGATATGGATTATTGTATTCCCTTCGGCAAAGCACGCATCATTCGCCCGGGATCGGCCTGTACGGTTCT
>CAZUXZ010000081.1:0-4420 GCA_964624055.1 uncultured Rhizobiaceae bacterium | reverse complement strand
GAATATAGTCTAGCTGTCAATGAGGTGGTTCGTGCTGCGGGGTTCAAAACGGGTTTCGGCCAACATTCCGGAGCAATTTACAAAAATTCAAACTTTTTTTATTTGCCCCGCTTCACCTTCAACGAGACCTATGGTGGCATTAGACGATTCCGCTTAGCCGTTCGCGCTCTGCCTCTTAAAGTTAGCGACCTAACACCGACAGATCCATACTTAAAGGGTCAAAATAATCCGCCGCTATTCGGTTTTACGTTCGAGGGGGCATCTACCAAGAAATTATCGCAGCTTGCCTGTTATGCGACCGGGTTTGGCAAGATACGTGTCGAAAGGCTAGGAGAACGTCGAATCGAAGCGCGGGCGCCTAGTAGATTCCGCCCTGGACGAACACGATTAAACTGCACATTACCAGAAAAAAATGGGCGGTGGCGCTGGTTAGGAATGCAATTCTTAGTTCCACAATGATGTCATAATTATGTGTCGGGACTTCTAGGTTTTACCGTCAAATCTTTGCTTGTACGACCAAATTTATCTAACAATCGAGCTTCATCAAAAACAGAAAGATTATTTATTCTAATAATTTTCTGAATTGTCTTAATATATTCTGGGCCACGTTCAGAATAGCGCAAAAGGGTTGCCGCTAATTTCACTCCGTCAATCGTGCCATTATTGGATTCACGCATTGCTGCTCTCTTTTTCCGAAAGTCTTTATAGAACAAGTTTATATTTAGATTATGGGCATACGCGTTGACCCCATCGAGCAGATGATCAAAAGCTCTCACCTTAAATTTTTTACCTTCTTCGCGTTTTTTAGGAACTAAGCCCGTCGCACTGTGCCAGGTCCGTTGTCCAAATAACGCGTTTCCTTCGCGGGCGAATCTTGAGGTGCCCCAACCACTTTCCTCAGCTGACTGTGCCAATGCAAGAGATGGCGGAATAATATCAACGCGCTTGATCAGTTTTTCAATATTAGAAGTCTCTAAACCATACTTACTCGCGACACTTTCAAGAAACCTTTGGTCCTTGGCAGTTAGAGTTTTTCCAGATCTCTTTGCAAGCAACAAAGTCCGGAGCTTAGTCCGTGTTTGCAAGATCAGCTCATTTGTGTGGAGCACCAACGGAAGCATCATCATAATGAACACATTTTTGCGTTCTGCTGGTTCCCGCAGTTTAGGTAAATCCTTTGGCAAGGTTGTCAAAAAGACGCGCGGAACTTCATGGTACCAACGAACATTTTCCAATCTATATCCAATTTGATTAAAAACATTTTTTATTCTGCGAGTTGGTATGTTCGAAGTTGCAGCGATAGATTGCACTAAAGGCCAACCACTTAATCGCATTGTCGACTGCCAGTTTGCTTGGGAAACCAGGCGGGCCTGCGCTGGTTTTGAATACATTTTCTGCTTTGCAGATTGTAAATACATAGCTCCAGGTTCGAAAAAAACGAGGACATAAAGCATACCGACGCTGATAATGGTGAATACCAACGCAGCACGTTCGAAACTTAGAGCGCGCCAAACGTTCCCCCACGCAACTTTAGACATATCATAATCTCCCCGGCTATGCCGGTTTTCCTCAACCAAATATTATAAATTTTTTTTCGTCTTAACGGAAAAACCAAAAATTTTTCATATACCGGCCAAAGCGCAAGGCCAGCCCGAATACATTGTTTATGAAGGTGCTAAGTTCAAGCCCCTTTTTTAAAACTAATTTGACGATACTTACAAGGCGTTGATTTTCAGTAATAAAATGATTTCATTTCGGATACGGCATTATTGATTTTTGTTAAAAAACAAAAAAGCGGGTTCGTTTCATTATACCCATGATTAGAGTCCCAAGCACATTACTAGGACAGGCTGCCGGAAACAACCGCAATAGGTAACGGCCTAGCCTCTTATAAACCCTATAATCTCGTAGACCTCGTCCCGAATTGGCTCGGCAATAGCGCGGGCCCGTTCGGCGCCATCAAACAAGACAGAATCAATAAATTTTGGATCGCCTGAAAAACGTTGCATTTCCGCTCCTATAGGCCCAAGTTTTTCGACTGCTAAATTGACCAAAGCTTTCTTAAATTCCGAGAATTGCTGTCCACCAAATTCTTTTTGAATCTGCGAAATTGGTTGATCAGCCAGTGCTGCGTAAATTTCTAACAAATTAAAGGCCTCAGGCCGCGACGCCCGATCACCCCCTTCTGGAGATCCGTCAGGGACGGGTTCAGAGTCTGTGCGTGCTTTTCGAATCTTTAAGGCAATAGTATCAGCGTCATCATTCAAATTGAGGCGGGAATAGTCAGAAGCATCTGACTTACTCATTTTTTTTTGGCCATCTCGCAAACTCATTACCCGCGCCGCTGAATTGAAAATAAGTGGTTCAACAATCGGAAAATGCTCTACTCCGAAATCAGTATTAAATTTTTGCGCAATATCGCGTGCTAATTCAAGGTGTTGTTTCTGGTCTTCGCCAACAGGTACATGCGTTGCCTTATAAGCTAAAATATCTGCAGCCATCAGATTAGGGTAAACGTACAAACCCACGCTCGCATTCTCGCGGTTTTTTCCAGCTTTTTCCTTAAACTGGGTCATCCTATTGAGCCAGCCCATTCGAGCGACACAGTTAAAAATCCAGGCAATTTCCGCGTGTTGTGGAACGCGGCTTTGATTAAAAACAATATGGGCTTTTGGATCAATCCCAGATGCGAGAAAAGCGGCGGTTACTTCACGCGTATTTTTTTTTAAAACTTGTGGATCCTGCCATACTGTTACAGCGTGCATATCGACAACACAGTAAAGACACTCATTGTCATCCTGCAGCCGGGTAAAGTTTCGGATAGCTCCCAGATAGTTTCCTAAATGCAGATTTCCCGTCGGCTGTACCCCTGAAAAAACGCGCGCCATAAAGTTTCCTCTCTTATCGGGCCGGGGTATCCCGCTATTAACCCTCAAGGTCAAGCGGCCGTCATTTAATCAGTTTACTCCCGGCGCAGCAGAGACTTAAAATCACTTATTGCTGCAGCACGAAACATTAATATAAGAACAAAATAAACCACAAGGCCTCCAAAAACGAGTATCGCGAGCAAACCTATTCGAGTGACCTGACCGGCATCATATAAGCCTTGAAAGGCGGTATGCACAATCCAAAGCGCTGTAGCCATCCCCAAGGTGGCTATAAAGATGCGACAGGCTCTATTCCGGAGCCTCGCATCAGTCTGAAACTGGCCCCGTTTATACAAAAAGATCAAAAGAAGGGCAGCGTTGACCCAGGCCGAAATTGCAGTTGCCATAGCGATGCCAACATGCGCAAAAATTTGCATTAGCGTCAGATTTAGCCCCAAATTTAAAAAGACACAGACGATTGCGATCTTGACTGGCGTTGAAGTGTCCTGACGCGCAAAAAACCCTGGAGCAAGAACCTTAATAAGGACGTATGCCGGCAAACCAACTGAATACGCCATCAATGCTTGAGTTGTCGCAAGCGTAGTAGCAGCATCGAATGCGCCACGCTCAAAAAGGATACTTACGATCGGTTGACCAATCACCAAAAGCGCAGCGGCGCCAGGAAGCGTCAAAAGAAGTGCAACTTCTATCGCGCGATTCATACTGTTAAGTGCGTTCTTGTCCTCACCCGCACGAATTTGCTGAGATAGAACTGGTAATAGGGCCGTACCAATCGCAACACCAACGACACCTAAAGGAAGTTGATGAACGCGGTCGGCGTAATATAGAAATGAGATGGCGCCTGTGGGTAGAAGGGAGGCAATGACAACGTCAACCAGTTGATTAATTTGCAAGACTCCTGCCCCTATAGCACCCGGCACCATAAGCTTGAGCAGCCGGCGAACTGGCGAAGAAAATCTTGGTTTAGCTAAATGCAACGTGAAGCCTTCACGATGACATGCATAAACTAACCACAAAAGTTCCCCGATGCCCGCCAAGAAAACGCCCCAAACAAATGCATGGCCAGCACTTGGTAAATATGGGGTAGCTAAAAGTAGCGCCCCTATCAGGATTAAATTTAAAATTATCGGTGTCGCCGCTACAGCAGCAAAACGCCCCATTGAATTCAGAACACCGCCAAGTAGTGATACGAGTGAGATAAACAAAAGATAGGGAAAGGGTATCCTTGTCAAATCAATAGCAAGCCCAAATTTTTCGGGATTGTCTGAAAACCCTGGAGCAAAAATATACATCAACCAAGGCATCGCAATCTGAAAAATTATAACGAAAATTATTAGAAGGGTTGTCATAATCGACATTACTGCGCCAGCAAAATGTAGGGCAGAGGGTTTCCCTTCATCAGTTAATTTTGCCGAAAAGAGCGGAACGATCGCCGCGTTGAAAGCTCCTTCTGCTAACAGACGACGAATAAAGTTGGGCATTTTATAAGCGATAAAACAGGCATCTGCTATCGGGCCCGCCCCCAGATAAGC
>CAZUXZ010000080.1:0-33397 GCA_964624055.1 uncultured Rhizobiaceae bacterium | reverse complement strand
TAGGTAGCCAAGTAATAGGGAAAGCGCGCAGCGCAGCCTAATCCAGAGACGAACACGACATAATCGGTCGGTGTGCCGAATTCGGCTAGCGCCTAGCGTACAGACTTGACTATGGCGTAATCACCGCAGCCCGGCCACCAGCGAACTTCCTGGTCCGATGTAAAATCCTTGGCGCTCAATCCCACTTCCGTGGCGATATCGTTCATGTCACGTCTCCAAAATGGCGCGAATGCTGTCTTCAATTTCGGCAATCCGGAACGGCTTTCCGGTGACCTTGTGCAATCCCTCTGCCGGGACCATGTAGCGGTCGCGCAACATCGTGCTGAGCTGGCCCATATTCATTTCTGGCACCAACACTTTGTTAAAACGGGAGAGCAACTCACCGAGATTTTTCGGCATTGGGTTGATGTAGCGCAGATGGATATGGCTTACCGCCTTGCCGTCGGCGCGGGCATGTTCGACGGCGCTGCTGATCGGCCCATAGGTCGAACCCCAGCCAACCACTGCGAGCTGGCCTGTATCAGCACCCAATTCGACGGTTTGCAGTGGAATATCATCGGCAATGCCCGCTATCTTATTGTGGCGGACATCGGTCATGCGCTGGTGGTTTTCTGGATCGTAAGAGACATTGCCACTGTCATAGGCTCGCTCCAGTCCGCCGATGCGGTGTTCAAGGCCTGGCGTGCCTGGCTTGACCCAAGGTCGCGCCAGAGTATTCGCGTTACGCATAAAGGGCTGGAAGCCTTCGGAATCGGTGCGAAAGCTCACCTCAAATGGTTCGAAATGATCGGCGTCCGGTACCCGCCAGGGCTCGGCGGCGTTAGCGATATAGGTATCGCTGAGGACCATTACTGGGGTCATATATTTCGTTGCGAGACGAACCGCTTCAATTGCCACTTCAAACGAGTCGGCGGAGGAATGCGCTGCGATAACGACTAGCGGGGCATCGGCGTTGCGACCATAGACCGCGAGGAACAGATCAGATTGCTCGGTTTTGGTCGGCATGCCGGTGGACGGCCCTGCGCGCTGGGTGTTAACCACGATAAGCGGCAATTCGGTGGCGATGGCTAGGCCGATCGCTTCCGTTTTAAGGGCGATGCCCGGTCCAGAACTAGAGGTTACGCCGAGTGAGCCGGCGTAGGAAGCGCCGATAGCGGCGCCGACGGCGGCGATCTCGTCTTCCGCTTGAAAGGTCGCCACATTATAGGATTTAAGACGAGCCAGAACATGCAGGAGGCCTGACGCTGGGGTAATCGGGTAGGAGCACATAGTAAGGCTGAGGCCGGCCAAATGGGTGCCGGCAATCAGGCCCCAGGCGGTGGCCTCGGTGCCGGTAACGGTACGATAGGTTCCGGGCTCAAAATCTGCCGGACGAATGGTGAAGCCGCGCACGCCGTCCGGCATCTCGGCTGTTTCGCCGAAAGCGTGGCCAGCTTTGAGCGCGGCGATATTGGCCTTGGCGACCTCTGGCAATTTCCTGCCGAACTTACCTTTGAGCCACTTTTCCGTCGGTTCCAGGCTGCGGTCATACATCCAGCTAATCAGCCCCAGGGTCCACATGTTCTTGCAGCGTAGGCCGTCGCGCTTATTGACCTCGGCATTGCTGACCGCTTCCAGGGTCAGGCGCGAAATATCGATGGGAAAGATGCGGTATTTATTGAGGCTGCCATCGTCTAGCGGATTAGTTTCATAGCCGGCCTTTTGCAAGTTCTTATCACTGAAGGAACCGGAATCAACGATCACTAATCCGCCTTCCTTGAGTTCTTCTATATTGACGGTTAGCGCTGCCGGATTGAGTGCGACCAAGACGTCAGGCGCGTCGCCAGAGGTTTGGATATGCGCTGAGCCAAAATTAATTTGGAACGCTGAAACACCATAGGTGGTGCCAATGGGAGCGCGAATTTCGGCCGGAAAATCTGGAAAGGTTTCAAGATCCTGTCCGGCGATTGCCGTGGTTTCGGCGAAACGTCCACCGGTCAACTGGATGCCGTCACCTGAATCGCCGGCGAATCGCACAACGACGGAATCGACTTCTTCACGGCGGACTTCGGATAAGTTCAACGCCGCACTACCATCGGTACTCACGAAATTCTCCATCTGTGAAACAAATCGAACACCTGGGCAATTCCCAATTCTCCGAGTCAGTCAGTACATATGCCTAATCGCCGGCTTCGTCTACCGTTCAAAGGGTCAAATTTTAGTGAAAAAAGAGAAATTACTGCTACGATACATAAATCGTCTTCGGTCTCATCCGATGACCGTTAACATTTCCTCTACGGTGACGAATTTCTTGCGTGGTGCGCCTTCACGGGCGTTGGCGATCTCTGTCGCTTCAATCTTCTGCCATTCGGCGAAACTCACCGCGCGAATTCCGCGTTCCGCCAGTAGATTTTCCAGGCCCGAACGCCCGTCTTTACCGGTGCCGGCGCGGTGGTCGGCTAGGATTTGCTCCGCCGCCAGCTTGCCGTCTGGCTTGTTGGTACCGATCACTCCGCTCGGGCCGCGCTTGATCCAGCCTACCGCATAAAGTCCCTCTTCCACGCGCCCATCGTCGTTGCGCACGATGCCGGCGCGCTCGTCGAACGGCGTATCGGCAACCGGCTTGGAGGTATAGCCAATGGCGGCGACCACAAGACCACACGGAATCTCGAAAAATTGCCCTAGACCGACAGCGCGCCCATCGCGCACCTCTGTCTTTTCGAAGCGTACGCTCTTGACCTGCTTACCGCCAAGAATTTCTACCGGTTGGGCGTAATAGACGAAATGCACCCTCTTGGGCATTTCATCCGGATTGCGTTCGACGAACTCGCGCACGGTGGCGAGATTTTTCTCTGCCACGCGGCGGTCGCGATCCGACATATTGCCGCTCACGGTTTCCGGCAGTTGCGCCGCATCAATCTGGGGCACGCAATTTTCCAAATTGCCCATCTCGCGCAACTCTACATTGGTGTATTTCGCCTCGTTAGGCCCGCGCCGGCCGACCATATAGACATCCTTGAGCGGCGAGGCGTGGATCCGGTCTGCGGCATAATCGGGAAGATCCGTCGCCGCCATTTCCGCCGGCGTCTTGACCAGCACCCGCGCAACATCGATGGCGACATTGCCATTTCCGAGCACGACCGCGGCCTCGATGTTCAAATTGGGGTCTAGATCGCGGCAATTGGGATGGCCGTTATACCAATTGACAAAGGTAGCGGAGCCGAACACGCCCCTCTTG
The DNA here is from genome assembly GCA_964624055.1 of uncultured Rhizobiaceae bacterium. Taxonomy (GTDB): domain Bacteria; phylum Pseudomonadota; class Alphaproteobacteria; order UBA828; family UBA828; genus PTKB01. The sequence continues at coordinate 30,180 of CAZUXZ010000080.1, read as the reverse complement.
TCTTCTCCGGGAATGCCAACGGGTCGGTCGCTACCGGCGCCAACGGCGAGCACCACTGCATCATACATCTCGCGCAATTCGCCGAGTTTAATATCTTTGCCGAGGTCGACATTACCGTAAAAATTGACGTTCTCGTGTGACGCTGTTTTGGCGAAGGCGCGCCAAACATTTTTAGTCTTTTCGTGATCTGGCGCAACGCCGAAGCGGATCAATCCATAAGGACACGGCAAGCACTCGATGATATCGATGCGGCAATCGTTCCCGGATTTGATCAAACCATCGGCAGTATAAAACGCGGCCGGACCCGATCCTATGATCGCAATGTTTATAGGCATACGGAGTAAAATGTCCTGAAGAGTCGGCAGCCGGTTGATCGGAGTCCATTCATCCGGTAGCGAAATATGACAGCGAAAGGACGTTTATTAAAATAGTTTTTTAACACACTATGACAGTGTGGTGGGTTTTTCCCATCCACCGGCAAGGACGAGCTCCGAAAGCGGTTTGCGCTCGCGTGGCGCCAGCTCCTTATGGCGGATGCCTTCCTCAAGGCCGTCGGGCTCGCCGTAATAGCCGATGGCTGCTGCAGAGACCGCGTCATGGCCCTCTGGCAGGTTATAGGTTTGCTGAATCTGCTCTGGCAGGATGCCGGCCATCTGATGTACGAAGAGGCCGAGTGCGGTGGCCTGGACGGTCAACTGTGCCACCGCCTGGCCAGTATCGTAAAGAGCGTGGCGATTGGGCGAGCCGTCGTCAAAATCTAGCTGTGCGACGGCAAACAAAAGGAGCGGCGCGGAGGTGGCCCAGCCCCGGTTCCATTCATTGAGGCAGGCAAGTGCCGCTTCGAACTCCTTTTTTTCGTCGCGCGCCGCCAGAATAAACCGCCAGGGCTGGGCGTTAAAGCAAGATGCCGTCCAGCGCGCGGCCTCCATCAACGAATGCACTGACTGAGGTGGCACTAGGCGACTCGAAAAGGCGCGTGGCGACCAGCGATCGCGCAATTGGTCGAGTATGGGAAAGTCATTGGCGGTTGGTTTTTGCATGTGTTTGCTCATTAACTGTTACTGCTCTTGCCCCCCGATGGCGAATTCGTCAGGCTGCGGCAAAGAACCTAATTGGTCGGAGACTATCATATGCTGCTCGACGCCCAACGCTCGATCCTGATCGTGATCGATCTTCAAGAGAAATTGATTCCTGCTATCGACAAGGGTGATCAAGTGGTTGCAAATTCTGGTAAGCTAATCGAAGGCGCGCGCCGCCTCGGTGTGCCGATGGTCGTCTCCGAGCAATATCCCAAGGGTCTCGGCCCGACGGTGGAGAAAATTGCCGCCAAGCTGCCAAACGAAACTAAAACGGTCGCAAAGCTGACCTTCAGCGCGGCGAGAAGCGAGGATTTTTTACGCGAACTCACAACTCTGCGAGCAAATGGCCGCGATCAAATGGTGCTGTGCGGCACCGAGACCCATGTATGCGTAATGCAGACCGCGGCTGATTTGTTGGCGGAGGATCTACTAGTTTATCTCGTCACTGATGCGAGTGGCTCGCGCGCTGAGTATAATCGGCGCGCCGGTGCCGAGCGGCTGTCACGATTTGGCGCCCAGTGTGTGAGCAGCGAGATGGTGTTATTCGAATGGTTGGAGGCTGCTGGTAACGAGGAATTTAAGGAAATCAGCAAGCTGATCAAGTAGCCGAGTTACGGCTCGGGGCTGGTGAAGATTAACGAACCAATAGACATCGCTGACCTTACGCCGCCGATGACATTGTCGATGGTGAATGGCACCAGATTGAGAACGACGCTTTCGATCGCTAGCCTGCCGTCATCCAACGATCGCGCAGCGATATCTGCCTAGCAGGCGTCGCCTGCTCCAGATTTTGTCATCAGGCAAAAGGGCGAAAATAAATGTGGCGAACGAATGTTCGAAGCCGTCGGCAACGCAGGCGGTGATTGGCGGTACGTTCGCCGCCACTTTGTTAGCCACCGCGCAGGCGCTGAAGCAAAGTCAGACCACAATACAGGCTAAAACATTGCACGGGATACCGAGTGACAGCGCCTGACCGGATCCGAGGTTCGTCTGTAATATGGCGTCGGCAATTGTTTCCTGACGGGTGCGGTTGCAATCGAACCGCCGCGCCGTTACGGTTCGCCATCAGGAGTGATTTGCTCGGCGCGGGAATCGGGCAGCGTATAAAGCATCAAATGAGGAGAGGCATCATGATCGGTCGAAGAGCAGTGTTGGCCGCCGCCGCTACGGTGGCGTTGGTGGCTGGAAATTTCATGGTCAACCCGGCCAAGGCAGGGCAGGACATCTTGATCGGTGGCGGTTCCGTGACCGGCGTCTATTATCAAGTCGCCCTGAATGTCTGCAACCTGCTCAACAAGCATAGTGGCGACAAATATAATTGCGTCGGCAGGCCAGCGCTTGGCTCGGTGTTCAATATCCGCGCGGTCAAACGCACCTTACTTGATTTTGGGGTTGCCCAATCAGATCGTAATTTTGAGGCCTTTCGCGGCCAGGGTGATTGGCAAGGCGCGCCAATGGAGGATCTCCGCAGCATCTTTAGCATGCATCCGGAAACAGTGCTGCTAGTGACCCGTGTCGATTCTGGAATCAACAGCGTCTCCGATCTCAAGGGCAAGACCGTCAATATTGGAAATCCTGGATCCGGCCAGCGTGGCAACGCCGAGGATGTGCTGCGTCTCTACGGCATCGACAAGGATAACGATATCGAGTCGCAAGGTTTGCAGCAGCAGGAAGCGAGCCGCGCACTCGTGGACAAGAAGATCGACGCCTTCTTCTACACGGTGGGCAATCCGTCAGCTGCAATTGAAGAGCCGGCCAATTCCACCGACATCAAGATCATCCCGATCAACGGTGCGGAGATACAAGGCTTCGTCGACGAGCGACCTTATTATGTCATGACGCAAATTCCTGCCGGCACCTATAAGGGTATCGACGAGAATGTAGAAACCTACGCAGTTACAGCAACCGTTGTGACCAGCGCCAGCGCCTCGGAAGAGATGGTCTACGACGTTGTTAAGACCGTGTTCGAGAATCTTGATGAGCTTAAATCGACACACGCGGCATTTCGTGTGCTTGAGCCTAAGGCGATGCTCAAGGGATTGACCGCTCCATTTCACCCAGGTGCCGAGAAATATTACAAAGAGCGCGGTTGGAAATAGGAAACGCCAAACGCACAAGTAATCGGGGGCGGCACATGCCGCCCCCTTGCTTTGGCGCTGACATATAGGAACCAAAGGTGGGGTGAAGGATGGTGCGGCCTGGGCCGCAAAACGCGAAGACGCTGGAGAGCAAGACCAAGGAAGGTAAAGCTGTGGCTCAGGAAATCGTGGCCCAGGTCGAAAGTGGCCCGCGCAGTCCCGATTTTCCCGTTTCCCGTATTGCCATTCTACTGCTTTGTCTCGTCTGGTCGGGCTATCAACTCTATATCGCCTACCAACCGGTCAATGCCACCATCGCGCGTGCCTGGCATCTCGGTTTTGCTATCCTCCTCGTCTATCTGGCCTATCCTGCCTATAACGAATCTCGTCCGCCCTTCTGGGTGAAGCTCATGCGCAAAGTGATTCCGCGCACACGATTGCGCCGATCACTCAGGAGCCGTATCCCACTCCTTGACGTTGTGCTTGGCGTCTCTGCCGCTGTTACCACGCTGTACATCTGGTGGGATTACGAAGGTATTGTGATGCGCCAGGGCTTGCCGAGCGTTGCCGATGTATGGATTGGCGTAGTGATGATTATATTGCTGCTTGAGGCGGCGCGCCGGGCTCTTGGCGCGGCGCTACCGATACTTGGAATTATCTTTATCGCCTATAGCTTTCTCGGACCGTACATGCCCGAGTTCCTGCGCCACCGGGGAATTCCACTTGATTATGTTGTCAACGATCAATATCTCTCGACCACTGGAATTTTCGGTGTACCTCTCGGTGTTTCGACCGATTTTGTCTTTCTCTTCGTGCTGTTCGGCGCGCTCCTGGAGCGAGCCGGCGCAGGCAAATATTTCATCGATGTCGCCTTTTCCGGATTGGGGTGGATGCGCGGCGGCCCGGCCAAAGCGGCAGTTGTCGCCTCTGGCCTGACCGGCATGGTATCCGGCTCGTCCATTGCCAACACCGTGACTACGGGCACCTTTACCATCCCGCTAATGAAGAAAGTCGGCCTACCAGCGCATAAAGCTGGTGCGATCGAAGTTGCTGCCTCGACTAATGGCCAACTGATGCCGCCGATTATGGGAGCGGCCGCCTTTATCATGGCCGAAATAATCGGTATTCCCTATCTAGACGTGGTGCGCGCGGCCCTCATACCGGCGCTGATCTCATACATCGCATTGTTTTATGTTGTTCATCTCGAAGCGCGTAAGCTCGATATCAAGCGTATTCCGCGCTCGGAGTTGCCAAGACTTTCCAAAACCTTTCTGCGGGGTATCCACTATCTCTTGCCGATTTTCGTGCTGATAATCTATCTTGTGGTCATGCGCCGGTCGGCGATCACATCGGTGCTGTTTGCCATTGAGGCACTTGCCGTCATCATGCTGGTTCAGCGCCCAATCATCGCTTGGCTTGCCTGGTGGCGTGCTGGCTACGCACCGGCCCCTGGCGAGACTCTTGGCCTCGCGCTCCGCGTTTCCTTCATCGACGGCGTCAAGGACATAGTCTTGGGGTTGATCGGCGGCGCGCGTAACATGATCGCGGTGGGCGTTGCCACCGCGAGTGCCGGTATAATCGTCGGTGTGGTGACCAGCACCGGGTTGGTAGGGCGTTTCGTCACACTGATCGACACCATCTCGATGGGCAATATCTATCTCATGCTGATCCTTACTGCGATCACCAGCATGATCCTTGGAATGGGTTTGCCGACCACGGCCAACTATATTGTGATGGCAACTCTGACCGCCCCAGTAATCGTTACCCTTGGCGGCGATGCGGGGCTGATCTTTCCGATCATCGCGGCCCATCTCTTCGTATTCTATTTCGGCATATTGGCTGACGATACACCGCCGGTGGGATTGGCTGCCTACGCAGCAGCAGCGATCGGACGCACCGATCCGATCCGCACTGGTGTGCAGGGCTTCACCTACGATCTCCGCACCGCGATCTTGCCGTTCATTTTCCTCTTTAACACCGAGCTATTGATGATCGACGGCGTGGCGGGCGATGGCGAGATTCTCTGGATCGACGATCCGGTACGCTTGATTTGGATATTCGTAGTATCGCTCCTAGCAATGTTTGCCTTCGCCGCTGCAATTCAGGGATTTTTTGCCGAGCGCTGCAGCATTATCGAACGCTCGGTGCTGCTTGGGCTCTGCATCTTGTTGTTCCGTCCCTCAGTGGTCGCCGAGCCAATCGATCTGCCACGCGAGTTGGTCCAGGGTCTGGCGCTTATCGCCTGTGCTCTTCTTTACAGCCAACAACGTCTCCGTTCCGGGAGTTGGCGCCTCAAGCGGCGCACTGGCTGACCAGGAAAATGATAGCTTAAGGCGTGAATATATTCTCTTGTCTCTTGACCTCAATGAGCGTTCCTCCTCGGACAAAATCCGTACCATTTCTTGCGGTATGGCCCGAATTTTGGGTTGCACGCTGCGTGTCGTGATGGTGCTGCTAGATTAGGGGGTGAATTTGTTCGGCCATTATTTTTTCGATAAAGGCTGGGAGGAGACAGAGTTGGCAGCGCGTGGCGGCACCAATTTCATTGTCACGGCTGCGTGCTATGCTGGCTTCGCAGATTTTCTTATTGGGCAACAATGCCTACCGAATCCTACGTAGCCATGCTCACTTTGTCACGGTTACCCTGCCGTAACGGTCTTCGAGGCGGACTATGTCGTCTTCACCTAGATAGTCGCCACTCTGCACTTCGACGACATGAAGCGGTTCTCTGCCAGGGTTTTCAAGGCGGTGCTGGACGCCGGTCGCGATATAGGTGGATTGGTTGGCAGATAATTCCAGTACTTCCGAATCGCGTGTGACCCGGGCGCTCCCCGCCACCACCACCCAGTGTTCCACGCGTTTGTTGTGATATTGCAAAGAAATACCGGCGCCAGGATTAACGGTCAGGAGCTTGACCTGAAAACCGGGTCCCTGACGCAACCCTTCGAATGCGCCCCAAGGGCGCACGACGCGAAGATGCTGCGTCCCTTCTGGGCGATCCAGTTTCGACAAGTGGCGCACCACGTCGCGTACTAATTCGGTCTTATCCATGGGGGTCACGAGAATTGCAGCCTTGGTGGCGACCAGAGCGATATTGTCCAGCCCGAGGGCGGCCACCAGCGGGCCATCGCTACGGATATAGGACTGCGAGCAGGCGTTGGCGATAACATCTCCCTCGACGAGATTGCCGGCGGCGTCTCGCGCGCCTGCTTGCCATAGAGCGCGCCACGAGCCAACATCGCTCCAGCCGACCTCAATCGGCACCACCGCTGCGCGCTCGCATCGCTCCATCACCGCGCAATCGATCGAATCGCCGTCAATGTCGGTGAAGGGCGCTTCGGCGAGGCGGAGGAAGTCGGTCTCTGCCGCCGCTTCGGCAAGCGCGGTGCGGCAGGCATTCAGCATATCTGGGCGGCGGCGATTAAGCTCGGCCAAATATGCGGCGGTGGAGAACAGAAACATTCCGCTGTTCCAGAGAAAATCGCCGCTTGAAAGATAGTCCCGCGCGTGCTGAATATCCGGTTTTTCAACGAACTCGGCCACTTTATAGCCGGGCCCGCCATTGATGGCGCCGCCTCGGCGGATATAGCCATAACCGGTCTCCGGTGTGTTAGGGGAGACGCCAAAGGTGACCAGGTGTCCAGCTTCGGCAAGTGGCCTGGCCACAGTGATGGTTTTGCGCAGACTTTCCCCGTCCGCCACCAGATGATCGGCGGGCGAAATCAGCATCAGGTTGTCCCCAGCGTTTTGGCTCAGCATCAGCGCGGCGATGGCTGCTGCTGGTGCGGTATTGCGTCCGACCGGTTCCAGCACGATGCGTTTCGGAGTCAGGCCGATTTCACGCGCCTGCTCAGCCAGGATAAAGCGCTGGGCTTCGTTACTAATGAGAAGGGGCGGAGAAAATTCATCCGCGGAGAATCTGCGCAAGGTATCTTGCACCATAGTCTCGCTGCCTACCAGGCGTAGAAGCTGCTTGGGATAGGTCGCGCGCGAAAGCGGCCAGAGCCGTGTGCCCGAGCCGCCGCATAGAATGACCGGATGCACCGTCATCGGCTGCTCGCACTGGAGATAATGCTATCCCAGATGTCTGGGGAGAAGCTCCGTGCCACATTTAGGCCGAACGATGATTTGAGCAAATAGAAGAGGTTGAGCACGAAGCACGCTAAGAGCAACAGGACTAAGGGTGGAAACTTCATATTGCTTAACATTGCTAGAGGGTGAGAAATGTGTTCAGCGAGGTTTCGACTCTGCGGTCGTTTGTAGATGCCGGCGAACATAACGAAGTAATAGGTCCGTGTTTGCACCGGCAGAGTAGAGCTAACATTGATCGTGAGGCGGCCCCAACTGCGCTCGTCATTGGCGTGGATGATGGCGCTGATTTTGGCGGCAATAGAGCTCGTGACGATATGCGCGGGTTCGCAGGAGGCGAACTTTCGCATGAAATGATGCTCCACCTTGTCCAGCGTCATGCCGCTTCCCAGCGTGCTGGAGCCGTCTTCTTTAATAAAGAGGTCTTTCAAGGTTACGCTTCCACATTTTGTTTCGGCATCACAGAAAGTCCAGATTCGAAGGCGAGCTTAATTCCGTCCGCCACGCCCGGCAACGGCGGCGCCGACTTGCCGCGGTGAAGCCACCAATACTTCTTGTTCACTATTAAGAACGGCTTGTAGTTATGGATCTTTCTACTCAGCAAAACCTGTTTGAATTGATCGTCGAGTATATAGGTCTTGTTATTGATTTAGATGAATAGAATACCGTGCGCGACGCGGGAATATTCTTCCTTTACGATAACAGTACGCAACTTTTTGACCGCACTTCTTTTCAAGTAGCGCTTTAAGTGTGTCGGGCCATTTTTGGGAGGGTTTGAGACGTTTTTATAACTTCTTGGTGCCCCATAGCTTATTCCCGTGGCTCACGGCGTCAACGTTGTTCAACGTACCGGAGGGAGCGAACGCCAGTCCAAATCTGGGACGCAGTCTCTGGTGGGGTGGGCTAGTTGCTCAGGCTTTGCAGGAACAGCAGCAGATTCGCGCGGTCACCATCTTTCTTGACGCCGGAGAAGGACATTTTTGTGCCCGGCAGCCTTTCTTTCGGATTCGCCAGGAAGGCGTTGAGCGCCTCAATGCTCCAGCTGCCGCTTTGGGATGACATCGCGTCCGAATAGTTGAAGCCCTCGCTCGCACCGATTTTACGTTCGACGATACCCCATAAATTTGGACCAACCTTGTTTTTGCCACCGGCTTTCGTGGTGTGGCAGGCAGCACATTTCTTGAACAGCTTTTGCCCCTTGCCGACGTCTGCTTCGGCAATCATCGCTTCGATTGGTACTTTAGCCACGACTTCCTCGGCAGCCTTTGTACCGTCCGCTATTTTTTCCTCGTCCTCAGCGTTATTAAGGGCGTAAGCCAGATTGCCATGGTCTTTGTCGATATTGTAGACGCCGTCTGAAATGAGCCACGATGACATAGCCATCAGCCCCGCGAAGAGGGCGGCGCCGGCTATCTTGTTCAGTTCAAAGGGCGACATGAGTGGGGGGGTTCCTCCCTGATGCGAATTCGCGAGAATTTAGCCGCTTCCCCCTAGCCTGTCCAACTTCTATAAGACGCTATAAAGGAATCGGAGTGCTATGGCATTTTCCCCAAGTGATAACGGCCCGGCAAATCCAATAATTCTCATTCCGGCACGCTTACAATCTCAGCGGTTGCCTAATAAGCCGCTCGCGGATATTGCTGGGACGCCAATGATCGTGCATGTGATGCGTCGTGCCGAGGAGGCGGCATTGGGCCGGGTGGTGGTCGCCTGTGCTGAGCCCGAAATTGCTGATGCGGTGACGTCGGCGGGCGGTGAGGCGGTTTTGACCAGTCCCGAACACCCATCCGGCTCAGACCGTATCCATGAGGCGTTGGTGCGTCTCGATGAGACCAGGCGGTACGACGCGGTTATCAATATTCAGGGTGATTTACCAACCCTCGCGCCGGATTTGCCGCGCCGGGCACTCGACTTATTGGCAAATCCCGCGGTCGACATTGGTACACTCGCTACTGAAATCCGCATTGATGCTGAGCGAGAAGACCCCAATGTGGTTAAGGCAGTGGTCTCCTGTAAGGCTGATGCGCAGCACGGGCGGGCACTGTATTTCACCCGTGCACGCGCGCCCTCGGGCAATGGAATTCTGTTGCACCATATCGGGCTCTATGCCTATCGGCGCAGTGCGCTGGAGCGTTTTATCGCGCTTCCCCGCAGCCCCCTGGAGGCGCGTGAGCGGCTAGAGCAATTGCGCGCACTTGAGGCTGGGATGCGCATCGACGTGACCCTCGTTGACACCGTTCCCATTGGTGTCGATACTCCGCGCGACTTGGACCAGGCGCGCGATATATTGGGTGCGTAGGCAATATAGAATCTTAACATGAGTAAAGAAAATTCCCATGTAGAAAAGGTGATAGCCTTTCAGGGCGCACCGGGCGCCTATTCTGATATGGCCTGCCGCGCGGTCTATGCCGAAATGGAGACCCTGCCGTGCAAGACCTTCACCGATGCTTTCGCGGCGGTCAGCGAAGGTCGTGCCCGCCTGGCCATGATCCCGATCGAAAACTCTGTCGCCGGGCGGGTCGCCGATATTCACCAATTGCTGCCTGAATCCGACCTTCATATCGTCGCCGAGCACTATCAGCCGGTGCACCACAATTTGCTCGCCTGCATGGGCGCTGAAGCGGGGGATTTAAAGATCGTACGCTCCCATGTTCATGCCCTCTCGCAATGCCGCGACGTGATTCGGCGGTTAGGACTGAACGCTGTGGTACATGCTGACACGGCGGGCGCGGCGGCAGAAATCGCCCGGCTCGGCGATCCCACCATTGCTGCCATTGCCTCTAGCTTGGCAGCAGAGATTTACGGTCTCGACGTGATTGAGGCAGGCGTGGAGGACGAGGTGCACAACACCACACGATTCGTTGTCCTTGCCGCCGAGCCAATCGATCCTGATCCGTCCAAAGGCTTGGTGGTGACTTCTTTCGTGTTCAATGTGCGCAATGTGCCGGCGGCGCTGTACAAGGCGCTTGGTGGTTTCGCCACCAATGGCGTCAACATGACTAAACTGGAGAGTTATATGGTTGGCGGTGCTTTTACCGCGACACAATTTTTTGCTGAGGTCGAGGCTCATCCCCGCGAGCAGCGGCTTCAAAACGCGCTGGACGAGCTCGCCTTTTTCACCAGCAAGGTGCATATCATGGGTGTCTATCCGGCGCATCCGTTCCGTGCTTGATTGGTGACGAACCGGCACGTTTAGATTCCGGACTATCTGCTGATATCCAGCCTCTGCACGATGGCAGTCGCGACCAAATCATTTACAGGCACCGTGAAGTTTAAGCCGAGCGTGTATAGCTTGAAGGGATGTGAATGCGCATTGATCGCGGAAGTTATGTCAATGGTTTCGATTACCAGCTCGTCCACGATTTCAATTCCGTCCCCACATCCGCTCCTTCATATTGGAAAGCGCTCTTCGATCCAGTCGCAGATCAGACGCCGGGAGATGGAATATTCACCGGGCAAGCGGAATTCGTCCGAATCCTCCACACTGCGCAGCCATTCGCGATTGTACCAGCGGGCATATTCCAGTTCCTTTTCGTCAACTTTGATTTCGCGGCTTTCTGCCTTGGCCATGAAGCCGACCATGATCGAGGCCGGAAATGGCCAGGGCTGAGATGAGTGGTATCGCACATCGGCAATGCACACGCCAGATTCCTCAAATATCTCACGCGCGACGCATTCCTCAAGGCTTTCGCCAGGCTCAAGAAAACCAGCCAAAGTCGAGTGCATGCCAGTCGGCCAATGGGATTGACGGCAAAGGAGGCACTCGTCGCCGTCATGCACCAATACAATCACCGCTGAATCCGTTCGCGGAAAATGGCTCATGCCGCAATCTGGACTGGTGCAGACGCGTTCATGACCGGCGCGGCGCGATCGGGTGGGATGTCCGCAAGTTGAGCAAAAACCGTTTTTCTGATGCCAATACATCAGCCCCCGGGCATAGGCGAGAATGGCGGCTTCCTGGGCCGGTAAGAGCTGCACGGACTGGCGCAAATCCATTAGGGCACCGTCGACATAACGCTCGGTCAACGTTTCCCGCGACAAATGGGATAAATCGACAGCGAAATGAGCTATTCCGCCCTTTTCTGGTGCGATGCCGAGTAGGGCGAGAGGCGAATTACCGTCGATCAGCCCGTCAAGTGTGCTCCGGTCCCCGAGGGCGGCGCGTGGCGTGGAGCCATCGAACACGATGCTTTGCTGGTTCCAGACGGCGATAAAACGGCTTGCCGGGTCATTGATTCGGGCCTTGATCCATAACGCGTCGGTGCGCAGATGATCCACCCGGTCAAGAGGCACGCCGGAGAATACATTGCCCGCCAATAGAGATAGTCGCTGCATGGCGTAAAATTCGCATAGCTGGGTGTGTTTGGTCAAAGAGGTTGGTTATTGGTTGCCCCGGAGGCGGCTAATGCTGATATAGTGAGACTAGGGAGACCGGCGGTGGACGGCCGCCTCGCTAACCCGGTCAGATCCGGAAGGAAGCAGCCGTAACGAGATTAGGTCGGGTCACTTGACCGGCCTCCCGCTGAACATAACCATAACGATGGATCCCGGATGGGCGACGACGGCCCTTACCGCGTTCTGGCCCGAAAGTATCGGCCCGCCGATTTCTCCGATCTGATCGGCCAGGAAGCCCTGGTACGCACGGTGACCAATGCCATCCGCACTGGCCGTTTGGCGCATGCCTTCCTGCTCACCGGCGTGCGCGGTGTTGGCAAGACTACAACCGCCCGCATACTCGCTCGAGCTTTCAATTGTATTGGCACAGATGGTGGCGGCGATGGCCCGACCCCCGACCCATGTGGTCAGTGTGAGCATTGCGTGGCCATTGCGGGGGATCGTCATGTCGACGTCCTGGAAATGGATGCGGCGTCGCGTACTGGCGTTGATGATATCCGCGAGCTGATCGATGGTGTGCGCTACCGACCGACCAGTGCGCGATACAAGGTCTACATCATTGACGAGGTGCATATGCTCTCGAAGCAGGCCTTCAATGCTTTGTTGAAGACCCTGGAGGAACCACCGCCCCACGCGAAATTCATCTTCGCCACCACCGAGGTGCGCCGCCTTCCGGTGACCGTGCTGTCACGCTGTCAGCGCTTTGATCTTCGGCGGGTGGTTGGCGCCGATTTGTCCGCGCATTTCCAAAAAATCGCGCAGAGGGAAAATGCTAGGATCTCCGAGGGCGCAATCCGTCTAATTGCCCGCGCCGCCGACGGCTCGGTGCGCGACGGACTCTCATTACTCGATCAGGCCATCGTCCATGGCGCGGGTGCCGTGGGCGAGGATGAGGTGCGCAACATGCTGGGCCTTGCCGACCGCTCGCGGGTATTTGAGCTGTTCGCTGCTGTTCTGCGGGGCGAAATCGCCACCGCCCTCGACCTCCTTGGGGAACAATATCGCGCTGGAGCCGATCCCATCGCCGTGCTGGAAGATATGCTCGAACTCACCCATTGGCTAACCCGGGTTAAGCTGGTGCCGGCGGTGGCGGAAGAGCCTGGCACCGCTGAAATCGAGCGCAAGCAGGGTCAGGAGATGGCAGAAAAGCTCGCCATGCCCGAGCTAACACGTGCTTGGCAGATGCTGCTCAAAGGACTTGGCGATACGCGCGGCGCGCCAAACGCCATGATGGCGGTGGAAATGGCCCTTGTGCGTCTTGCCTATGCCGCTGATTTGCCGACCCCGGCGGAGGCGGGCCGTGCGCTCGGCAACGCCCCGGGCAAGGCGACAGCCGTGCTGCCCCCGCCATTGCCGGAGCAGCCAGCCACTTCACTTCCTCCATCGCTGGAACAGCCGGCGCCGGATAACGGTGGTGGACTCGCGCTGGCGGAAGAGCGCACGCCCGAGCCGGACCCGCAGCCGGAGGCCCGTAGCACCGAAACGTCAAAGACCGAGTCCACCGTCACCAAAATTACCTGTCTCGCTGATATTGTCTCTCTGGCGGAGCACCATCGGGAAGTGGATTTGCGCCATTGGCTGATGTCCGATGTTCATCTCGTGCGCTTTTCACCGGGCCACATCGAACTCCGGCAAAACGAAATCGTGCTCAAGCCCTTGGCGACCGAGCTCAGTGAGAAATTGCGTGCTTGGACGGGTCGGCAGTGGATGGTGGCGCTTTCTGATGAGCGCGGCGAACCTACTCTTGAGGAGCAGGCGGGTGAGAAAATTGCTGCCAAGCTGCGCGCGGCGGAAGATGATCCTCTTGTTCGCCAGGTGCTGAAGACGTTTCCCGACGCTGAAATCAGTGGCTTGCGCGATGACGCTGATTCGGACGATAACTCATGATCCCAAGAAAGAAAGGTGGTCCATGAAAAATCTCGGTCAGATGATGAAACAGGCGCAGCAGATGCAGGCCAAGATGGCTGAAATGCAAGAGGGCCTGGACGCGGTAGAGGTCAGCGGCGGTGCGGGTGGCGGGTTGGTGACGGTAACCCTCAACGGCAAAGGCGAAATGCACGGTCTCAAAATAGATCCATCGCTCGTCAATCCGGATGAGGTCGAAGTGCTTGAAGACCTGGTGACCGCTGCCTTTAACGATGCCAAGATCAAGGTCGAAGCGCACATGCAGGAAGAAATGTCGAAACTGACCGGCGGATTGAAACTTCCGCCCGGCATGAACCTGCCCTTCTAAGCGCTGCCCGCGAGGCGAATTTACGCCATGGCCGGAGACGATATCGAACGGCTCATCAACTATCTCAGCAAGCTGCCAGGGCTTGGGCCGCGCTCGGCGCGCCGCGCTGGGCTGCATCTTTTGAAACGCCGCGAGGCCCTATTGGTACCGCTATTGAAAGCGCTCGAAAACGCTGCAGAATTGATCAAGCCCTGTGCCGTCTGCGGCAATCTTGACAGCCAGGACCCCTGTGCGATTTGTGCCAATGGCGAGCGCGACAGTAGCACTATCTGCGTCGTTGAGGAGGTCGCCGACCTCTGGGCGCTTGAACGCACCCTCAGCTTTAAGGGCCGTTACCATATTCTTGGCGGTCTGCTCTCCGCCCTCGACGGCGTTGGCCCGGAGGATCTTAGCATCGCCCAACTCATCACGCGCGCCGAGGCGCCGGAAGTAAAAGAAATTATTCTCGCAATGAGCGCTACGGTAGACGGTCAGACGACGGCACATTACGTCACCGATCGTTTGCAGAATTTAGGCATCACTATTACCCGCCTCGCCCATGGAGTTCCGGTGGGCGGCGAGCTCGACTATCTTGACGACGGCACTCTCAGCGCTGCCCTCAAGGCACGTCGCCCGCTCTAATCTTCGTTGACCGAGCTCAGCGGCGGTGCGAGAGTACCTTCATTGTTCTCGCCGGGTTCTTCGAGCTGTACCGAGTCAATGCGATCGGCCCGTTTGCCGACCTTCTCGGTGGAAATGCGAATTTGGCGCATATCCTCGCCAGCCTGATCAAAGTGGCGCTGCAATTTACCGACCCGATCGTCGAGTCGCTCAACATCCTCCAGTAATGCATGGACCTCCTTCTGGATGAGCCCGGCCTGCTCCTTCATTCGTACATCCTTGAGAATCGCCCGCACCGTGTTTAGAGTGGCCCAAAGGGTGGTGGGGGAGACGATGAAGACCCGCGCGCGGTAACTCTCATCGACCACGGCCGGAAAATTGGCGTGCAGCTCTGCATAGACCGCCTCAGATGGCAGAAACATCAGCGCCGCATCCGCCGTTTCGCCGGTTAGAATGTAACGCTCGGAAATATCCTTGATATGTTTCTGCATCGCATCGCGGAAGTCGCGTTCGGCAGCTGTCCGGGCGGGGTCTTTACCCGTCGCCGTCTGTAGTGCGTGATAGCTCTCGAGGGGAAATTTTGCGTCGATCGCGATAGCCCCTGGTGGATTGGGCAATTCTAACAGGCAATCTGCCCGCTTGCCGTTGCTTAATGTCGCTTGGAAGCTGTAGGCCGAGGGCGGCAAGACCTGGCGTACCAGGTCGTTGAGCTGGATTTCACCGAAGGCTCCGCGCGCCTGCTTGTTAGAGAGAATGTTTTGCAGGCTCACCACCTGGCTGGACAGGTCGGCGATATTGGCCTGTGCTTTGTCGATCACCGCAAGACGGACCTCGACCTTATTCATAGATTCGAGTGTCTTCTTGGTGGCACTTTGCAAACCCTCCGCCAAGGTTTTGTTGATCGCAGCCTCCCGCTCATGCAGGCGTTCGCCAAGAGCGCGCTGTTCCGACTTGAGGCGTTCCTCCATGTCGCGATGGCTGGCTGCGAACGAGTCTGTCAGGCGCGCCAATTCACTTTTTAGCAACTCCGACCCGTCCGCTCGTCCGCGCATTCTGAGGAGCGAAAACGCTGCGAATCCGGCGATCAGCGAAACGACGATAAGTAAGATAAGAATCGCGATATTCATCTCGGCCACTATGGGCCCGTCATCTGCTGCCTGTCAAAGTGGTGCACCGCAGCTTGACGATGTGGATGGTGAGTAATACCTAAGCCCTACATGACTGTACGCCCCATCCTTGTCGCACCCGACAAACGCCTCAAGCTCCGCTCCAATCACGTGGAGTCGGTGGACGATGAAATTCGCGCGTTGCTCAGCGATATGCTTGAAACCATGTACGCTGGCGATGGGCTTGGCCTCGCCGCAATTCAGATTGGTGTGCCAAAGCGCGTCATGGTGTTGGATGTGCATGGGCCAAACGAGCAGCCGACGCCGATGAAATTAATTAACCCCGAAATTACCTGGTTTTCGCCGGAATACATCGTTTATCAAGAAGGCTGCCTGTCTTTTCCTGAGTATTTTGCGGATGTGAAGCGCTCGGCGGAAGTACGCGTCAGTTATCTCGACGAAAACGGTGAAGCGCACGAGGTCGAGGCGTCGGAGACCCTTGCCGTCTGCATTCAACATGAGGTCGATCATCTCGACGGTAAATTGTTCGTCGATCATCTCTCGCTTGTGAAGCGCAATATTATCTTGCGCAAGATGGCCAAGGCGCAGCGCGCCAAAGCCATAGAAGCTTAAGGCAGGGGTTGCTTGTAATGGCCACGGCAGCGGCCAACAAAATTATTTTTATGGGTACGCCGGATTATGCGGTGCCCGCGCTCAACATGCTCTTGGCGGAGGGTTTTCCTATCGCCGCCGTCTACTGCCAACCGCCGCGTCCAGCCGGCCGTGGTAAAAAACTCCGACTGTCGCCGGTACAACGCTGTTCCGAGGCGGCGGGACTTAAAGTGCGCATGCCGCTGTCATTGAAAGGCAAGGCGGAGCAGCGCGAATTTGCCGCATTTCGAGCTGATCTCTGCGTCGTTATCGCTTATGGCCTGATCCTGCCAAAAGTAGTGCTGGAGGCGCCACGCCTCGGTTGTATCAATGCTCATGCTTCACTGTTGCCGCGTTGGCGTGGTGCGGCACCGATCCAACGCGCGATCATGGCCGGCGACACGGAAACAGGGGTCTGCATCATGCAGATGGACGAAGGGCTCGATACCGGTCCGGTGTTGCGCCGCGAGCATCTCTCGATCGATGCTCAATACGATGGCGGCGAAATGCACGACCGACTCGCTAAGCTTTCGGCGATCCTTCTAGCCGAGACCGCTGACCAGCTTTGTCACGGTACAGCGCCGGCACCGGTGGCGCAGAGTGGGAAAGCGAGCTATGCCGCTAAGATCGACAAGGCAGAAACCCGGCTTGATTGGAGCCGCCCGGCAAACGAGCTCGCTAATCTCGTGCGCGCCTTCTCGCCCGCGCCCGGTGTTTGGTTCCTGCATGGCGAAGACCGCATCAAGCTACTGGCGGCGCAGGCGACAGGCGCCATGAACGCGCCTCCCGGTAAGGTACTCGCTGGTGATGGCCTGATCGTTGCTTGCGGTGAAGGCACAACTCTTCGGCTCACCTATATGCAGCGTCCTGGCAAGGGTGCAATGTTGGCAGCGGAGTTCCTACGCGGCTACGCCATTTTGCCGGGAGAAATACTACCATGCCCCGCTATAAGCTAACCCTCGAATATGACGGTACGGCGTTTGTCGGTTGGCAGTGGCAGGCCAACGGGATTTCTGTGCAACAAGCGCTGGAAGAGGCGGTGACTGCCTTCTCGGGCGAGACGGTTCGGGTCCATGGTGCGGGGCGCACAGATGCTGGTGTGCATGCCTGGGCGCAGACCTGTCATCTTGATCTTGCTGCCGCAGTTCGCATGGATGTGTTGCGCGATGCGGTAAATTCTCATCTGCGGCCGCGTCGGGTGTCTGTGCTTGCTGCCGAACGGGTAGCCGATGATTTCGACGCTCGGCGCTCTGCCTTAGCCCGCATCTATCACTATCATATTTCTAATCGCCGCTCGCCGCTCGCGCTCAACTTTAAACGTGCTTGGCAGATTTCCCGCCCGCTTGACGCAAATGCCATGGCGCTTGCCGCCCAGCGGTTGCTCGGGGAGCATGATTTTTCGTCCTTCCGTGCCAGCGCATGCCAGGCGTCCTCAGCGGTCAAGACATTGGATGCACTCGACGTGAGGCGTGAAGGCGAGGATATTTATCTCAAGGCGCGCTCTGAATCCTTTTTGCACCATCAGGTGCGCGCCATGGTAGGCAGTTTGGTCTGGGTCGGTGAAGGGCGCTGGACGGAAGCCGATATCACCGAAGTCTTGGTCGCACGCGATCGCCGTCGCGCCGGACCCAACGCACCCCCTTGGGGACTCTATTTGGAAGCGGTAATTTACTAGAGAGCTGGGATTATTTCTTTTTAGCGCGCGCCTTATTTTTCGGTTTGGCTTTTTCTGCGGCTTTCTTCTTGGGCGCCACTTTCTTTTTCACGCCGCCGATACCGAGATTATAAACACCAAGAGCAGCCTCACGGCAACTTGCTGCCGTTTGGCCTTTTTTAGGCTCGAAACGGCTCGACCAAGTAACCGTGCTGCTGCGCGATGTGGCCGGCGTGACTTTGATGGTTGCGGTGTAATTGACAAACGGCACGATATTGTTGGGCTTTTCGATAATACTATATATCTGGGTTAGGGTTTGGCTGTCATATTTGACCAGCCGCTCCGTTATGATGCCCTTTTCACCCTTGACCTTGAGCTTGCGGACGGTACCAGTTTTGTCGACGGTGCAATCCGTGATCGCGCCTTGCATGATCGTTTTGATGTTCGCGAAGCTGCCGATATGTTCCCAAACCTTGTCGGCGGGCGCGCCCACCTTGATAGCAACTGAAGCCCGTGAATATGCCATGAAACAGCCTCCTAATTTATGATCTGTTGTGTACTTCGGGGCATGGTGCCGGATGCCGCTGGGCAATTCAAAAGGTAATTTTAATAAAGGTTAGTAAACCGCTTTCCTGCCGCTCTGTTTATCCTATCCCAGCGCTATGAGATTACTCTTTTTGTTGCTCCTTTGTGTGTTGTTGCCAAAGCTGACCCGCTGTTGGAGAAAAGCGACAAGGACAGCCGCAAGGAACTCGTAAACGACTAGCCCAGCACGCTTTTCGGCGTCGGGAATTTGGCCCTCGCGCCGATTTTCCACGCCCTCCGGGTGGTCTTCGAGATTGAGTGGCGCGAGAAGCATGGTCGATTCTCGCTCGATCTCTTCCGGGGGCGTCCGCGTGGCACCGGCTACTGGCTGGTTTATGTGCCGGACGGCCAACCGTACCCTGAGCTGTACAGTTGCAGCTTGAGCGATGTGTGCTCCATCGTTACACATAATCGGGTATCCGATCTGGAAGACAATTATTACTAATGCCTCTAGATCAACGGCGAAACAGCGGATGCATATTGGTCTCGGTGGATAGTGCGGAGTTTCGAGTCCTAACTACTGCAGCTTCGGGGACCCGTTTTCCGGCTTCACCATCACTAATGATGGCTGCAATTTCTTGATATAAGAAATCATCGGTTTCGGCGACCTTCAAACAATTCTATTTGGCTCGACCTTCCAGCACGCCGCAATCTCGGATGACTTGCGCCGCGGCCTCTTCGCCATGGGGCGCCATAAGATGGGCGCCCGAGGCACCTTTGATCGCCTGCATCTTCTGAATAAGCTCGACACAGATCTTACGCCCTTCAACCTTTGAATCCTCGGCCTTCTCCAGGCGTGTGACGATCTTCTCCGGAATGTGCACGCCGAACAGATTGTCGTTCATCCACTGCGCCGATCGGGCGGAGGCAATGGGACCAATGCCGATGATAAAATAGGTCTGCTCCAGAATACCGAAATCGTCCAATCGGGCGAGATAGTTGTGCAAGATCTTCATGTCGAAGCAATATTGTGTCTGGAAGAAATTAGCGCCGGCGGTGATTTTAGCCTCAAGGGCACCGGGGGTGAAATTGTTGTCCAGTCTGCGCGGCGCGTCGGCGCCGCCGATAAACAGTCTAGGAGGCGTCTCTATCTTGCGCCCGCCAGGATATAGCCCTAAGTCACGCATATCGCGGACCGTCTCCATGAACTGAGCGGAATTGAGATCAAACACGGGCTTGGTTTCCGGCTGATCGCCTGCCTCCGGTGAATCGCCGGTGAGGCAAAGAATATTGCGAATGCCCAGCGCTCCTGCGCCGAGGACATCGGCCTGTAATGCGAGACGGTTGCGATCGCGCATGGTGAATTGCAGCACCGGCTCGATACCGCCCTCTGCCATGATCGCTGCTGCGGCAAGGGGCGAAAGATGGGTTTGTGCACCCGGGCCATCGAGCACATTAACCGCGTCAGCCAGGCCTTTGAGGCATCCGGTGCGGGCCATGACAGAATCCGCATCTGCCGAATCCGGCGGTGCCGTTTCGGCGGTTAGCGCAAACTGTCCTGCATTCAGCACGGCTTCCAGCTTGCCGCCGCTTACCGGTGCGACAGCATCGCCCTCTTTCATGCTTCCCCCTATTTGTAGAATGGTTCCAATAGCGCGTTAAAGTTCACCGATGCGGATGATAGCGATCACCAAGCAGGAAACAAGAATGTCCATTGTTAAACGCAACCGGGACGGTCGGATCACCGCTGTATTCGTTTGGCGGGTCGAGCAGATCGCAGAGGAACCGTCCGACGATTATCCCGACATCGCGGGAATTCTTGCACGCGTGGGACGCACCTTGCCGATCCGCTAGGACCTGGACCGGAGTGATTCCGCCATAAGCCGGGTGCTTGCGGATTTGATCGAGTTTTTTGTCGAAAAGCGCATGATTCTAGTTAGCGATTAATCGGCGGGGGTGATGAATAAGATCAGTTACCAGCGTAATCTTCAAAA
Source organism: uncultured Rhizobiaceae bacterium (assembly GCA_964624055.1). Lineage (GTDB taxonomy): Bacteria > Pseudomonadota > Alphaproteobacteria > UBA828 > UBA828 > PTKB01. The sequence goes on along the minus strand of CAZUXZ010000080.1, from coordinate 9,776 downwards.
ATTCAAGCGGGCTCTGGCCAGTTTTCTGTCCGACGATACGGACAAGACTATTAATGCACCGTGCTGCTGTCCGAAGATGCGGCGCTCGCCCTTGCCAGTTGCGGGCCGGGGCCGGCATGATGATGGACGAGTCGCCACAGGCCGTTTTCATTTGCGAACCAGTTTGACGCCAGCAAATGCGCCTGGGGCAGGATTTCCTGGCATACCACCAAGGCGCTGTCTCGATGGAGAAGGGTGTTCATATTGCTGCAGCTAATCTCTGGCGCGCCTGGGTCGGAAAGGATGGCGGCCCAGCTTTCGATCACTGTGGCCCTTCCGATCAGAGGCGCCCAGCCGGGATGGATACAGCAGACCGGCGCCGAGACCGCCCAAATCTCCTGCATCCCCGCCATGTCACGATTCCTAAAGGCCGTGTAAAAAGCCTCGTTGGCGTCAAGAACTGCCTGTTCCTCGCTCATGGCTTTTGTCTCCCCGTTCTTTCCACAGTCTGCTGTCCTTTATCCTACACCAACTGTCTCCACATGCCTTTCGCTCTTTGCCTTGAGGTCTCGGACCGATTGGCGTAAAGCGGAGTGCCATGAACGATATTCTCAAAGGACTGCGAATCGTCGAGGGCTCGGCCTTCGTCGCCGCGCCGCTTGGCGGCATGACCCTGGCGCAAATGGGCGCAGATGTGATCCGCTTTGATCCGATCGGCGGCGGCCTTGATTACAAACGTTGGCCGGTGACTGCCGATGACAACAGCATCTATTGGACGACGATGAACAAGGGCAAGCGTTCGCTCGCGGTAAATCTACGCGAGTCCGAGGGCCAGAAAATTGTTGCCGACCTGATTGCGGCACCCGGCCCCGAAGCTGGCATTTTTCTAACCAATCTGCAGGTGCCTCCGGCTCTCGATTATGACGCGTTGAAGGAGAAGCGAGACGATCTCATCATGCTCAAGAGCATCGGCAATCCCGATGCCTCTGTGGCAGTGGACTACACGGTCAACGCGCGCACAGGCTGGCCTTATGTTACCGGACCAGAAGGCCATAAGGGCCCGGTTAACAATGTGCTGCCGGGGTGGGATCTGACCTGCGGCCTTACCGCTGCGATCGGTCTACTTGCCGCCGAGCGACACCGAACGCGCACGGGCGAGGGCCAGTTCGTGAAGCTGAGCCTGGCAGACACGGCTTATCATCTCACAGCGTCCCTCGGCTATATCGGCGATGTGCAGATCAACGGTGCGACTCGCCCGCGCATCGGCAACGATATGTACGGCACATTTGGGCGCGACTTTACCACCAGCGACGGGCGCGAGATCATGCTCGTTGTAGTCACCCGCCGCCACGTCAAGGCGCTTGGCGAGGTGACTGACCTGACTGTGCGCTTTGAGGAGTTGGAGGTGGCCAAGGGCGTCGACCTTAATCTTGAGGCCGACCGCTGGAAAGTGCGTCACGAGCTGAACGAGATGGTCGGTGCCTGGTTCGCCGGCAAGACCCTCGCCGAGGCTGGCCAGGCGCTGAGCGATGCTGGCATTCTTTGGGGGCCGTTCCGCAACTATAAGCAAATGGTCGAAGAGGATCCCTTCGTCTCGACTGGCAACCCCCTATTTGGCGAGGTCGATCAGCCCAATATCGGGCGGATGCTCACCCCGGGCTCGCCGCTCGATTTTGCGACCAATCCCCGAGTGGCACCTACCCGCGGACCGATGCTCGGCGAGCATAGCGACGAAATCCTCGCTGACATTTTGGGCATGAGCGATGGGCACATCGGCCGGTTGCATGATTCCGGTATTGTTGCCGGCCCCGATTCGGCCACTGGTTGATCTGTCAAAACCTGGGTTAACGTGTGACGGACGGTCTTGTCCGATTTCGGCACCGTCATCCGCGGATGCTAACTTAAACGCGCTGCGTCAGGTCAAAGATTCGTCTCAATGCCTTCCAGCGCTGTCTCGGGCGAACAGCGTTACATACCACCGACGGGAATTAGCTTATCTATCTTGTTAGGGGTGCGGATCAGAAAGATTGCATGACTGTCCGGCAAACGGCTACTAGGTCTGGTCGATCTCCTCAATATATTCCTACATGCCTTCGAGGTTCTTGATATCGGAATTGACGATTGCGCATGCAGCTAGAGGTTCTTCCATTTTACGTGTACATGTTGAGAGGCGTCGTTAAACGCCTTCAACAAAGACTATACTGCCGGTCGCGGCCTTTTGGCGAATGGCACGGGCCTTGGTGTATTCCGGTGAGTCGTACCAGCGCCTTAATGCGTCCATGTCGTCGAATTCGAGCACGACTATGCGGCCGGGTTGCCATTCGCCTTCCTTTACCTCGCTATCGCCGCCGCGCACCTTAAAGCGGCCGCCATATTTTTCGATGGTTGCTGGTGTGAGCGCCTGGTAACTCTTATATATCTCGAGGTCCTCGATCTTGATATTGGCAATGGCATAGGCGGACATAACTCACCCCTTTTTCTCCTAAAACGGTTTTGGATCAGCAAATCGCCGAAGCACATTGGTTGTCAGCTTGGCGACATTGTTCTTGTAATCATTCCACGGCAGGCTGGCACCATACGCAATGGAGCCGGTGGAAAAGACGGCGCCGCCATTGGGCGTCTCAAAAAACACCATATCAGCGCGCACCAGTGGATTGTTCGGCCCCGAGGTACCGCCGGGGAAATTGACTAGAATTTCCTCGTTCACCACCATATAGAGATCTGTATGATTTTCTGAGGTGGCGACGACGAGGGCATGGGGCGGCGTACCGAGGGCCAGGTCTGCGCGATCCAGCTCGTTGCCTGCTGCGCCGCCGCCATGGAAGCCAAAATCGCCGATCAGTTCGTCCTTGCCGATGCCTTTGAACATGAAGGCCACGCGCGGGTTTCTAGCGCTTTCCGTCTGTCGATAATAGGACGAGATATCGAATCCCTCGGCGGTGAAACCGACGCCGGCTAGGCGCTGCGGCTCAGTTTCGCCCTGATGCCGCCAGAGGCCTCCATGCTCGCCAGTAAAGCTATGATAATACTCGCCCGTGTCAGCGCCCCAAGTCTTGATCGCCGCTTCGCAGCGACGGACCTCGATCACGCCCGGTACTTCCTGGTGCAGTGCCACGCGCCAATAGAAACCATTGCCGCCAAGATACATAAGACGGCCACCCTTTTGGGTGAAATCGAACACAGCGTCGCGCATCTGCTTAGAATAATATTCCGGGTGGTTGCCGGTGATGATGACATTGTGCGGTTCAATGGCGTCGATGCCTTCATAATGGATGTCTTCGTCGGTCACCACGTCATAGTCGAAACCAAAACGTTCCATCCAGTCGATGAAATAGAGGTCGAGATTGAACTCGCGCAGATTGGTGTCCTTCTCGCCGAAGCAGGACCATTGCGTCTGATATTTTGGTCGCATGTTGAGGATCGGCCGAAGGCGCGAAGAATAGCAAACGCCTGAGCCGTCAGAATGGGTGTCGTAGAGCGAGGCGCCATACTCCCGGTGTTTATTTAAAAACATATGGGTGTCATGCAGCACCGAGACTTGGCCAGTGAGCATTTCTGCGATCGGACCGTTGAAGGCGAGATGCTCATTGGCATAGGCCATGTAATGAATAGTGGGCAAAATGAAGGCAATGCGCGCCTCCTTGCCCTGCTCGGGCCGGATGGCGAAGGGGATATATTCCTCTGCGTTTCCGGCCCGGAGGCGCGCAGCGTATATGCCGCTCTTCAGACCCTTCGGAACCGTCAGCTCGAAATCCACTTCCCAGCCAGCATCGTAGAGATCGTCGTCGTGAAAATGAATTGCGCCATATTCGTCGGCGGCATGGCACCAGCTCATCTCTGCTCCACTCCAATTGGCACCTGTCATGCCGCGCGCCGGTAGATTGACGATCTCGCCATCCATCTGACGGCTGGAGATATCGCTGATCTTGATCGAAGTGATATCACGCGAAAAATCCCATGCGGCGAGCACAGATGTGGCGAGCGCAGGGGGGATCGCGTTGCCTTTCAGGCTTTCGATCTCTGCCGGGCTCAGCACCCGGTCGGAAATTCTCGGGCTGTCGATTTTACCGTTATAGAAACCGCTACAAATTACCCGCTTGCTGGTCTTGCGCTCGAATAGAGTCGCGATGGTGAGCGGCGATTTATTGTTGGCGACCCGGGCTATCTTAACTTTCTTACGTACCGTGCCGCCATGTTTGACACCGACATAGTCGCGCAGAGGGTCTTGGTAAAGTCGCACTTCCTTCTTTTCGGCGTCCCAACTAGCGGCGACCATGTACCAGTGGCGCGACAACATCGCCTTACCTAGAGAGACAATTTCGGTTTTCCCCTTGCCATTGCCAAGCATAAGACCGAGCGAACCGTCTTTGGCGACCACCAGGGCAAAGCCGCTTTTATTGCCCTGGTTCCATTTGCCGAGAATGGCCTGCTGGCCTCGCCCCGGTGTGGTCGGCCAGATTTTGGCCTGTACGGTAAAGCTTTTCAGTCTCTCAAGAGCCGGATTATTTTCGATGATTGCGTAGGAGCCAGCATATATGGGCTGCTTGCGCCCCTTGTAGCGTTTGCTGGCTGGGGTGCGGATCAGTTTTTCCTTATATTGCGGTCCGTCAGGCGAGCTGTCTCCGCAGATCAATTTGACGATATCGGCTTGGTAACTGCCAAATTCACAATTGACCATGAATTTGATCGTCTCGCCGGGGCGCGCGCTGACGCGGTCCGAATAGCCGGTGATCTTGAGCATAGACCCGTTCCCCAATACTTATGCCTCTGTTCGCAATCTTACGCCCTGTGAGTGCGGCCCAAAACTGTTTTCCGCATTATCCGCTACGCGCCTGGACAAAAAGCCGCGCTCGCATAGGATACCGGCGAACAGAAAAGGAAGTCTCGACATGGCGGCCGATCCTAAATATCTCAGACCTGACACCCTTGGCTTGCATGCTGGGCAGAGACCCGATCCGGTAACTGGCGCCCGCGCCGTGCCAATCTATCAGACGACCTCTTACGTGTTTGAAGATACTGAGCAAGCGGCCTCGTTGTTCAATCTGGAACGCGCCGGGCATATCTATTCACGGATTTCCAACCCTACCGTGGCGGTGCTCGAAGAGCGCATCTCGGCGCTCGAAGGTGGCGTCGGCGCGGTCTGCACGGCTAGCGGCCAAGCGGCGCTTCATCTAACCGTGGCGACTCTCATGGATGCGGGCTCACATATGGTTTCCTCGGCCTCGATCTATGGTGGCAGCCACAATCTCTTCACCCATACATTACCTCGTTTCGGTATCGATACAAGCTTCGTCGATCCGCGCGACCCGAAGGCCTTTGCTGATGCCATTCGGCCCAACACACGGCTCATATACGGCGAGACCCTTGGAAATCCTGGTCTCGAGGTGATGGATATGGCGCGTATCGCCGAGGTTGCGCACGAGAACGGTTTGCCGCTGATGATCGACAACACTTTTGCCACCCCATGCCTGTTCCGTCCGTTCGAGCACGGTGCTGATATCGTCATGCATTCGGCGACTAAATTTCTCGGCGGTCATGGCGTCGCCATCGGTGGGGTGGTCGTGGATGGCGGCACCTTCGATTGGGAGGCGACCGACAAATTCCCCACGCTTACAGAGCCCTATGACGGATATCACGGCCTCGATTTCGCTGAGGAGTTTGGCCCCGGCGCATTTATCATGCGCGCCCGAGCCGAGGGCCTGCGCGATTTTGGCGCCTGCATGAGCCCGGCCAACGCTTTCTATATTTTGCACGGCGTTGAGACTCTTTCCATGCGTATCGAGCGCCATGTCGAGAATGCACGCCATCTCATCGGCTTTCTTGAGGGCCATGATGCGGTGAACTGGGTGAGCTATCCTGAGCTCACCTCCCACCCTGATCACAGTCTTGCGACGACCTTGCTGCCGGACGGCTGCGGTTCGATCTTTACCTTCGGCATCAGGGGCGGGCGCGAAGCCGGACGAAAATTCATCGAGGCATTGGAATTATTCTCCCATCTTGCAAATGTCGGCGACGCCAAGAGTCTGGTAATCCATCCGGCCAGCACGACCCATCAGCAAATGGAGGCGGCGGCACTGGAGCAGGCTGGCATTAGTGAGGATATGGTTCGCCTCTCTGTTGGCCTCGAAGATCCGGCGGATTTGACTGATGACCTCTCCCGCGCCCTCAAAGCTTCGCAAAGGAGCTAGGTGATGGAGCTTCAAGTCGACGGCCATACCGTTTACTGCGCCACCGGTGGCCAAGATTTCGATGCCAAGCTGCCAACCACGCTGTTCGTTCATGGCGCCTCATTTGATCGAACCGTGTGGAAATTGCAGGCGCGTTATTTCGCCTGGCATGGCAGCAACGTTTTGGCCGTCGACCTACCGGGCCATGGCCGCTCCGGCGGTATACCTTTCACTTCGATCGAGGCAATGGCTGATTGGGTCGCTCGAGTGATGGATGTGGCAGGTGTCGAAAGCGCGGCGTTGGTCGGCCATAGCATGGGCGGGCAAGTCGCTCTTGATTGCGCCGGTCGGCACAGCGATCGGGCGCGGGCTTTGGCGATCCTTGGTGGAGCACTTGCTATTCCGGTCAATGACGCCTTGCTTAAGTCGGCAGCGTTAGACGATCATGTGGCTTTCGATTTGCTCAATATCTGGGGTTATGGCCGGCGTGCGCAGTTTGGCGGACATCGCATGCCGGGTCTGTGGATGATGAAGGGCGGCTTGCGCGTTATGGAGCGCGTCGCCAAGGGCGTCCTCCATAGTGACCTCACGGCGACTACCGCTTATGAGGGCGGCGCGGCGGCGGCAGCGGCGGTGACTTGTCCGGCCCTGGTGATCATCGGCGAAAAAGATTTGATGACGCCGGCAAAAGCGGGACGCGCACTCGCCGATGCTATTCCAGGTGCGGTATCTGTCACGCTTCCCAGGCTGGGTCACATCATGCTGGAAGAGGGTCCGGACACGACGCTTAACGCGCTTCGTGATTTTCTCGTCCCGTTGCAATGTTGAACCTACCGCCCGTCAAAGTTTTTGCCTCGTTCCTACTTGCTACGTTGATCATTTCTCCTGCTCTGGCGGGTAACGGTAAATTTGATATGAACGAGGGAGCCCGGGCGCTGCGCAATGGGGAATTCGAGGCGGCGGTGACGCATTTGACAACAGCGATCCATTCCGGTGAATTATTCGGAGAGGCCTTTGTCGTTATGCATATCAGCCGCGCTCAGGCATTTTATCATTTAGAGGAATATGACAAGGCGACGGCGGATTTGACTCTGGCAATCGAGAGTGGCGTGATCAATGATACTCTAGTCGGCATCGCGCTTGCGACTCGAGCCAGCGTTTACCGGATGAGTGGCGACTGGTCGCGCGCGATCGGAGATTTCGACGCCGCTATCGATCTTGGAACGGTCAACGCAAAGATGTATTTCCACCGCGGTCTCGCGCTGGAAGGCGCGGGTCGACACCCCAGTGCGCGCGAAGATTTTCGCCGTGCCCACGACATGGCGCCGAACAATGACGCGATCCGGAAAAAACTTCTCGAATTGGGCGAGGCGGTGGATTAGCCGTCGGGGTCAGTTTCTCGACACCCAGAGACGGGCTCGAATTGCGCGACTACATTATCCTTCTGCGGCCACTGGCAGAAGCGTGGTATAGGCTGCCAAAAACCACCTGCGTAGAGTGTAGCCAATGCGGTTAAAAGTTTCGCTCGAGCCGTTTGAAGCGCGAGCAATAGTATGGCGAAAAAAGCCTACAGCCGTCCGGTGACGAGAGAAAAATTAATCTTTCATGATCAATATTTTTAGTGCGAGGCAGTGTTGTACACAAAGTTATGGCTGGGATGGTTTCGAGCGTCATTATTTGACCATGGCGCGCACTGCAATAGCGATTAGGACCGCAGCGATGGCACCCGCTAATGGCCAGACAATCCGCCGTGTCATCTTTTTTCCGGTAAAACGGTCATAGATCATGGAACCAAAGATTGTAATGCCGCCGATCAGTAGAAGGAGTTTTAGAAGCATTCGCTACGCGTTGCCGATGATGATCGGTTCTCCGAGCCTAGCAGAGGCGACCATCGCCTGCATAACGGCGACCGTATGGATAGCCTCTTCCGGGCGCACGCGAAATGCAACGCTACCTGTGCAGGCATCGGCAAACTCTTCGAGCTCTGCTTTGAGGGTATCGACCGGCGTAAGGTTTATCTCCGCCGACTCCTCACCTGAGCGATGCAGGGTCAGCTGGTCCGCATCTGGGGCCGCGAAGGCATTGCCGCTGGTTCCATAAAGATTGAAGAAAACCGTCTTTGGGCAGGCACTTAACGTACCGAGGTAGCCAGTGGCGCCGGAGTCGAATTCAAATAGCGCCGAGGTGGTGTCATCAATATCGACCGAGACTGCGAGGCGCTTGCACTGTGCTTGGACGCGGGTTATCGGTCCAAGTAGATGGGTCATGGCGTCAATCATGTGCACGCCCATGCCCGCAATGCCTCCGCCCGGGCTCTCAATACGGTTCGCGCGCCAGCTATCGGGCTTGTATTGCATCGGTCGGGGATTGGAAAAATTGGATTCACAATGAACTGGTGTGCCGAAATCTCCGGCCTCCAGAAGGCGTTTCACCTCTTGGGTGGCGGCGGCGAAGCGGCGATTCTGGCCGACAGCAAGCACGCGGTTATAATCGGCGCAGACGGCAGCGGCGGCCTTGCCGCTATCCTCCGTAAGGGTGAAAGGTTTCTCCACGAACACATGCTTGCCGGCCCGAGCCGCCTGCTCAACATGTTCGGCGTGAAGCGAATGGGGTGTGCAGAGAAGAACCGCGTCGACGTCTTCGTCGGCCAACACCGCCTGGTAGGAATTATGAGTAGCCGTGCCGTATTTATCGGCAAAGCTCACGCGGTTTTTGAGCATCCTCGAATAGCAGGTTGTGATACAGATCTTCTGCGATTTTCCCTGGACGGCCTGGGCCAGCTCGTTGGCCCACCATCCAAGGCCGATAGCGGCGGTGCGCAACATGGACATTTCTCTTTCCCAGTATCGCGCTGGACCATAGTCAATTATCCACCTGCAGCCAATCGCTTATACGCGGTTGTGACTGGTTGCAGAGGCAGTAATGACTATGATTGCAACGCCTAAAAAAAGGAAGTGCAGGGGGAGACGAGTTGAAAGCAGTTGTCATTCGTGAAACCGGCGACATCATTAAGCTGTTTTATAAAGAGGTTGATACTCCGTCTGCTGGGCCCGACGAGGTGGTGACGCGTCTCAAGGCCACCGGATTCAATCATTTCGACTACGACATCCGTGAGAGAATCGCTGGGTTCCCCACCCAGGTTCCGCATGTGCCAGGCATCGAGGGCAGCGGCGAGGGAGCCGAAATCGGTTATCGTGTTACCGGCGTCGCGATTGATGGCCGGGTCAGCATCAGCGTACCGTGCCGGGGCGTGTAGGGCTTCCCAGTCGGCCTAATGCTGACCGGGCGTTGGATGAACGACGCCACGATTTTGCGTACGACCAAAGCCTATATTACGGGGTGAGACCGGGCGTTGCCTTGACCGACAGGTGGAGGTAGGGGTGATTTCCCGACCCGTCTTCGGCACCGTGCTCGCTGTGAGCGCCGGATTGTGTTTTTCCAGCGGCGGTTATTTTGTGCGTGCGGTCTCGATCGATAGCTGGGAAATCGTCACACTCCGCTGTTTCTTCGCCGCCATCGCGGTTTCCTTGATCTTCGTCATCCGAGAGCGTCGCCGAACGCTCGCTTCGCTGAAGGCGGCGGCGTTGCCGAGCCTGGTGATCGGTTTGTTCACCGGGTGGGCGATTATCG
>CAZUXZ010000079.1:0-24509 GCA_964624055.1 uncultured Rhizobiaceae bacterium | reverse complement strand
TATTCTTGCGGCGCCGGCGATGACCGGGCAAATGATGGCACTCGACGGTGGCCAGCATCTCAGCTGGGCCATGCCGTCTACTCGAGAAGTGGAGGAATAGCCGCCCGTGAACGAGCCGACTCCCTTCAAGCCGCGTGCACGCACAGAAGCTGAGCACAGTTATCGGCGCGTTTTCGTACGTGATTTGATCCTCACCTGCGCTATCGGCATCCATGTCCATGAGCAAGATGCGCCCCAGCGTGTGCGCATCAATCTCGAGCTAATCGTATGTGAGGGCGAGTGTAACCTTTTGGATCGCATCGAGAATGTTGTCGATTATGAAACCATCGTTGACGGTGTGCGAGCAATTACCGAAGAGAGCCATATTAATCTGGTGGAGACCCTGGGCGAACGCATCGCGGGCCTCTGCCTCGCGGACAGGCGCGTCGCGAGGGTGCGAGTAAGCGTCGAGAAGCTTGATGTCTATGCCGAAGCGCAGAGCGTAGGCGTCGAGATCGAGCGCGCCCGGAGCGACGGTTAAACCAACACACGGCGGCGTTTGGAGTGTGCGATCGAGGGTTTATTCAGACCTCCCGCTTAATTGCCACTCACTAAAGCGTTTCAAAGCTCCATAGGATCGCATTAGGAATTCCAAAGCAATGCTCACCGTCTCCGTCGGCGAACTGCTCCTGTCAGAAGCTGCCCACCGCCACGCCAACTTGATCGTTTTGACAACTTAAAGTCATTTTCGCCTGATGGAGTCCGCCGTCAGCGGCGCGGCATATCCTCTAAAACATGACAATTCCCATCTTCATCTCGCGCTGAAGTCGATAGCAAACGCATAGATTTTGTGCGTACACCCCTCTGAAGGACGCAAAATAGGCTTTGGACGTGAATTCTGTTCACATCGGTTAAGGACATTAGCCAACCCTAATTATTTACAGAATATTTTTGCCAAAAATATGAAGGTAAATAAATTGATTACCTTAAAATTCATACATATCACATACTTAACTTAATTGCCTAGATTTTAGGCAGAATGATATAAGACATTGGAACCACACGAAACAGACGCGTACATAGACTTTCGCAAACAGACTTATCCACAGAATTGGTGGACAGCCCAGAGATCCCTTCTCGGGGCTGGCTAACAGAACCGCCCAAACGTTTGAAACGATGGCGTTTGCGTTGTCGGCCGCAAGACCGTTGAATCTGCATAATGGATGTTTTTCCCTATCGGACCGATATCGATATAACTGGCAGCCAGAGGTGAGGGTGTTCCATAAATGACAAATTCGCTTTCAGCGGGTCTTGAAGCGCTGCGCAAAGCCATTGCCACCATGCCCTGCAGCCCCGGTGTCTACCGCATGGTCGATGCCAAAAGCGAGGTGCTCTATGTCGGCAAGGCTAAAAACCTGAAAAAGCGCGTTACCAGCTACGCCAATGCCATCGCCCTGTCGACGCGGCTGCGGCGAATGGTCTCCGGCATCGCTTCGGTCGAGGTCGTGACAACGAAAAGCGAGATCGAGGCACTCTTGCTGGAGAGCAATCTTATCAAGCGCCTCAAGCCCTATTACAACATCATTCTGCGGGACGATAAATCCTTCCCCTACATCTTGATTACGGGCGGCCATCCCTTTCCGCGCATTACCAAATATCGCGGTGCGAAAAGGGCCGAGGGCGAGTATTTCGGTCCCTTCGCCTCTGCCAGCGCAGTCAACCAGACGGTCAATGCCTTGCACCGCGCCTTTCCGCTGCGCTCCTGCTCAGATTCGATTTTCGCCAACCGAACCCGGCCCTGCCTGCAGCATCAGATCAAGCGCTGCGCAGCACCCTGTGTTGGGAAAATCGACGTGGATGCCTATGCCGATCTGGTGGACGAGGTGCGCGGCTTTCTCTCGGGCCGCAGCCAGCACATCAAAGCGCGCCTCACCGAGCGAATGACCTCGGCGAGTGAGGCGCTCGAATATGAAACTGCGGCCGTCTATCGCGACCGCATTCGAGCTCTGGCCCACATTCAGGCGCGCCAGGGCATAAATCTGCACGGCCTCAAGGATGCAGACGTGGCGGCAGCGCATCAGTCCGGCGGACAGTCTTGCGTGCAAGTGTTTTTTTTCCGCAGCGGTCAAAATTACGGCAACCGCGCCTATTTTCCGCGCCACCAAAAAGACGCCAGCGCAGCGGAAGTGCTCGGCGCTTTTATAGGCCAATTTTATGCTGAGCGTATGGCGCCGCCGCTCCTCCTCGTCAATCAGGACCTCCTGGAGCGCAAACTGATCGAGGAAGCGCTCACACTGCGCGCCGGGCGCCGGGTGCATATCCACCACCCGAACCGAGGCGACAAGGCGACCATAGTCGCTGATGCCGAGCGCAATGCCCGTGAAGCCCTGGCGCGGCGTTTTTCCGAGAGCGCGGCCCAACGCAAGCTGTTTGAAGGACTTGCCGACAGACTCGGCCTCGATGGCGTCCCGGAGCGCATCGAAGTCTATGACAATTCACACATTTCCGGCACCAGCGCGGTCGGTGCGATGATTGCTGCTGGTCCCGAAGGGTTTCAGAAAAAGACCTATCGCAAGTTCAACATCAAAAGCGATACCAAGCCGCCAGTGGATGGCGGCATTACCGCCGGTGACGATTACGGCATGATGCGTGAGGTGCTCACGCGGCGCTTCTCGCGTCTTCTGAAGGAGGACCCCGAACGCACGGAAGGCACCTGGCCTGATCTCGTGCTCATCGACGGCGGCGCTGGGCAGTTGAGCGCGGGATTGGAGATTTTCGCCGAGCTCGGTGTGAACGACGTGGCACTCGCCGCCGTCGCCAAGGGGGCGGACCGCAATGCGGGGCTTGAGCGTATCTTCCTGCCGGAGCTTACGCCGATCTCGCTTGAGCGGCGTGATCCAGTGCTCTATTTCATCCAGCGACTGCGTGACGAAGCGCACCGCTTCGCCATTGGCAGCCATCGCACAAACCGGGCGCGCAAACTCTCCAAATCGCAGCTCGATAGCATTCCCGGAGTCGGTCCGAGCCGCAAAAAAGCACTCCTCCATCATTTTGGCTCGTCGCGCAGCGTGTCGCAAGCAGGCCTCGCCGACCTCAAACGGGTGCAGGGCATCTCCAGCGCACTCGCGCGCACAATCTTCGATCATTTCCATACCGACGGTTGAGCGTGACAAACGTGCCTTCAGCGGATATGCCGCATCTATGACCTATCTGCCCAACCTTCTAACTATCAGTCGCATGGTTCTGGTAGCGCCCTTTGTTGGCATGTTCTATCTGCCCAATGCCAAAGCTGCCGCCTTGGCTACCTTAGGTATTTTCATCCTCGCCGCCGTCACCGATTTCTTCGACGGCTGGCTGGCACGCCGCCTTGGGGTGGCCAGCCAATTCGGCCGCATTTTTGATCCCATCGCCGATAAGCTCCTCGTCGCCGCGGCGCTCATCATGCTAACTCTCCGCACCAGTGACGCAGAGTTGACAATATTCTCGATACCTTACGGCCCACTAACAATCCCCGTGATCGCCATCCTCTGCCGTGAACTGTTGATTTCGGGTCTGCGCGAGGGACTAGCCGGTCGATTCACCTTGCCCGTCAACCACCTTGGTAAATGGAAAACGGCCTGTCAGATGATCGCCATCGCCCTGTTGCTTAGTGGGCTTACCCTCGCCTCTTTTGCTGATCCAGACTGGAGTAGAGGAGAAGGCAATGGGATGGAGCTGCTGATCTTTGTTCTCGTCTTTGCCGGGCAAATATTGATTTGGATTGCTGCCGTTATAAGCTGGCTAAGCGCCGCCATTTATATTCGCGCCGTGTATAGACAATTGTGGCCACCTAAGGAATGAGGGCAAAGATGCGCATTTTCGGCATCGCCGGGTGGAGCGGCAGTGGCAAGACTACACTGCTGCGCCAGCTTTTGCCTGAGCTAACCGCACGCGGACCCAAAGTGGCGACGATGAAATATACTCATCACCAGTTCGATCTTTTCCCGGCGGACCACGAGGTCTCAGCTTGGCGCGACGCCGGGGCGCAGGAAGTGTTGTATGTATCTGACCGGCGCTGGGCGTTACTGCACGAGCTTGACGGCGAGCCCGAACCTCCGCTCGAAGAGCTTTATGAACAATATTCCGACGTTGATCTGCTGTTGATTGAAGGTTTCAAGCGGCATCCCCACGCCAAGCTTGAAGTCCACCGCGCCGAGGCTGGCGTGCCACTACTCGCCACCGAGGACGAATGGGTGGTCGCAATCGCCAGCGATAGTGGCAGACCCGAGAATTTACCGCAGAATCGTGATATCATGTTGCTCAATTTGAACGACATTCCAGCCATCGCCGATTTCGTAATCGGTTATTGCGGTCTGACGACGGGCGGAGTGACAGAAATGCCTGCGGAGCAAAGCTGATGGCGCAGTTAAGCGACGATTGTTTTGCCTTTGGCGGTGAGCTGATGCCGACCGCTGAAGCCCTGAAGCAGCTCGCTGAGATAACCCACGCGGTGGCGGTGGCAGAAGAAGTGCCGATTACGGATGCCCACGGCCGCATACTTGCCGAGAATATCCTTTCCGAACGCGACGTACCGCCGCACGACAATGCCGCCGTCGACGGCTGGGCGGTCTATTTTGACGATCTACATCAAGAGGGTGACACCAGCCTACCCTGGTGCGACCGCATCCCCGCTGGACAGCCCCTCGGCCATGCGGCTCCGCGAGGGCAAGCGGTGCGCATATTTACTGGTGCTCCGATGCCGCAGGGTGAGGGTGGCGCCACCGGTCCAGACACGGTGCTAATGCAAGAGGATTGCCACGAGGAGGATGGCGTCGTGACCATTCCGCCCGGCATCAAGAAAGGCGCCAACCGTCGAAATACGGGCGAGGATATCAAACAGGGCGATACCATGCTTGCCGCCGGTCGCCGGCTCAAGCCCCAGGATGTAGGCCTCGCCGCCTCTGTGGGCCTTACTTCGCTTTTGGTCTATCGGCGCCTCAAGGTCGCGGTATTCTCGAGCGGCGACGAGGTGTTTGAGCCAGGCCAGGACTTGCCGCCCGGCGGCATCTATGATTCCAACCGCTTTATGGTAATCGCCCTTTTAGAAGGACTGGGTTGCGAGGTGAACGATCTCGGTATTCTCCCTGACAGGCTCAATGCCGTGCAGGACGCGCTCAACGGTGCCGCCAAAACTCATGACGCGCTGATCACATCGGGCGGCGTCTCGACCGGCGAGGAAGATCATATCAAGGCCGCCGTCGAGGCGCTCGGCCATCTCCATTTCTGGCGCCTCGCCATCCGCCCAGGCCGGCCAATCGTGCTCGGCCAAGTTGGCTACGTGCCCTTCGTCGGCCTGCCAGGCAATCCCGTGGCAGTGCTAGTGACCTTCCTGCGCTTTGCCCGGCCTCTCCTTCTCCGTCTTTCCGGCGCGTCAGATACGGAGCCGCACAGCATCCCCGTCCGCGCAGATTTTGCCTATAACAAGAAGGGTGGGCGACGCGAGTGGCTGCGGGCCAAGCTTCGTACACTTGACGATGGTAGCCTGGCGGCAGAGAAATACAAAAGCAGTGGTGCCGGTATTCTATCTTCCGCCGTGTTCGCCGACGGGTTGATTGAACTGCCCGAAGACGTCACCCGAGTGGAAAAGGGCATGTTGGTCGATTTTCTGCCGTTCAACGAAATGATGCGCTAAGGACGCACTCGTCTGTGAAACTGCTCTATTTTGCCTGGCTCAAACAGAAGATCGGCACCGGAGAGGAAGACATTCCTCTCCCCGATGGGATAACGAACGTAGGCGCGCTGGCCAATTGGCTGAAAGCGCGAGGCCCCAACTATGGCGAAGCGCTAGAGGATCTCTCGGTCGTCCGCTTCGCCGTCAATCAGGAATTCGCTGATCTCGACCACGCGCTCGCCGAAGGTGACGAGGTAGCGATCTTCCCGCCTGTCACCGGC
Organism: uncultured Rhizobiaceae bacterium; assembly: GCA_964624055.1. Taxonomy (GTDB): domain Bacteria; phylum Pseudomonadota; class Alphaproteobacteria; order UBA828; family UBA828; genus PTKB01. The sequence goes on along the minus strand of CAZUXZ010000079.1, from coordinate 18,599 downwards.
GGGTAAAAGAAAGCTGGCGATGATCCGCGTGCAGCGTGAGGATTTCGATGTTGGCGCCGAGATGGCAGCGATGAGCGGGCGCAATATCGGTGCCCTCTCTTCATTCGTCGGCTTAGTGCGCAGCAAAGACGGTGACGAAAGCATCGGCGCTATGACTCTCGAACATTATCCCGGCATGACCGAGAAAAAGCTAGCCGAGATAGAAGCTGAGGCTTGCGAGCGCTGGGCGCTTGAAGACAGCCTTGTTATTCACCGTTATGGTCGGCTTGAGCCGGGCGAGCAAATTGTTCTGGTAATCACCGCCTCATCTCACCGTCAAGCAGCGCTCGAATCCTGCGCCTTTCTAATTGACTGGCTGAAAACCAGTGCGCCTTTCTGGAAGCTGGAAGAGCGCGGCGACGGCGAAGATTGGGTAAAAGCACGCGCGTCCGACGACGCTGCGGCGGAGAGATGGGCGGTTAAGAAGTAAAATAGCTTATGCGAGGGAGCCAATTGCGAGTGAGCCAATAGCGCGGACGCGTTTCCCCTGTAAATCAGGGAAAATACAACAGGCCGTTTTGATGGTCAGTTTTTTCCGTCACCCCTTACGCACTTCAGCGTCGTAATCTTCCATAAGCTGGCGAGTGATCGGACCTACCTGAAAGTGGTGCTCGTCGATCTCGCCAACCGGCGTGACCTCGGCAGCAGTGCCGGTGAGAAACACCTCATCGGTCTTGGAGAGCTCCTCCGGCATAATGACGCGTTCGACCACCTCATAGCCGCGTTTGCGGGCGAGATCCATCACCGTGCGTCGGGTAATACCGTCGAGAAAGCAGTCGGGCGTTGGCGTGTGCAACACACCATTCTGGGCGAGGAAGATATTGGCACCCGTTGTCTCGGCGATCTGACCGCGCCAATCGAGCATCAGCGCGTCGTCATAGCCGTCGGGCTCGACCGAGTGGCGCGACAGGGTGCAGATCATGTAGAGCCCCGCCGCCTTGGCCTTCACCGGCGCTGTGTCGGGCGAGGGTCGGCGCCATTTTGAGGTCTTCATGCGGATTCCACGCTCGCGCTTATCGTCGCCAAAAAGATTGGGCCAGGGCCAGGTGGCGATGGCGACATGTGTCTGAGCAATCTGCGCCGAAACGCCCATCATCTCGCTACCGCGCCAAGCGACCGGCCGCACATAGCCATCGACGATCTCTTGACGGTCGACTAGCTCGTTGCAGGCATCGTTGATTCGCGTGGCAGCGAAGGGAATGGTCATGTCGAGTTGGGCTGCAGATTCGAACAGCCGCTCTGTATGCTCCTCAAGCTTAAAGATGCGCCTGGAGTAGGCCCGTTCGCCCTCGAACACACAACTGCCGTAATGCAGCGCATGGCTCAATACATGCAGCTTGGCACCACGCCAGGGCACGAATTCGCCATCCAACCACATCTCGCCGTCGCGATCGTCGAAAGGAATGATATCGGCCATTTTTTCTTTTTCTCCCGCAGCTTAACGCTCTGCCCGGCGGAAAAGCGGTTGCGTTCTCTATCACCACACGGCATATAAGTCAACATGACTGACTTAAAATCCGGACCCAACCCGCTATTTCTACGTCACGACCAGTTGCATCAAGGAATCGAGCTTCTTTTCTATGCCTATCGCGATTTCACTGCCGAGTGCGACGCGGTCCTGGCGACCTACGGGTTCGGCCGGGCTCACCATAGGGTGATCTATTTCGTCGCACGCAGTCCAGGGATATCAGTAGCCGAGCTGCTCGGGATCCTGCGCATCACCAAGCAAAGTCTGTCGCGTGTCCTCAGCCAATTGGTGCGCGAAGGTTTCGTCTCGGTAGAGAAGGCTCAGACGGACCGCCGGCGGCGCCTGTTGCGTCTGACGGATAAAGGCGAGAAACTTGAAAAGCGGCTTTCCGAAGTGCAGCGCGCGCGCATCGGCGACGCCTATCGCGCCGCCGGTGGCGATGCGATCGAGGGATACCGCAAGGTGCTCTTGGGCGTCATTGATGAGACCGACCGCCGGCGCTTCGAGGAGTAGCACGCCCATCAGGGCGCGTTTGGCATATACTAAAGCCATGACCCAGGAACAGCCCTGCCAGCCAGCGAAATCGCCCCCGGTGCTCGATATGGATGCGCCGCATATCCTTGTGGTCGATGACGATGACCGTTTGCGCAAGCTGCTGCAACGCTATCTTAGCGAAAATGGCTATCGCGTTACCATGGCCAGCACGGCAGTGGAGGCGGAATCGAAGTTGCGCGGCCTCACATTTGACCTCCTCGTGGTCGACGTGATGATGCCGGGTGAAAGCGGCGTCGCCCTGACCCAGCGCCTACGCAAGCGCCTTTCGGTACCGATCCTACTGCTTACCGCCATGGACGAGCCTGAGGACCGCATTTTGGGGCTCGAATCTGGCGCGGACGATTACCTCACCAAGCCCTTCGAGCCACGCGAATTGCTACTGCGTATCGCTACCATCCTGCGCCGCACCCGAATTGCCCCGCTCGAGGTACCGGATATGCCAGTTCAGATTGGCGCCTGCGAGTATCATGCTGGGCGCGGCGATCTTGCGCGAGACGGCGAGAACGTCCGCTTGACCGGAGCCGAGGCACATCTCTTGACTCTCTTCGTCAGCCGGCGCGGAGTGACGCTTAGCCGCGAGGAGCTCTGCCGCCATTGCGGAATTGATGCCAACGGCCGCGCCATCGATGTGCAGATCACCCGCCTCCGGCGCAAGATCGAACCCGATCCGCACACGCCACGTTACCTGCTCACGGTGCGCGGCGAAGGCTATACATTGCGTCCGGCCTGAACCCTGTCATGTCCTCCTCCCAAACACGCTCGAGCCTGCTTCGTCGCCTGACGCCGAAAGGTCTTTTTTGGCGCTCCCTCCTTATTCTCCTATTGCCAATGGTGTTGCTGCAGGGTGTCGTCGCCTACATCTTTTTTGAACGCCATTGGGACACGGTGAGCCGGCGCCTCGCCCTAGGCGTTACCGGCGACATCATCCACGTAATGCGCACAGTGCAGAAATATCCTAAAGACGAATTCAGCGACTGGACACTGCGCGCGGCGGACCGCGAAATGCAATTAAGAGTCATTTTTGAAGAGAACGCTACTCTGCCAACCACCCCGCCGGAGCCGAGCAACAGCCAAATAGAACGCTCACTCAGGCATGCACTCTCCGAGCGACTGGTGGGTCCATTCCATATCGACACCCAACGCCCTGATCGCAACATTTCAATTCGCATCCAGTTGCAGGAAGGGGTGCTTGATATTTTGACGCCGCGCAAGCGAATGTTCTCAACGACGGTTTATATCTTCGTTTTATGGATGGTCGGCACCGCTGTCGTTGTCACGTCCATCGCGATCTTCTTTCTACGCAATCAGATACAGCCGATCCGCCGCCTCGCGCGCGCGGCAGAAGCCTTCGGCAAGGGCCGTACGGAGATAGAGTTCAAACCGGCGGGCGCAAGCGAGATTCGCCAGGCGGGCGCCGCCTTCCTTGACATGCGTGGACGCATCGCACGCCATATCGATCAGCGTACGGAGATGCTTGCCGGCGTGTCGCACGATCTTCGCACGCCACTCACCCGTATCAAACTGCAGCTCGCCATGCTGCGCGAATCAGCGCCTCAGGCGCAGGCTGAAATCGCAGATCTCGAATCCGACATCGCCGATATGGAAAGAATGATCGACGAGTATCTCGCCTTCTCACGCGGCCAGGGCGCGGAAGCACCCGAGCCGGTTGACCTCTCGACCCTGATCGGCGAAGTCGCCGAAGCAGCGCGGCGAAATGGCGGCACCGTCGCTATCGAAAGCTGCGCGTCACTAACCCTACCGCTCCGGCCGAATGCTATAAAGCGCTGCCTGACCAATCTGGTGGAGAACGCCGTACGTCATGGCAACTACGTCAAAATCACAGCCCAGCGCGCCGGTGAAAGCGTAGAGGTGATAGTAGAGGACGACGGACCGGGAATTCCACGTGAAAGCCGCCAGGAGGTATTCAAACCGTTCTTCCGACTCGACAATTCACGCAACCCCAACTATGCCGGGGCCGGTCTCGGCCTAGCTATTGCGCGCGATGCGGCGCGCAACCATGGCGGCGATATCGTGCTGGACGATAGCAACTCAGGCGGGTTGCGTGCCGTACTACGGTTGCCAGTCTAAAAAAGTCTAGCGCCGTTGGCGACGGCTTGGTCGAGAGAAATTAAAACTACCTCGCCCTTATCATCAGGAAAGCCAAGAACCAGCACTTCTGACATGAAGTTTCCGATTTGTTTGGGCGGAAAATTAATCACTGCGGCGACCTGCCGGCCGACCAGTTCTTCCAGAGTGTAATGGACCGTTACTTGGGCCGAGGATTTGCGCTCACCAATTTCTAGACCGAAATCAATCCACATTTTGTAGGCCGGTTTTCGGGCCTCAAGAAAAAGCTCCGCATGCAATACCGTGCCAGCGCGAATATCGACCTTAAGAAAATCGTCAAACGAAAGCGCTGTATCAGCCAACGCCGGCCTCGACGGGTCCGCCAGGCTCTACCTCGCCTTCACGAAGCGGGCGGCCGCGTAAGATACCCAACAGCCGTTCTGCACGGCTCAATTGGCGGTCGAGAGAGGACATGGTGCGCGCCATATCCTCACTATCGTCGTTAAGCCAAGCGCGCAGGACTGCGAGATAGATCAGTGCCAGGCCCTTGATTCGAAGTTGCCCGCGCATTCCGGAAGAAGGAATATTCGCCGCTTCCAGCATCCAACGCATAGAGCGGTATAGGCTGAGCGGCCCACGCGCCAAACTTTCCACATTCGTGGCTGAGGCACAGAGGATGGAGCGCACCGCTTCCTTGTTTGGATCCATCTTCTCAAAGCGCTTCATCAGCACATCAAACAGCCGCTCGCGGCGCGATTTGTCTGCTAATTCTGGATCGACATCGTTCAGCACCGCTTCGTCGATTCGAGTCGTATAGGCAGCGAGGATCGCTGTCTTGGAGGGATAGGTGCCGTGCAGTTGAGCGAGCGTCAGGCCAGCAGCCTGGGCGATATCACCCAGGCTTGTCTCCGCCCAGCCCTTCGCCGCTGCTAAGTCGAGTGCATTATTAACTATAAGGCTGGGAAATTCAGTTTTCTTGGGCATCTCGTCGAACTTGTCTTCAGTTTCGAATTTTCAGTTCTGGTCCCTATCTAGGTCTCTCCCCGTCAGGGGTCAATTCACCCACGGCAATTTATCCGGCAAGCTCTTTCGAACGTGCGCTGGCGGCAAGAACTGCGCGTTTCATCAGACATCTGAGACCGTCTTCCGCCATCAAGACTTCAAGAGCTGCCGCCGTCGTTCCGCCTGGGCTGGTGACGTTGACGCGGAGTTGATCCGGCCCGCGCTCGGAGCGGCTCGCCAGTTCACCGGCGCCGCGCACTGTCGCACGGGCTAACCGCAACGCAAGCGCCGGGGCAAGTCCAACCTCCTCGCCCGCCGCCGCAAGCGCCTCTATCAGAAGAAACACGTAGGCTGGGCCGCTGCCGGAAACAGCCGTCACCGGGTCCATCAGCGCTTCATCCGCCACCCAATCGACTTCGCCGATTGCTTCCAAAAGCTGCTGGCAGCGCGCTTTTTGACCCTTGCCGGTTACGTTATTGGCGTGAGCCACCGTCATCCCGAGGCCGATCGCCGCAGGCGTATTGGGCATAGCGCGCACCACCGGCACATTACCGAGATGCCTTTCGAACAGCGATATCTTGCAACCTGCAGCAATTGAGAGAAACACCGTCTCGCCACCCGCCAGCGTGCGGTAATGCCGCACCACCTCGTTCATGATCTGCGGTTTGACGGCGAAGATGACTGTTTCCGCTTCAGCCGGCAAAGCATCAGGCGCGGCCAGGACGCGAACGCCAAGCTTGGCTATACGCTTAGCCACCTCGGACTCCGGTTCGATTACATGAACATCGGCGGGATCAATGCCGCTCTCGAGCCATCCAGCGAGCATGGCACCACCCATCTTACCACCACCAGCCAGGACAATGATGCCCGCCATCAGGCTTCTCCAGCGGTCTCGAAGAGGGCGGAGGCAAGTGCATCGACGGGTGACTTGCCGGCCCAGATAACGTGCTGAAAGGCCGGATAGAAGCGGTTGCACTCCTGTAGGGCAATGCCGATCATATCCTCGATTTGCGCTTCTGCCGGATGCGGCGCGCCGCGAAAAATAAAAGTGTGGCGCCAGGCGGGACGGCGCTCGTCCTGGCGTACATCGAAATGACCAATCCACAATTTTTCGTTGATCAGCGCCAGGAGGCCGTGAATATCAGCCATGCGCTCGTCAGGGACCTTCATGTCATAACCGCATCGAAATTCGAGCGCGTTCACTTCGGAGGTATAGGCAAACCACATCTCATAGGCGCACCATGGCCCGGCATGATGCGCCGCCAACAATTCCTCCTCGTCAAATCGCTCAAACGGAATCTCCGCCGCACCAGCCACTCGTTCGACAATATCAAGCGGGTTATCGTCGCGAAAATCTACAGAGCTCAAGATAGTCGACATGCGCGAATCCGTGCGAAAGCTTGGCACGATCCGCAAATGCGCCGCGGAAGAGAACCTCTATATGTTGTGGCTCGCGCCCGCACCCACCCAGATCGTGTTAGGACCCACAATAAGCTGTGTCACCACTATTTCAAAGCGCAAAATCTTGTGTGCACTGGAAATCAGCTATTTTTTTCCTCCAACTCCGCCAAGCGGCTTTCCAGCGCCGAAATTGTGATTTCTAGCTCTTCTTGCTCGCTACGCGCTTTGGCGGCCATCTCCTTCACAGCATCGAATTCGTCCCGACTGACCAGGTCCATATTACCAAGAATCCGCTCGAACTGGCGCCGGATAACGCTTTCGAACTCTCCCCGGACACCGCTCGCAGCACCCATAGCGCTCCCAGCAACACGTGCGAGATCATCCAATAGTCTGTTGTCTGTCTGCATTTCGTCCTCCATTCGTCTCGTTTTTCTTATTGTACAGCCTCTTGGCTCTCGCGACATAGCGCCATATAAAGCAACCCACGAGACCCACAGGGAATGACGGCAACACAACGCATGATCCTTATAACCGGCGGCGCTGGCTTCATCGGCTCAAACCTGGTCGCCCAGCTAGAAGAAATTAACGCCGGACCGCTCGCCATATGCGACCGCCCCAGCGCGGACGAGCGCAACATTGCTAAACGCCGGCTCTCGGCCAACGTCACGCCGGAGAAGTTGTTTCCCTTCCTTGAGGAACATAGCGGCGAGATGCGGGCTATATTCCACATGGGCGCCACGTCCTCGACCATAGAGACCAACGCCGCCCTCTTTGCACGCAACAATTACCATCTTAGCCTTAATCTATGGAACTGGTGCGCACGCCATGGTGTGCGCTTCATCTACGCCTCTTCCGCAGCAACATACGGCGACGGCGCCCTTGGTTTCGACGATGATGGCTCCCTTCAGGCTTTGGCGGCGCTAAAGCCGCTCAATCTTTATGGCCGCAGCAAGAATCTCTTCGACCGCCGCGTAGCCCACCTTCTGGCTGAGGGCGCAGCTCGTCCGCCGCAATGGGCGGGGCTCAAATTCTTCAATGTGTTTGGTCCCAATGAGTATCACAAGGGAAATCAGAAGAGTGTTGTTGCCACAGCATATCCAGCGGCCGCAACGGGGGAGGCAGTGCGCCTATTCAAATCACATCATCCAGATTATGCCGACGGTGGACAGTTGCGCGATTTCGTCTGGGTTGGCGATTGCATCTCGGTTATGCTCTGGCTGCTCGACAATGCAGAAGTCAACGGTCTCTTCAATGTTGGAACCGGTCGGGCGCGGAGCTTCGACGATCTTGCAAAAGCGCTCTTTGCGACGCTAGAACGCCCGCCTGCGATCAATTATATCGAAATGCCGCCGACGATTCGCGCGCGCTATCAATATTTCACCGAGGCGCGCATGGAACGCTTGCGCGCAGCGGGGTATAAAAAGCCCTTCACCCCCCTGGAAGAGGGCGTCGAGACTTATGTGCGAGACTATTTAAACCAGTCGGACCCCTACAGATGAGCTTTGCGCTGGCCTTTCCCAATATCGACCCGGTGATCATCAGCTTCGGTCCGGTCGCCATCCGCTGGTACGCGCTCGCCTATGTGCTCGGCCTGGTGCTTGGCTGGCAGTACATCAGACTTCTCGCGAAGGGCGCCATACCCGGTTTGGAATCGCGTACAGCGGACGATTTTCTGGTTTGGTGTACCCTCGGCGTCATCATTGGCGGGCGTCTCGGCTATGTGATTTTCTATCAGCCAGTCTATTTTTTCGCAAACCCAGAGCAGATCCTAGTGATCTGGGAGGGCGGTATGTCGTTCCACGGCGGCATGCTAGGGGTGGTCGTTGCGCTCTTTCTATTTGCTCGGCAGCGCAAATTAAACCCACTCTCGGTGGCCGATAGCGCCGCTTGCGCCGTGCCCATCGGGCTTTTTTTTGGCCGTATCGCTAATTTCATCAATGGCGAGCTTTACGGTCGGTCGAGCGACATATCCTGGGCGATGGTGTTCCCAAATGGTGGGCCAGAACCGCGCCATCCGAGCCAGCTTTATGAGGCTTTCCTTGAAGGACTGGTGACCTTCACCATCCTCACCGCGCTGGTTTTCGTCTTTCGCTTTGGTAGGCGACCCGGGCTTCTAACCGGAATTTTTCTCATGGCCTACTCGCTCTCACGCATGGTCGTCGAGCTGTTCCGCGAACCTGACGCGTTTCTTGGTTTCATCTTAGGCGGCATCACCATGGGCCAGGTCCTGTCGCTGCCTATGCTAGCCATTGGTATTTACCTTGCGCTGCGCACCCGGCCCTGGCGGCCGATGACGGCAGATAGCTAGGCCGCACCTTGACGCCACTCGCCCCGCGTTTACAACAGGTGATCGCGACGGAAGGTCCGATCAGCGTGGCACGCTTTATGGATCTTTGCCTCAACGATCCGGTGCATGGCTATTACCGCACCGGTGCACCGATCGGCGCGCGCGGCGATTTTGTTACCGCGCCTGAAGTGAGCCAGATGTTCGGCGAATTGATCGGCCTCTGGTGCGCGGTAACCTGGCGACAGATGGGCACACCAGCGCCGATCCGCCTGGTTGAGCTCGGCCCCGGCCGCGGCACGCTCATGAAGGATGCTCTCCGTGCTATCACCACCGAGCCAGCATTTCACGCCGCCCTAACCATCCACCTCGTCGAAACAGGCGACAGGCTGCGCGCCACCCAGGTCGCATGTTTGACCGAGCAGGTGGCGAAGTGGCATGAAAATCTATCGGAGGTACCGCAGGGCCCGTTACTCCTGATCGCCAATGAATTTTTTGACACCCTGCCGGTCCATCAATACGAGCTCACTGACGTCGGCTGGCACGAACGTCTGGTAACAACAAGTGGAAACGGATTCGCCTATGTACTGGCAACGGCGTCCAGCGCGGTGAACCGACCGGGACGGGTCGGCGATGTGTTTGAGCAATCACCCGAGCGAGTCAGCTACATGGCTGATATCGCTGCGCGGCTCCAGGTCAGTGGCGGTGCGGCGCTGATCATCGATTACGGCCATGGCGAGAACGCTAATGGCGATACACTGCAGGCTGTGCGCACTCATAAGGCGCAGCCAGTCTTCGCTGAACCCGGCTTGGCTGATCTCACCTCTCATGTCGATTTCCAAGCCCTTGCCGGAGCTGCTGCGGCGGGAACTAAGGTACATGGGCCGCTGCGACAAGGAAAATTTCTTCGCGCTCTCGGCATCGAGAACCGCGCCGCCTTGTTGCAACGGAACGCCACTCCAGCGCAAGTGCACGATATCGAAAGTGCGCTTTACCGTTTGATCGACAGTAGGCAGATGGGTGACCTCTTTAAGGTTTTGGCGTTGACGGTCAACGGCACGCCGGTGCCCGCCGGCTTCGAGAACCAGGCGACGGCAGACCGGACGTAAAGCGTTAGCGCATGGTAAATTTTCTCGAACATGACTTGCTCCGCGGCGAAAATAGCGTGCGCCATGGCTTTTTCACCCGCACCGGTGGCGTCAGCAAAGGCCTTTATGCCTCACTCAATTGCGGCTATGGCTCGAATGATGATGAAGAAGCGGTGCGCGAAAATCGCGCCCGCGCAGCGCGCGCGTTTGGACGTACGGCGGAGGATATCTGCACCGCCTATCAGATCCATGGTGACGCCGTGGTGGAGGTAACGCGCCCCTGGCGGCGAGAGGACTCGCCTAAGGCCGATGCGCTGGTTAGCAGCACGCCCGGCGTCGTTCTCGGCATTCTCACTGCCGACTGCGCACCTGTGCTGCTTGCCGATGGCGAGAGCCATGTGATCGGTGCGCTCCATGCCGGCTGGCGCGGCGCGCTCGGCGGCGTGCTTGAGGCCGGCGTCGCCGGCATGTGTCGCCTCGGCGCCCAGGTCGCCAAAATTCGCGCCGCGATCGGTCCTACCATAGGTCCCGAATCCTTCGAAGTCGGAAGAGAATTTCCCATCCCCTTTCTTGCCCAGGATTCTAGTGCTGAGGTGTTTTTCCGCCCTGCTTCGCGAGAGGGACATTATCTTTTTGATTTGCCCGGCTATGTTACCAGCCGGCTTGAAGCTCTCGGTCTCTCGGAGGTTGTCTCCCTGCGGAGGGACACCTATACAGAGGAGACGCATTTCTTCAGTTATCGGCGCAACAGCCATCAGGGCGAATGCGACTATGGCCGCCTGTTGGCGGCTATCACGCTGAAAGGCTGAAGCCGATGCCATACATGATCATGTTCGGCGCTTTTCTTTTTATCGGCATGGTCGCCGGTTGTGTCCTTATGTAACGGTGGCGGCCCTTGGTTGGTCGCCGTCTTGGTCTGCATCTTGGCCCTTGCCGCCTGCGGCTATCTACCGCGCCCATTTCAACCAACGGAAAAATCTTTACCCGATATCGCTGAAGAAGAGATTGGCAAGCGCGCAGGTATCTTCGTCCAACCCATCGTTGGTCTAGAGGCGGAAGAGGCCGAGCGGTTGACCGAAGCGCTAGTGACAGCGCTCCACGCAAAAGATATCGCCGCCAGCCGCTTGGCGTGGAGCCGAGCAAGCCTCAGAATTTCTGCTCATCCTACTGAGAGTGGCGAGCTTCGCTGGTTACTGACCGCACCCAACGGCGAAATCCTTTTTAGCTCCGTTGAGGCAAGAAACCAGGTCGGCGCCCAGCGGGTGGCGCAGCTCTTCGCCGATTTTCTCAATCCGCCGGCGGCGACTGCGTCTCGCCTAGAGCTCATCGTGCCGGCGGTCGACGGCGCGCCGGGCGACGGCCGCGACGCCCTTGCCAGTGCCATGCGCCAAGCGCTAGCGGCAAAAGGCGTTACCACCATCAACGACCTCTAAAACGGCGCCTATCTCGTGCTTGGCAGCGTTCATGTGACCTCGGCGAAATTGGTCGGACAAGAGAGTGTGAAAGTGGATTGGACGGTACTCGCGCCCGATGGCGCGCGACTCGGCACGGTGAGCCAGAGCAATAATGTGTTGGCCGGCACGATCGACGAACACTGGGGTGGGGTGGCACGGATCGTGGCAGAAAACGGTGCGGAAGGAGTGATCGCCATGCTGACCCGCCTTGGCATGCTAGAATAAGCTCCTCCGGAATGCATTCTATCGCGGTGAAGGGCGTTTACAGCCCTAAACCAGCTTGATACATTCCGCGACGCCGATGAGGCACCTCCATGGGTACGTTGCAAGAACGGCCGGTCACTTGATATAGACCGTCGCCAGACCGTTATTGGAGAACGAAATCAATGAAGCTTGTTGCCGGAAACAGCAATCGGCCCCTCGCCGAAGCCATCGCCGCTTCGCTTAATATACCGCTGACCAAAGCCACGGTCCGACGCTTTTCGGATAATGAGATCTTTGTCGAGATCCACGAGAACGTGCGCGGCGAGGATGTCTTTGTTATCCAATCCACTTCGTCGCCGGCGAACGATAATATGATGGAGCTTTTGGTCTGCCTGGATGCGCTCAAACGTGCCTCGGCCAAGCGCATCACGGCGGTGCTGCCCTATTTCGGATATGCTCGCCAGGACCGCAAATCCTCGCCCCGCACGCCGATTTCGGCAAAGTTGGTAGCAAACCTGATCGTCGCGGCCGGTGCCCATCGGGTACTAACCCTCGATCTTCATGCCGGTCAAATTCAGGGCTTTTTCGATATCCCGGTTGATAATCTCTATGCCGCCGGCGAGATGATCAGCGATATCCAGCAAAGCTTTACCAACGGCAATCTGATGATTGTCTCACCCGATGTTGGCGGCGTGGTGCGCGCCCGGGCGGTGGCCAAGAGGCTCGAGGCAGATCTCGCTATCGTTGATAAGCGGCGCGAGAAGGCCGGTGTGTCCGAAGTAATGAATATCATCGGCGACGTTACCGGCCGTAGTTGTATCATGGTCGACGATATTGTTGATTCAGCCGGCACCCTGTGCAATGCCGCCGCCGCCCTCAAACAGGCCGGCGCGAGCGAGGTTCATGCCTATGTGACCCATGCGGTACTCTCTGGCGGCGCGGTGGCACGCGTCTCGGCCTCCGATCTGAGCACCCTCGTGGTTACGGACAGCATCGCCCAGACCGAGGCGATGCGCATCTCCGAGAGCGTCAAAATTTTATCGATCGCGAAATTAATGGCGGAAGCTATCCGGCGCATCAGCGCCGAAAGCTCCGTTTCTAGTCTGTTCAATTGAGCGCGGGACCTGCTACAAACTCGCGGCGAACCTCAAAGGAAGTGATCATGAGCGATAACAACGCAATCAGTGCCGAAGCGCGCGAGTTGAGCGGCAAGGGCCCAGCGCGCCGCCTGCGTAACGAAGGTCGCATGCCGGCCATTATCTACGGTGGCAACGGCGGTCCGGTTCCCGTTTCCCTCAACCTTTCGGAATTCCGACAGGAGTATCGCCGCCCAGGTTTTTTCACCAGGCTTTACGATCTTAAGATGGAAAGCGATACCTTGCGGGTTCTTCCGCGCGAGGTGCAACTCCATCCAGTCACCGAATCGCCCCTGCATGCCGACTTTCTGCGTTATGTGAAGGGCGCCAAGATCACTGTGTTCGTCGCTGTACGCTTTGAGGGCCATGAAGAATGCGAGGGCCTGAAGCGCGGCGGCGTGGTCAATGTGGTACGACATGAAGTCGAGCTGCTCTGCCCGGTAGAATCCATCCCAGACGCACTAGTGATCAATCTAGCCGGTCTTAATATTGGCGATAGCGTGCATATCAGCCATATCGATTTGCCCGAAGGCGTCACCCCGACCATTACTGACCGCGACTTCACTGTCGCCACCGTCGCCGCGCCGACCATCCATGTTGAGGAAGAGGAGACAGAGGGCGAGGAAGGCGAGGAAGGTGAGGAAGGCGAGGAAGGCCTTGAAGGCGAAGGCGCCGAAGGTGAAGGCGGTGAGGAGAGCCAGGAAGAAGCAGAAGGCTCAGAGTCCTGATTATCGTACGGTCTGCCGACTGGCCTAAGTGAACGGTCATGTATGTTTTCGCCGGACTCGGAAATCCGGGCGCCCGCTATGCCAGCAACCGACACAATATCGGCTATATGACCGCAGAGCGTATTGCCGAGAAGCACGGCTTCGAATCCTTCCGTAACCGCTCCAAGCTGTCGGCGGATATCGCCGAGGGGCGAATTGGCGAAGCGCACGTGGCTCTTCTCAAACCTACCACCTTCATGAATAATTCCGGACGTGGGCTCGGTGCGGTGCTCCGCTATTACAAGATCGAGCCATCTGACCTATTCGTTTTTTATGACGAGCTCGACTTGGCACCCGGCAAGTTGCGTATACGATTCGGCGGCGGCACCGCCGGCCATAACGGCATGAAAAGCGCGCGCGCCCATATTGGCACAGATTTCTGGAGGGTGCGTATGGGCATTGGCCACCCAGGCGCCAGGGATCTCGTATCAGCTTACGTGCTGAGCGATTTTACCAAGGCCGAGATGGCATGGGTCAAGAAGCTGGTTGATGCAACGGCCGAGGCCTTGCCGCTTTTACTCGCCGAAGACAAAGCCGAATATATGACTCGCGTGGCCTTACTGGCGCCGGCGCCAAAAACGCTGAAATCGAAACCGGCAGCGGTCGACACTGCGCCGGAAAAAACCGAATCACGCTAAGATGGGATTTAGATGTGGTATCGTCGGCTTACCCAATGTCGGTAAGTCGACCCTGTTCAACGCCCTGAGCGATGCAGCCAAGGCGGAGACCGGCAATTATTCGTTCTGCACAGTCGAGCCCAATTCTGGTCGCATGCCGGTGCCGGACAGCGAGCTTGAAACTCTTGCCCGGGTTGCTAAATCAGCCACGGTCGTGCCTACGGTGCTAGAGGTGTTGGATATCGCCGGACTGGTGCGAGGCGCGAGCAAGGGCGAAGGGCTCGGCAATCAATTTCTCCAGCATATCCGAGGGGTCGAAGCCATCCTCCAGCTGGTGCGCTGTTTTGAGGACGACCAGATCAGCCATGTCGAGGGACCCATTGATCCAGTACGTGATATCGACCTGATCGAAACCGAACTACTGCTCGCCGATCTCGAAAGCGTCGAGCGCCAGGCGGAAGGTGTGATCAAACGCGCCCGCGGCGGTGACAAAGAGGCCAAGGAGCTTCAACCGCTGATCGAACGGGTGCTTATGCGCCTGCGTGATGGCAAGCCGGTACGCGGCCTGATATTAACGCCAGAGGATCAGCCACGACTCAAAATGCTGCATCTCCTCAGCGACAAACCGGTACTCTATATCTGCAATGTTGACGAGAGGAGCGCCGCCACCGGCAATCGGTTTAGCGAGGCAGTGATCCTCCACGCGGCGAAAGAGGGTGCTGAAACGGTAATCATCTCCGCCGCCATCGAGGCGGAAATCTCATCCCTTGGCGAGCCCGATGATAAGCGCGTCTTTCTCGATGATCTCGGCATTGAGACGTCTGGGCTCGAGCGCGTCATCCATGCCGGCCACAAGATGCTTGGCCTCATTCGATTCTTTACAGCCGGGCCTAAGGAAGCGCGCGCCTGGACCATTGCCAAGGGCACCCATGCGCGCGAGGCAGCGGGCAAGATTCATAGCGACATGGCCCGCGGTTTCATTTGCGCGGAGACTATTTCTTTCACCGATTATGTAGAAGCGGGCGGAGAGGCGGCGGCCAAGGCAGCCGGCAAAATGCGTCAGGAGGGCGCGGAATACGAAGTAGCGGAAAACGACGTGATCCTGTTTCGCTTCAACGTGTAAAATCTGCTATTGAAGCGAAGACGGCATGTCCAAGGGAGACCGAAATGGGTGACTTTATAGAACTAACCGCGGAAGATGGGCACGCCTTTGATGCCTATCGCGTTGCACCCGAGGGCACACCCCGCGCGGGGCTTCTGGTGCTGCAGGAAATCTTTGGCGTCAACAGCCATATCCGCGGCGTGTGCGATGCTTTCGCCGAGGATGGTTATCTCGCTGTCGCTCCAGCAATATTTGACCGTAAGCGGCGAAAGGTGGAATTTGGCTACACCACTGAAACCGTTGCCGAGGGCCGCGCCCTTAAGGACGAAGTCGGCTGGGATGCCCCGCTGCCCGACATGAAGGCTGGACTCGCAAGTTTGCGTACGAGTCTCGGGCCAGACGCTAAAAACGGCGTTGTTGGCTATTGTTGGGGAGGGACACTTGCTTGGCTTGCCTCCTGCCACCTGGAGACCAATTGCGCCGTTGGTTACTACGGTGGCCAGATCAGCCAGTTCAATGACGAGCAGCCTAAATCTCCCACCATGTTGCACTTCGGCTCGGAGGATTCCGGCATCCCTCTCACCATCGTAGATAGCTTGCGGGAGGCGCATGCAGATGTGCAAATTTACGTTTATGAGGGTGCCGGACACGGGTTCAACTGCGATCAGCGCGCTGATTACAACCCGGCTGCTTTCGCACTCGCGCGCGAACGCACCATAGCACATTTTGCCGAACATCTGGGCTAAACGGGATGTCCCAGGAAAGCCGCACGGTCCGCCTCGGCGTTATTGGCGGCAGCGGGCTCTACCAAATCGACGGACTCCAGGGCGCTGAATGGGTGCGGGTCGAATCGCCTTTCGGCGAACCTTCGGACGAAATTCTGCTCGGCAACCTTGAGGGAATCGATCTGGCCTTTCTGCCCCGCCATGGACGCGGCCATCTTATCCCGCCCAGCAAAATCAATTTCCGTGCCAATATCGATGCCCTGAAGCGCACTGGCGTCACCGATATCATTTCGCTGAGCGCTGTAGGCAGCTTGCGCGAAGAATTGGCGCCCGGCGATTTCGTGATCGTCGATCAGTTCATCGACCGCACCATCAAACGGGACAAAAGTTTTTTTGACAGCGGACTAGTCGCCCATGTCTCCATGGCCCACCCGGTTTGTGAACGCATAGGCGAACACCTTATGCAAGCCACCTCCAGTATCGCCAATATACGTGCAGTCAAAGGTGGCACCTATTTGGTGATGGAGGGGCCGCAATTTTCGACGCTCGCCGAATCTGAGCTTTATCGTGCCTGGGGCTGCGACGTCATCGGCATGACAAACATGCCAGAGGCAAAGCTCGCTCGTGAAGCCGAGATTTGCTACGCCACCGTAGCAATGGTTACCGATTACGATTGCTGGCATGAGGATCATGACAATGTGACCGTCGAAGCCGTGATCCAAGTGGTCAACGACAATGCAGCCCATGCCCGCAACCTGGTGATCGCACTGGCAGGGTCGCTTGCCGCTGAGCGCGGACCCTGCGAGAAAGGCTGCGACCAGGCGCTGGAAAACGCCTTGATGACTGCCCCAGAAGTGCGAGACGATGACCTCCTGGTTAAACTTGAGGCCGTTGCCGGCCGCGTTCTGTCGCGTTGAGACGGCCAGATCCAACGCGCCCGATATCAATGTGAAGTAGGAAAGCCGCGCCTTCATCGCCGACTGGGCACCGGGACACGGCATCGAGGGTTATGTCGCCTCGGCGAGGATCAAAGCTGTGAAGCCGGAATAGACATATGGAAGCTAAGCGCGCTTCGCGCGCTTGAGCCTAACCCATCTCTCCAACTTCTCTTTCCCTCGGTGAAGAAGGGCTTTTCTTTATTAAGGTTAGTGCAGTTTCGCCCAGATCCGACGTTTGATGATGTAAAGCAGCGCCGTGAAGATAGCGATAAAGATCAGCACCTTAAGGCCTGTCTGCTTACGCACCTCCAATTCGGGCTCCGCCGTCCACGCGAGGAAAACGGAAACGTCATGAGCCAACTGCTCTAGGGTCGGCTCGGTCCCGTCGGCATATTCCACTGCCTCTTCATAAAGTGGCTCCGGCATGGCGATTTGATTGCCGGGAAAGTAATGATTGTAGTTCATACCCTCGGCTAGTTCAAAACCGTCCGGCGGCTCTTCCTCGTAACCAGTCAAAATCGCATAGAGATAGTCGAGACCATTATTACGCGCCTTGACGATGAGCGAGAGATCGGGCGGGTAAGCGCCACCATTCGAGGCGCGTGCAGCCTGGGGATTGGCGAAAGGCGCGGGGAAATAATCTGACGGCTTGGCCGGACGCATGAACATTTCACCCTCGTTATCAGGCCCATCCTCGACTTCATACTCCACAGCGATGGCTTTGATCTGATCCTCGGTGAAACCGATCTCGGCTAGATTGCGGAAGGCGATATAATCAAGCGAATGGCAGCTCGCGCAGACTTCCTGAAAGACCTGGAAACCACGTTGCAATTCAGCCCGATCGAATGTGCCGAATACGCCGGTATGCTTCCACTCGTGATCCGGCGGCTCTTTTGCGCCACCCGCAGCGTAGCCCGTGCTAGCGCCCCCCAGCCCCAACGCCAGACCAAGCGAGGCGGCGATGGCGATCAACCGGGCGCGCATCACGAACTCCCCCTACCGCCCGGTGGAGCAGCCGAATCCGGTGGAGCACCGCCGCTTCCGAAGCCGTCACCTTTCTTGCCCAACACCGCCTGATGTATGCTCTCAGGCAACGGCTTGGTACGCTCGAACTTACCGAGGAGCGGCAGGATGATCAGAAAGTGAACGAAATAATAAACCGTACAGACCTGCCCGATGATGATAAAAGAGCCTTCCGGCGGATTGGCGCCAACCCAACCGAGAACTATACAGTCGGCCAGGAAAATCCAGAAGAATTGCCGGTATATCGGGCGAAAACGAGCGCTCCTGACCTTGGAGGTGTCAAGCCAGGGTAGGACGAAGAGAATCGCGATCGAGGCCACCATAGCAACCACGCCGCCAAGCTTATCAGGCACTGCGCGCAGGATTGCGTAATAAGGCAAGAAATACCATTCCGGCACGATATGCGGCGGCGTTACCAGCGGATCGGCCTTGATGTAGTTGATCGATTCGCCGAGGAAGTTCGGCAGATAAAAGACGAAAATCGCCAACACAAAAAGCATTACGCCGAGGCCAACCATATCCTTCGCCGTGTAATAGGGACTGAAGGGGATAGTGTCCTTCGGGCTTTTGATTTCAATGCCAAGCGGGTTGTTCGATTTGCGGTGATGCAACGCCCAGAGATGCAGAAATACCACACCGCAAAGCAGGAACGGCAACAAATAGTGTAGCGAGAAGAAGCGGTTGAGCGTCGGATTGTCGACGGAGAAGCCGCCCCATAGCCAGGTCACA
>CAZUXZ010000078.1:0-11926 GCA_964624055.1 uncultured Rhizobiaceae bacterium | reverse complement strand
ACTGGACACCCTTCTTCCGCACCTGGGATCTGGTTGGTAAATACCCGCATATTCTCGATGACAAACGCATCGGTGAGGCCGCACGAGAGCTATTTACCGACGCGTGCGCTATGCTGAAGTGCATCATTACGGAAAAATGGCTCAGTGCGCGGGGCGTCGTCGGATTCTGGCCCGCCAACCAGGTACGAGAAGACGATGTCTCGGTCTATGTCGACGAGGGACGAAACAAGCCGTCCGCCACGCTGCATTTCCTGCGTCAGCAAATGCCCCGCAATGTGGGCAGCGCCAATCTGTCGCTCGCTGATTTCATCGCGCCGAAAGAAAGTGGCGTCGCCGATTATATCGGCGCTTTCGCGGTCTCCGTCGGCGCTGAAACAAACGCCATCGCGCGGCGCTTCGAGGAGGCGCAGGACGATTACAATGCCATCATGGTCAAGTCCCTGGCAGACCGCCTCGCCGAAGCCTTCGCCGAGCGCCTGCATCAGATGGTGCGGATCCAATATTGGGGTTACGCGCCAGACGAGCAACTCGACAATGAATGCCTGATTGCCGAGGACTATACCGGCATCCGTCCCGCACCGGGCTATCCCGCCTGTCCCGACCATACCGAAAAAGGCACTATATTCAGGCTGCTCGCGGCCGAGGATAATGCCGGAATTGAGCTTACCGAAAGCTATGCTATGCGCCCGGCGGCATCGGTCAGCGGACTCTATTTCAGCCATCCAGAAAGCCGCTATTTCGGGCTCGGCAAGATCGAACGCGATCAAATCAAGGACTACGCCACGCGGAAGCGCATCGCAATCCAGGAAGCGGAGCGCTGGCTCTCACCCAATCTCGCCTATGATCCGCATGTGAGGCGAGAAAAGGCGCTACAATAGACGCCGAAACCATAGTAACGAAGGGTAGCGGCATGGATTGGATCGCCGACTTTACGGGCAAGAGCGCCTTTGTAACTGGCGCGGGTGGAGGCATCGGTCTCGCCACCGCATTGGGCCTGCTCGGAGCCGGCGCGGAAGTGACACTGTTCGACCTCAAGGATACCCCAGCGGACTTACCCGCCGGCGCCGATTATGTTCAGGGTGATGTCAGCGACGAGGCAGCCGTTTCCGCAGCGATCGCGGCTCGCGCAGAGGCCTCTGGTCGACTCAATTATCTCGTCAATGCCGCCGGCGTGCTATGGTTCGAAACTGACGTTTCCGCCGTCGATATTGATCTTGATGTGTGGGACCGGGTGTTCAACATCAACCTCAAATCCATGGTCCACACGTCGCGCCATGCCGTGCCTTTGATGAAACGTGCTGGTGGCGGCGCAATGGTACATTTCTCGACCATTCAGTGTCTGCGCGGCGACGGCCAGCCGCAGGACGCATATCAGGCCTCCAAGGCAGGAATGTTGGCGCTCTCCAAGTCCCTCGCCATTCAGTTCGCCGGCGACAAGATCCGCTCAAACGTGATCCTACCCGGCCCAACCCTTTCGCCCATGCAGCAGCGCTGGCAGGACGATCCTGCGATGGGTCAGACGATCGCCGATTACGTACCCCTGAAACGCCTCGCCACGTCAGAAGATATGGCAAATGCCTGCCTCTTTCTGCTCTCAGAATCGGCATCCTTTATCACCGGCACCGAGTTAATCGTCGATGGTGGCATAACGGCCATGCCGTAGATTATTTACTACGTAGAGCGGTCGTGGCATCAACGTCCACGGCCGATAGATTTCCCTTCAGGACGACGGCGAACAGGCGTTCCGCTTTTTCTGGCGTGTAATAACCGCGCCTGACATCGCTCAGCACCAATTCCGGATCGCGCGAGTAGGGGTTACCATAACCGCCACCGCCCGGGGTTGAGATATGCACGCTTTCACCGGCAGAGAGCTCGATGCCCTGATCTTTGGAGAGGTGCGGCGGAATGTAATTGCTGTCGGCGCGCACGACGCACACCCTGTTAACACCGCCAGCGTCACCGCCAGCCATGCCATTAGGCCCGAAGCGGCCGTGATCCATCACTATAGAGGCGCGCGCCGTACCGCGCCTGAGGCGCACGGTATAGTTGATGCCAAATCCGCCGCGATATTCGCCAGCCCCACCCGAGGCCTCACGCAGGGAGTATTCATCGAATAGCACCGGATAGCGCTGCTCCAGCACCTCCACCGGCTGGGATTTCGAGATACCGATGGTCGAACAGCCATTGGTTAGGCCGTCGCCTTGCGGCGAGCCACCATAGCCGCCGCCGGAGAAGAAATAGAGCACATAGGCGCGCTCTCGCTCAGGATCGTAACCGCCCAGGGCAAAATTTCCCGAGGTGCCGGCGGGCGCGGCGAAGAGGCGGTCGGGAATGGCCTGGGCCAGCGCATCGAATACCGCTTCGGCGATGCGCTGGCTTACTTCCGCCGCGCAACCTGAGACAGGCCTCGGGTATTTTGCATAGAGAAAGGTACCTTCGGGATCGGCGATATGAAGCGGCTTGAAAGTACCGGCATTAATTGGCACTTCCGGGAAGATATGCTTCATGGCGAGATAGATCGCCGATTTAGTGGTCGCCAGTACGCTGTTCATCGGCCCTTGGCAGGGAGGGCTCGAGCCGGACATGTCGAAATGAAGCGCGCCGGAGGTCTTCTTGATTTGCATGTCGATCTTGAGCGGCTCGTTCACCACCCCGTCGGAATCAACATGGGCAACGCCGCGATAGCTACCGTTTGGAATCGTGTCGATCCGCGCCTGCATCTGCTGCTCCGCTCGGACACGCATCTCCTTGATCACTGCGTTCACCAAATCGGCGCCATATTTGTCTAAAAGCGCCGTCAGCCGTCGCTCGCCAACGAATAGTGCCGCTGATTGCGCCTTGATGTCGCCAATGCGCTGATCGGCGATGCGCATATTGGACATGAGTATTGAGAGAAGTTCCTGATCGAGTTCGCCCTTCTTGTAGAGCTTGATCGGCGGTAGGCGCAGCCCCTCCTGTTCAACTTCGGTCGCGTGTGCCGAGAAGCCACCCGGCACCATACCTCCGGTGTCCGGCCAATGCCCGGTGTTGGAGAGCCAGGCGAAGAGTTCGCCTCGGTAATAGAACGGCATGTGAAAGCGCACATCCATCAGATGGGTGCCGCCGAGATAAGGATCATTGACTGCAAAAATGTCGCCAGGCGAGACGTCAGTGGCGGTTTCGATTACATTGCGAGTAGAGAACTGCATGGTACCGACAAAAATTGGCAGACCAAGCTCGCCCTGAGCAATAAGCGCGCCATCTTCCTTAGCATAGATGCCGTCAGAGCGGTCGAGCGCCTCGGAGATCACAGGGCTGAAGGCCGAACGCGCGAAGGCGAGGTCCATCTCGTTGCAAACTTGTTGCAAACCACTTTGCACCACCGACAAGGTGACCGGATCGATAGTGCTCATATCGCAACCTCGATAAGGAGATTTCCGATTGGGTCCATGGTGACCCGATCGCCTGGCTCGACCACGGTCGTACTATCCAATTGCTCGATGATTGCCGGTCCATCGAGCAAGATGTCGCGCGGAAGCAGGTGGCGTTGGTAAATCGGGGTTTCCAGCGCCTCCCCACTGAACCACACCGGCCGCTCGCCACGATGCGCAGCGGCGAGTGAGGCACCATCGTCCGCAGCCGCCAGGGCTTCAATCGGAACCACTGGGCGGCGTCCGATCACAGCGGTATGGAGGCTCACTAGAACCGTCCGAATTTCCGGCAGTTCCACATGAAAGCGATCAAAATAGGCGACCTCAAAGGTAGTCTGAAGATCGGCCACCGTGACTCCCGTGCCGCTCACCGGAACTGTCAACAGATGGGTCTGGCCCTCGAACTGCATATCGGCGAAATGGAGGTTATCGACCGTGGTAACGGCGACGCCGTCGCGTGTGATCGCGGCGTGACCTTCGTCGATCTGAGCCTGAAGTACGGAGCGCGCCCGGGAGATATCAAGATTGGACAACGGCATGTTAAGCGTGTTGACGTAATCATGGCGAAGATCGGCGGTAATACACCCGATAGCGTTGGTAATGCCGGGCCGGGCTGGAATCAGCACTTGCGGAATGTTGAGCTCGCGGGCCAACGCCGCGGCGTGCATCGGTCCAGCACCGCCGAAGGCGAAGAGGCTGAAATCACGCGGGTCATGGCCGCGCGCTAGGGTTACCATGCGGATTGCACCGGCCATCCGATCATTACCAATATTAATAATCGCTGCCGCCGCCTCTTCTAGGTCGAGGACAAGGGGTCGGCAAATCTCGCGTGTCACCGCATCGCACACCTCATCCATCGGCGCGTCTCCCGCCACGCTTAGCAGGCCAGCAGGATCGAGGCGCCCAAGCAGAAGATTGGCGTCGGTGATGGTCGGGCGGCTGCCGCCCCTTCCGTAGCAGATTGGACCCGGCTCAGAGCCGGCGCTTTCCGGTCCTACCTGCAGCATGCCGGCCCCGTTGACAAAAGCAATGGAGCCACCGCCGGCGCCGATGGTGTGCACATCCACCATCGGCACATGAATCGGCATGGCGTATTCCAGCTCCATTTCCGAAGTCACATCTGCCACGCCGCCCTGCACCAAACCGACATCACAGGAGGTGCCGCCGGCATCAAAGGTGATGAGATTGTCGATGCCGGCAGCGCGAGCCGTTGCCGCCGCCGCCATGACACCCGAGGCGGGGCCAGACATCACCGTTTTTACCGCCACTTCGGCGGCTACCTCGGAGGAAACGCTGCCGCCATTGCCTTGCATCACCAGAAGTTCGTAGCGAAAACCGTCTTCAACCAATTGGCTTCTCAGGTTTTTTAGATAGCGTTGCAGAACTGGTTGCACGCAGGCGTTCACCGCAGCTGTCACCCCGCGCTCATATTCGCGAAATTCTGAAAGGATGGCGTGGCCGGCAGTAATATAACCATTCGGCCAAACGTCGCGAGCGACCTCGACGGCGCGCTTTTCATGCACTGGATTGCGGTAGCTGTGAAGGAAGTGGATGACTAGGGATTCGCAACCCGCCGCGATCAATTCGCATAGCGCGGCGTGCAGCGCATGCTCGTCGAGCGGGGTGAGAATATTCCCCTCGGCATCTATGCGCTCGGGCACTTCGAAGCGCAGTTCGCGCGGCACCAGCGGGACGAAGCGGCCGATGAGCCCGTAGGAGTTGGGACGGGTGCGGCGGCCGAGCTCGAGCACGTCGCGAAAGCCTTTGGTAGTGATCAAACCACAGGTGCTGAGCTTACGCTCGAGAAGAGCGTTAGTTGTGGTGGTGGTGCCATGGCTAATATTGACGATCTCGGCCAAATCCGCCCGGACCTCCCCAAGTGCCGCCATAAAGCCTTTGTCCTGATTGCCCGGCGTGGTCGGCACCTTGGCAATACGTATATCGCCGCCACCCGGCTCCAAATAAATGAGATCAGTGAACGTCCCGCCAACATCGACGCCAACAATTACGTTGCTCATGCCGCGTCTCCCGCCGCTGGCAGACCAGCATCGCCATCGACAGTCTCGTTCCGACCCTTCAGCGAGAGATAGGTTCTGAAAAAAAAGTCTTTGTCCAGCATCACCCGCGCGCACATCCTACCAGCGACGAACGCCTCATCCACGGCTTCTGCCGTCACCCGACTGAGATTGTTCTGACTCAAGTGTCCCTTATCTGCGAGATTGGGTAAGGCTATGAATTGCATAGGCGTAATATCCAAGCTGTTGTGCCGGCCGAGAAAATCGCCATCGCCTGCTAATAGGTGCACCGCATCAAACGCCCCGCCTGGTGTTCCAGAAAATACGTATCTTGTGCGACCTTTTTCTTTTTTGCGGCGCTCATACTGGCATTTCTATCATCCCCCGGAAAAAGCGGGCAACACGGCTTGTACCATCGGGCGGAGGGCGCATAATCTTGGCTCTTAATGATGGAGACTGCCATGGCTAATTACAATATTGCGCTCATCCCCGGAGACGGCATCGGCAAAGAGGTTTGCCCCGAGGCCGTAAACGTATTGGAGAAGGTCGGCGGTCAGTTCGGCATTTCCTTCGCCTGGCGAGAATTCGATTGGTCGTGCGAGGCATACGCTAATACCGGGAGCATGATGCCGGAGGACGGCATTGAGCAGCTCCGCCCGTTCGACGCCATCTTCCTCGGCGCGGTGGGCTATCCGGGCGTTGCCGATCACGTCTCGCTGTGGGGACTTCTCATCCCAATCCGCCGCGCCTTCCAGCAATATGTCAATCTCCGCCCGATCAAACTGATGGAGGGTGTTACCACGCCGCTCGCTGGGCGTGAACCACACGAGATCGACTTCGTAATCGTGCGTGAGAATAATGAGGGCGAATATTCTGAGATGGGCGGACGCATCTATGCCGGCACCAGTCGCGAGATGGTAGTGCAAGAGAGTGTATTCACCCGTGAAGGAGTCGACAAGGTGCTGCGCTTTGGCTTTGAGCAGGCCGAAAAGCGCAGCGGGCACGTCACCTCGGCGACCAAGTCCAACGGCATCATCCATACAATGCCCTATTGGGACGAACGCTTTGCGGCGATGAAAGAAAATTTCCCTGCCATTGAGACCAACCAATTCCATATTGATATTCTTTCCGCCCATTTCGTTCAGCACCCCGATTGGTTCGATGTGGTCGTGGGCAGCAATCTGTTTGGCGATATCCTATCCGACCTCGGTGCCGCCGTGGCCGGCGGCATGGGTCTCGCGCCCGCCGCCAATATCAATCCCGAGAAGGATCACCCCTCCATGTTCGAGCCGGTACACGGCTCGGCGCCGGATATCGCCGGCAAAAACATCGCCAACCCTATCGCGCAAATATGGACTGGCGCGATGATGCTCGACCATCT
Organism: uncultured Rhizobiaceae bacterium; assembly: GCA_964624055.1. GTDB lineage: Bacteria > Pseudomonadota > Alphaproteobacteria > UBA828 > UBA828 > PTKB01. The sequence continues at coordinate 5,120 of CAZUXZ010000078.1, read as the reverse complement.
CGGCCATACGGATGCCGGCAAGGCGGTAACCAACGCGATTGAGAAGGTGCTCGCTGCTGGCGACGGCCTGACCGCCGATCTCGGCGGCAAGGCAAACACCCAAGAACTCGGCAAGACCATCGCCGACGCCATCTAGGTGCCCACGATGGATCCGCGCCGCAACAGTCACTGGTTGAAAGAGGCGATCGCCCCGGACGAGAGGGAGTGCCCGTCGCTCGGCGGAGATAACAGCGCCGATATTTGCATTGTTGGCGGCGGCTTTACCGGCCTCTGGACCGCCATTCAACTCAAACAACAGGATCCCTCCCTCGATGTTGCACTGATAGAGAAGGACGTCTGCGGTGCGGGTGCAAGCGGGCGCAATGGTGGTTTCGTTTTGAGCTGGTGGGCCAAATTCCTATCACTCGAAAAGATATGCGGCGGCGAGGAAGCAGTGCGCCTGGCCAAAGCTTCTGCTGAATCTGTCGACGCCATCGGTGAGTTCTGCCGTCGGCAAGGCATTGATGCCCATTACCGACGAGACGGCTGGCTCTGGGCTGCAACCGGAGAGCAGCAGATTGACTCTTGGGACAGTACTATGGATGCCGTGGGGCGCTATCAGCAATATCCCTTCAAGAGTTGGCAACCCGAGGAGGTTGCCGCGCGCTCGGGGTCCGGCAAACATCTTGCCGGAATCTTCGAGCCGACCGCCGCTAGCGTGCAGCCTGCGGAGTTGGCGCGCGGGTTGCGAAGGGTGGCGCTGGAGCGCGGTGTACGCATCTTCGAACACACCCCCATGACAAAGTTGAAGGACGGAGCACAGCCCGTCGTCGTCACCTCGCAGGGCATTATACGCGCCGACAAGGTGATTCTTGCGCTCAACGCATGGAGTATCCGCTTTGCGCCTATCCGCCGTGCCATCGTTGTGGTGTCGAGTGATATCGTCATTACCAGCGCCGTGCCTGAGCGCCTCGAGGAGATCGGCTGGCGCGACGGCATGACCATTTCCGACGGTCGCATGCTAGTGCATTATTACCGCACCACCCGCGACGGCCGTATCGCCTTTGGCAAGGGCGGTATGCACGGCAATCTGCCATACGGTGGCCATGTCGGTACAAAGCTGGACGGCCCCTCACCACTCGCCGACGATGTCGCCAAATGGCTGAGTTGGACCTACCCAGAATTGGGAGGGGTACGCGCGGCCGATAGTTGGCGGGGGCCAATCGACCGATCCAAATCGGGTCTACCTTATTTTGGTGCGCTCGAAGGCCGTCCAAACGTGCTGTATGGCGTCGGCTATTCAGGCAATGGTGTCGGCCCGTGCCATGTCGGCGGCAAGATTCTCTCCTCCCTCGCCCTGGAAAAACAGGACGAATGGTCGGAATGCGGCCTGGTGCGACCACTAGGGCACGATTTTCCACCCGAGCCAATCCGCTATTTCGGTGGCAAACTGGTGCGCAGTGCCATCGCCCGTAGCGATGCTGCGGCGGATGCAGGCCGCGCGCCAGGCCCCTTCACCCGCTACCTCGCCAACTTCGCGCCTGCCGGCCTTTCCCCGTTTAAGGGACAAAAGACCTGAACGAAAATCGTTTGAAATAGGCACTTAAAAAGTTGTTTTCGTCATATAATTTGAATCAAACCTAACTAAAGATCGATTATTACGTTATATTTCTCTGTATTCGTTTTCTGATGTTCGCCGAGTGAGGAGAGCAAGATGGCCCTGTTGAAAATGGAAGAGTGGTACGACCTGGCACGCGAGACCAACTGGACACCGAGCTATGCCAGTGAAGAAGAGCTCTATCCGAAAACCATGGCGGAAGATTTTGGCATCCCATTGGAAGTTTGGGAGACATTCGACGAGCCTTATAAGGTCTCTTACCGAGACTATGTGCGCGCCCAGCGCGACAAGGATGTTGCAGCTTATTCGGTAAAAGCGGCGCTAGCGCGGGCCGAATTCTTCAAGAAAGCCTCGCCCCATTGGAAAGCATTGCTGGCGCTCCATTTTAGTGCCGTGTGCTGGGCGGAATTTCATTCGGCATCTTGTTTCGGGCGGATGTCCCGATTCGGCCGCGCGCCAGGCATGCGCAACATGGCGACTTTTGGCACCCTCGACGAAATTCGCCACGGCCAAATCCAAATATATTTTGCCTATGAGTTCCTCAAGCATGACGCCGTGTTCGACTGGTGTCACAAATCGTCAAAGACAGAGAATTGGATCATCATCAGTCTGCGTCACGCGCTCGACGACATTGCCCACACGCGCGATGGAACAACAGCTGGGGTAATGCTCAATATGGGCCTGGAGCAATCCTTCACCAATCTGCAATTTGTCGCCCTTTCGGCGGACGCCGCCAAATGTGGCGATCACAGCTTCGCCACCATGTTGCAAAGCATCCAGACCGACGAAGCGCGTCACGCCCAAATCGGCGAGCCTCTGGTGCGCATACTGTGCGAAAACGGGCGCAAGAAGGAAGCCCAGCAGATGGTCGATATTTCCTTCTGGCGCATGTGGAAACAATTCTCAGCTCTGAGCGGCATCGGAATGGATTATTACACCCCGCTGGAGCATCGCGAAAATTCGCTCAAGGAATTCATGGAGGAGTGGGTCATCGGTCAATTCGGCCGTACCGTCGAAGCCATGGGCCTCGCTCTGCCATGGTATTGGGATTATCTGAAACACGATATCGCAACCTTCCATCATGCCCAACAGATCGGCGTTTACGTTTACCGAGCGACCCAGTGGTGGCGACCAATCGCCAGTGTCTCGCCGGCGGAACGCGAATGGCTGGAAGAGAAATATCCTGGCTGGAACGACACTTTCGGCAAATGCTGGGATGTGGTCACGGAAAACATTCGCAATGGCCATTATGAAAAGACTGTACCCGCCCCGCCGCCCTTAATTTGCAATATGTGCCAACTGGAAGTGTCGGGCATCGCCGGCGGCGAGTGGTCGCCGGTGGACTACCATATCGATCTTGACGGCCGTCGCTATCACTTCTGCTCCGAACCGTGCAAATGGATCTTCGAACTGGAACCGGCGCGCTACAAAGGTCACCGGAGTATCATTGATCGCGCCTTTGACGGCACGATTGGTCCAGAATTGGACGATTTCCTTAATTATATGGGCCAAAGCGAGCCTGAGCGTGGCGTTTGCGGTTACGACTACCAATGGATTGACGGTTACGACACACCGGCAGCGGCGGAGTAGACGCAATGGCCGAATTTCCCATAGCGTGCAACTTGCAAGGCGACTATGGCTTCAAAGTTATAGTCGTCGACGAGGACGACACGATCGCCGACGTCATCCAGAAAACTAGAGATCAATTGGTCGGCGTTCTGGTTGCGCCCTTTCCCCCGAACACAGTCCTTAGGGCAAGAATTCACGGCGCCGAAGAACCGCTTGACGACGGCACAACTCTCAAAGGCGCTAACATCGTACAAATGGCCGCGCTTGACATATACGCAGAAGGGTAAGTTATGAGTGACACCGCCGCCCAAGCAAGATTTGTCGGACCCGTAATGCGAGCCGGCGAAATCGGCGAAGCAGTGATTGAGGCAATCCACGAAGACAACGCGGACCGCAAGATTGAAGTTGAGGAACACGAATCCTATTTCCGTGTGAAAGTCGAAGGCGAGTGCCTGCTAACCATGGCGACCGTGAGCGATATTCTAGGGCGCGAAGTTCTAGTCAGCGATATCGAGAAGAACATGCCCTCCTTCGAGGGATTCATCCGGGTTGAAACCGAGAAAATGCTCTTCCTCTCCAAATGACCGCAAATAGCTAAGGGAGAATTCGTCCAATGGCCGTCGATGTCCGAGGCATGAAGACCTGGAGCAAGCTAGCGAAGAACAAACGCCGGCCGAGCGAATACGAAATCGTCACCACCAATCTTCAGACCCGCAACCGCCACCGCGACCAAGCCTATGAATTGTCACCGGCTCCTGATCTGGCGATGAACGAGTGGTACCGCAAGAATGTTTTCGATAGCCCGCTCCAACATGAGGATTGGGAAGAGTTCCGCGATCCGGACCAACTGATCTACCGCGTCTATACCCGCACCCAGGACGTTCAGGAAAGCTATGTTGACGGGTTACTCGACGATCACAACGAGATCGGCCATGACGCGGGTCTGAAAGCGGAATGGCTTGATGTGCTCGAGCATCTATATACGCCCAGGCGCTATTTGCAGACGGCACTGCAGATGGGCGCGGCCTATCTCCTACAGATCGTGCCGGCGAGTACACTGACCGCCGCTGCGGGTTTTCAGGAAGGTGATGAATTTCGCTGGCTGCAACGCATCGCCTACCGTACCCGCGAATTGCAGACAGCGTATCCCGAGCGAAGCTTTGCAGCCAAGGAGCGCGAACATTGGGAAAAGCACGAAGCGTTGCAGGGCCTCCGCGAGCTGATGGAACTGATGCTCGCAACCTATGACTGGGGCGAGGCATTCACCGCGCTAAATTTGGTCGCGAAACCTGCGGCCGACGAGACCATGCGCGAACTCGGCTCTGCTGCGAGGCATTACGACGATCATTTACTCGCCGCACTCGTCGACAATCAAATGCGTGATTGTGACCGCTCGCGCCGCTGGAGTGCTGCGTTGGTGGAATTCTGCGCCAGCCATGGCGATAACAAGTCAGTGATCCAGGGGTGGATCGACAAATGGATGCCACTGGCGGAGAAAGCCATCGCGACCTATTGCGCGGCACTCCCCGAAAGCGAAGGCGTCGCCAACACAGCAGTCGGACGGCTGCACGCCTATCATCGCAGCTTATCGATATCGGCTTGAGGCTAAAATCCGAATGTTCGGATTGATTAAGGAGCATAACGGCGATGGCCAAGGACTATCTATTCCCCACCGGTGAAGATTGGAATTGGCGCGGGGCAACGCCTTTCGCTCATTGCGTCGGTATCGGCGACCAGGTGTTTATCAGCGGTCAACAAACTTTAGACTCTGAGGGCAATGTTCTCGGCGCCGGAGACGTCGGCGCGCAAACACGTAATGTGTTTGAGAATATGAAAAGCCGCCTCGAAAAGATGGGGATTGGACTCGCAGACCTTGTTCGTCTCAACACCTATTATGTTTTCGACGGCGCCGAAGAAGATGCGACAAAATATTGGGAAGACATGACCAAAGTGC
>CAZUXZ010000077.1:0-15636 GCA_964624055.1 uncultured Rhizobiaceae bacterium | reverse complement strand
ACCCGGATTGACGCCGTAGATATTCTTCATTGTCCAATGGAGCGCCACCGCATGGCCGCCATTGTCGCGCACCACGCCCTTAGGCTGCCCGGTGGTGCCCGAAGTGTAAAGAATGTAGAGCGGATCGGTCGCAGCGACCGGGATGCAGTCCGCCGGTTCGGCCGCTGCCACGGCCTCGCGCCAATCCGCGTCGCGCCCCGGCGTCAACTCTGCCACCGTCTGTTCGCGTTGCAGAATGATGCAGCTTTCCGGCTAGTGCTTAGCGAGTTCAATGGCTTCATCGAGCAGCGGTTTATATGCAAACACCCGGGCGACCTCGATGCCGCAACTGGCAGAAACAATTACTTTGGGCACGCAATCGTCGATGCGGACGGCAAGCTCGTTCGCCGCAAAGCCCCCGAAAACTACTGAATGTACTGCTCCAAGACGGGCGCAAGCGAGCATGGCGATCACCGCCTCAGCTACCATAGGCATATAGATGATGCCCCGCTCGCCCGGGCCAACACCGCGCGAGGCGAGCGCCCCAGCAAAACGCGCCACTGCATCGAGCAGTTCTTTATAACTATAGGTGGCGACGCTGCCAGTCACCGATGAATCGTGAATCAGTGCCGGTAGGTCACCGCGCCCATTCGCTACATGGCGGTCGAGGGCGTTATAGCAAGTGTTGAGCCTGCCGCCTGCAAACCAACGGTAGAAAGGTACTTGGGTATCGTCCAGCACCTTGTCCCATTTCTTTTCCCAGTCGATGGCCTCCGCAGCCTCGGCCCAAAAGACTTCCGGCTCGGCCAGCGCGCGCGCATAAACTTGGTCAAATATCTCGCTCATACCGGTTTTGATCTCCCTGCGGGTTTATTGTTTTGTAGCTCCCTGTACACAAAGCGCAAACTATCAAGAAAGAAGGGGGAATCTCCAGATTTTGTGAAAGGAGGCGGATGCTATGACGCTCACCGTGGCGAAGTACGAGCGATTATGCGACGTCATGCTGGCCGGGAACTATCTCATAGTCGGTCATGTCTAGCGTTTTAACCAGCGCTGTATCGCCGCGCGTAAAGAGTTTGCCAGTGGCGATATCAGTAGGGTGTTGACGCTCAACGGCCGGCAGTGCACTCAGGTTCGAGACTAAGTATTTGGCCATCTACACCGTCTGCGATGAGCGGTCCAACGTCGCCGCTCACAAAAGAATCCCTCTCCGCGGTGCTCGCGGCGGAAGAGTTGGCCAAATGCGCCTAGATCGCCCATATAACTTCACAAGCCCTTCTTACCCGGTGGGGAAGAAGAGTTGGGAGGAAGGAGGAATAGTTCGCGCAGAGTGTGCTCCATCAAACCACCACCCGTTCCCGCTTATAGGGTGCGCCGTTACTCGGTGTTGCTTGCAACTCCCGGGCGTAGCGATGGCCGGCATAGACGGCATGAGACACTGTTGCAGGCGCCAGTGCGTCACCAATACGGGTGAGACTTCGCCAGGGCGTATCAGACCGCGCTCTCAGCTCCAGCCACAACTCGTCATTGGAGGCCCGCGAAGTAACCATCACCACCGCCGACTGTGCACTTTCCTGTTCATCACCGGTATAGACGCAGACATGACGCGCCGCACCGGCAAAGGCAACCAGCCGCCGGCCAACCGTTACCGTTACTCCCGCCTCCAGCACACGGCGTTGGATGGCGGGCTGCTCAAGTGTGTTCTCGGTCCAAGGTGAAACCATGGCGTAGGGTGTCATGAGCTCCGTCTCTAAACCCTTGGCGGCCAGCGCCTCAGCGATCAGCCCAGCCATGAGGTACCCATCGTCATCATAGACCAGTACGGGTCCCGCCGCCGGCAGAATCCCGGCCATGATGTCGTCTGGCGTGAAGACCGCTGACCCGCCATCCGCCATGACCATTGGATAACGCTGATGACGGCCCATACCGTCGCGCCGCCAATGAGCGCCAGTGGCGATGACGATATGATCCGCGCCTAACGTGGCAACCGCATCCGCATCCAGTTCACTGGCGAGATAAGTCTCGATATTGGAGAGCTTGGTAAAAGCAGTGAGGCGGTATTCTACAACCCGGCGATAGGAAGCCATACCGGGTAGCTGCGATTCCCCAAGGATGCGTCCACCAAACGCCTCGCTCGCTTCCGCCAGGCTGACGCCATAGCCTCGCTGGCCGAGCGCAAGGGCGCATTCAAGGCCGGCTGGGCCGCTGCCGATAACCAACACGCTGTCTTTCGAGGCAGCGGGCACTATCTGCTCTGGATGCCAGCCCTTGCGCCATTCCTCGCCCATGGTTGGATTTTGGGTGCAGCGGATTGGTGTGTAAGTCATGTCGCCGGAGACGCAGATATTGCAGCCAATACATTCGCGAATTTCTTCCATCCGCCCTTCCTCGATCTTTTTCGGTAGAAAAGGATCGGCAATCGACGGCCTGGCCGCGCCAATGAAATCGAGTGCCCCCTTGGCGACAAGAGCCGCCATGCGGTCGGGCGAGGTGTAGCGCCCGACACCGACCACCGGCTTGGTAGTAAGGGATTTGACGAATCGGGTATAACCTTCCTGATAGCCTTCCTCCGCAAAGCGTGCGGTCTGCGAATCATTATCCCAATCGCTGATATTTACATCCCACAGATCGGGCAGCTCGGCGAGCATGGCAATGACTTCGGGCGCTTCACCCTCAGCCAGCATGCCGTCCGACCCCATCAGTTCGTCGACCGCAAGGCGTACGGCAACGGCGCAGGTGTCGCCAACTGCCTCCTTGGTATCCTCGATTAGCTCGCGCAGGAGGCGTACGCGGTTCTCCAGTGAGCCGCCATATTCGTCACTACGCTTATTGTAGCGCGGCAGCAGGAAATGCTGCGCTACCGAGAGATCGTGCCCGGCATAGACATAGACGATATCATAGCCGGCACGCTTTGCGAGTAGCGCCGAGTCCCGGTGGCTGCGGCGGACCTCGCGAATATCGCTCAAATCCATCTCGCGGCCCTGGAGCGGCGCGAACGTTACTAGCGCCTGGGCGCTCGGCCCCATCGGCGGCACGCGGCTCGTATAGTTGGCGCAGGCAATGCCCTGCTGGCAGAGCTCTATGGCTGCCAGCGAGCCGTGTTCGTGCACCGCGTCCACCATGCGGACATGATAGGGAATGTCGCTCTCGTCCCACATACGCCCTTCTATCGCCGGGGTGAAATCGGTGGTGTGATCAATTTCGACCTCCTCCGTCGAGACCACTGCCCAGCCGCCTTCCGCCTTAATGCCGCGCATCGCCGCCATGCCGCGCGGCTGTCGCTCGCCCATGCCGTTGCAGTGAGGAACTTGATAGAACCGGTTGCGCGCCGTCACAGGACCGATCCGGACTGGCTCGAAAAGAACATCGAAAACTGGATCGCGCGCGCTCATGGTTGTCCCCTATTCGTCTATGAATCTGACCAGGCATGCAATATCGGCCAAATTATCGCAATCACCGCCCTCGAAGACCTTGCCGCCAAGTACGGTTGCGCACCAGCGGTGATAATCGCGCTTACAGCCTTTGGGGACGGCCAAGTATTCGCCCCGAGCAGAACCCACAAAGTTGAAATTCTCGTCGATCGCCCTGCTCCACGCTCAAGGTCGCGTAAGTCGCAGGACTCCCGGGCTTTGTGCGCTATGCGCTCTGCATCGGTCATTGGAATCTCCATTGGTATCCGCCCGCGCCTAGCCACGCTTGGCGTTCCGCCGATATTCCTATATTGAACCCCAATATCAACTCCGGCATCGGAGAAGATCTTAGCTCCAGTAAATTATGAATGGGGCCCACGAGAATACCATGAGGACTAGCAGTTAGGCTGTACCGCTACCGGCTTTTTGCGTCGGTTGTGTAGTCGTGGCGGTGGCAGACGACATCGAAGGGGCGACAGACAGTACGGCGTGACCATAATCATATCCCGGTTGCATCAAGCATATAGGATTACGTCTGTAGGTAACAAATATAGAAATGACAGCGCGCTTGGTAACACCAGAGTAGAAAGCGGCACTGCGATTCATTTTGCCGATCTGCAAGTGTCATACAGATTACCGGATGCCGTGGGGATTGGGCAGGATTAACATAAGACTAAAAATCTCGTTAGCCGCTAGCACGAAACCCATGGCCCACTATCGGCAAACCAATTCATCGTTGATACGGTTGCGATGGCGTTGCAGTGCCTATCGCGGGTTGGCTGGTCCGCGCGAACTGGTCCGTCTCTGAAGTTATCTCCCACTAAGTCGTCCAACAAAAATAACAAGTTACGGAATTGCTTCGAAACCAGCAGATTTAGGTTACATTCTCGCCCGCGCCATAATGCGCTAACGAGGAGAAAGTTTGGCGGATGAGCAAAGACGGATTGATCTATTTAATGTGGAGCGATCTGGTCGGCATGGCTCGCACAAGGGGCGTGCCGATTGCGGATTTTGACAGACGGCTGGAAAGCGGCCTTGGCTGGGCCAACGCTGGGCAGGCTATGACACCGTTCGAGCATCTCGCCGACAATCCATGGGGGCCAATAGACGAAGTGCGCCAGATCCCCGACCCCGAGACGCAGTTCGAAATCCCGGGCGACGGCGAACATCCGCCGCTTCATGCTGTGATCTGCGATTCACGACCCGCGCCTGGCAAGGCATGGGACGCCTGTGTGCGGCAGTTTTGCCGCGAAGCAGTAGCCGATCTTAAATCGGAAACAGGGCTCGAACTGGTCGCTGCCTTCGAGCTTGAATTTCTCATTGAAAGCGAGAATTTTTCCCCGGAGGCACCCTTTTCCTTCCGCGCCGCTGCGGCCAAGCACGGTTTTCTCACCGGTTTGGAGCGTATGCTCACCGCAGCCGGCGTCACACCTGAGACGGTCGAGCCAGAATATGGCCGCGGCCAATACGAGATAAGTTGCCGCCCGCTCACCGCTCTTAAAGCCGCCGACGCAGCGCTCGTCTCCTGCGAGATCGTCCGCGAGGCAGCGCGCCGGTTTGGGCTTCGCGCCAGTTTTACCCCCAAGCCGACGCCGAATCATGTCGGCAATGGCTGCCATATCCACCTCAGTCTCGCCGACAGCCAGGGATACAACGTCACCAGTGACGGCACCGGGCCGCTCGGCCTTGGTGAAACTGCGGCACAGTTTTGCGCCGGCGTGCTCAAGCATATGGAGGCAGTGCTCGCTTTTACCGCGCCTTCACCAGTCTCCTATCACCGACTGGGGTCGCATCATTGGAGCACCGGATATCGTTGTATTGGCTTGCAAAACCGAGAAGCGGCACTCCGCATCATGCCGGGTATTTCACGCGACTCAGAAAAGGCAGCCAAGGGCTTTAATATCGAAATGCGTGCAGCCGACTGCACAGCCTCGCCCTATCTGGCCCTCGGCGTCCTCACACGCGCCGGTCTCGAAGGCATTCGCGGCGAATTTACATTACCGCCACCGGCGAAAATTGATCCTGCCGGTATGACGGAAGAGGCGCGAGTGGAGTGCGGCATTACCCCGCTGCCAACGAGCCTCGACTTGGCACTGGAGGCGCTGAAAGCCGACGAGGTCGCACGCACCTGGTTCGCCGACGATCTCTATGACACCTTTCTAAGCATCAAGAGCTGGGAGGCGGATTACGCCCGTAGCACCGCCCCGGACCAGCTCTTCGCGCGCTACCGACACGCTTATTAAGTGGAATCCTCTCAAGCCACGGCACCCGGCGGAACCAGCAAGTCCTGCTGGGCGAGGAGAAGGTGGTTGTTCATGCGAACGACAGCGATCTCCGGATCGCGCTGGCGGATGGCGTCGAATATCTCGCGGTGATGGGCATTATATTCTCGGATTCGGGTCGGTGTGAGGATAGCGCCCTTCACGGATTGCCAACGGTCATGGGTGCGTACATGGTTGATCTGGCCATAAATTGTAATCATCAGCGGATTGCGCGTGCCTTCGGCGATGGCTAAGTGAAAAATCTTGTCCCAATGGGAGAAAGTCTCTTCGTCTTGCTCCGCGCCTTCCATATGCTTCAGCGCATTCTCCAGACCGGAAATATCGCGCGCTGTCATATTACGTGCGGCGAGACGGACCATCTGCGCCTCAAGCGCAAGCCGCACCTCAAGCAATTGCAAGGGACTGGTGATTTCCGCAACATCGTCGCGATCACCACCATCGCCTGTGCTGCCGTTCATCGGATCAGTAACATAGTTGCCGCTCCCGCGGCGGCGTGCGATCAGCCCGCCCTGTTCTAATAGGCTTAGCGCTTCGCGTACCGTTCCGCGCGATAGCCCATGTTGCTCCGCCAAGTAGCGCTCAGCGGGAAGTCGTTGGCCATCTCTATACTGGCCACGCAGAATTTTCTCGCGCAACTCGGTGGCAAGGCGCATCGGCGCGCTGTCGACCATCGCGTTCATTTGGTCAGGCCAATATTGTGGTAATTTGACTTGCAAATGGCACTGCAAATCGGTTTAATTCTATCAAATTTCCCAATCATCTGACGAACAGGGGCGGCTAGGTGATTATATTGGTTTTGCACACGAGACAAATTTTATACCAATTTTATAATTGGTACAAGGCACATCCGACAGTATCAAAGTCGATCTGCTACGGGGAGGGCCAAACGTGCCCCCTTCCCGAACCAAATATCTTATCGTCGGTGCCGGGATCCATGGCCTGAGCACCGCCTATCATCTCGCCACCGAGCTTAAGGCCAAGGGCCAGGGCGGCGGCGAAGACATTTTGATTGTCGATAAGGGCAGCATTGCCTCGGGGGCGTCCGGCATCGCCTGCGGAGTGATTCGTAACAATTATTTCCAGCCGGCGATGCGCGAATTGATGGCGGAGTGCGTCGATGTCTGGGAAACCGACCCAGAGGCCTATCATTATCATGCCGTCGGCTATATGCAGATCAGCCCGGAATCGATGCACGCCGATGTGGCACAGATAGCCGCCGAGCAAAAAGCGATTGGCTACGAGTCAGAACTCATTGAGGGCGAAGAAGCTTGCCGAAACTATATGCGCGGCATCTTCAGTGATTGGCGAGCAGAGGGCATCACCTCCATCCTGCACGAAAAGCGCGGGGGCTACGCCAACAATACCGCTTCGCTCTACGGGCTTGCAGATAAGGCCGAGGCGGCAGGTGTAAGGATCCTGTCTGGCACCGAAGTGACAGGGCTGGAGAGCGGCAGCAATTCCGGCGCCATCACAGCAATCGAAACTAATAGGGGCCGCATCGAGGTTGAGCAAGTCATAGTCGCAGCCGGCCCCTGGGTACCACGCATCTGGAATATGCTTGAGTTGCCAGACCGTATCGACGTGAAGGACACAAAGGGTGAGGTGCACAAAGACGTTCCTATGTGGGTCTATTGGTGCCTGCAGGAAGGCACACTAGGAGTCGAACCGGGCTTCGGAATGGCGGACGACGGCAACATGCCGCCGGTCATTCATGTCGATACAGACGTGCCGCTCCGATCCGATGTCGATGGTCGGGTCCTTGTCGAGGATATGTGGGGCATCTATTACAAACCGGATTTTAATTTTGGTGGCATTCAGGGTGGCGCCGCACCCTATCTGGTGAAGACCCCGGCGGAAAAAATAGCGATCGACCCTTATGGCCCTGATTCGCCGGAATTCATTGTTGATGATCTATTTGCCGAGACCTGGTGCTCAGCACTTGCTTTTTGCCAAGAACGCTACCATGGGCAGATCAGCAAATGGCGTAAGGAGCCGTCCGGCGGTATCGGCGCCTTTACCGCGGACAGTTTTCCGGTGTTCGATCGGTTCCGCGAGAATTGTTATGTCATTGCCGATTCCAATCACGGCTACAAGATGATTGCTGCAGGCAAGCTCGTCGCCGAGGAAGTGATGGGTGGCCAAAGCGCGCTCCTTGAGCCCTTCCGCTTCTCGCGCTTCGCGGAAGGTAAACTACACCCGATTTCGAACAGCCCGTTCCCGTGGAGTTGAAGGAACGTCGCGGAATAAAGCCAACCGCGAAAGAAAAACGATAAAGGGGAGGATACGACATGACCGATCTTGAAGCCCATGTCGCGCAGGAAGGTCGCGACGAACTCGTGCGTCTAGTGCGTCAAAAGATCGACGAGCTCGGCATCACCTACATCTATTATCAATTCGTTTCCGTAACCGGACGGATCGTTGGCAAGGGCGTGCCAGCCGATCATTGGGAGCAAGTTGCCGAACGCGGTTTTCAACTCGTCTACGGCTCAACCGCCAATCTCTATCTTGACCGGGCGGGAGACTATATCGGTTATGGCCCGGAAGCTTCCGAGCTGGTCGGCATCCCCGACCCGGAAACTTTCGTGCAACTTCCTTGGGACAAACGGGTGGCACGGGTATTTTGTACTTGCTTTCGGAACCGCGAGGAGCGCGAGAATCCGGGCGGCCACCTGACCTCGGATTGCCGTGGCAATTTGCGCATCATTCACGAAGAATTTCAGGATAATCACGGGCTGCAGCTTCGAAGCGGTGCCGAGCCGGAAATGATGTGGCTCAAGCGCGGCGAGGACGGTAGAGCGGATGGCGGCGTGACCAAACCGAATTGCTATCACATCGACCAGTTCGAGGAACTCCGGCCGATTTTCATGCGGGTCATCGAATATAGCCAGGCCATGGGTCTCGACATGATCCAGGGCGATCATGAGGACGCGCCGGGCCAGCTCGAATTGAATTTCATGTTTGACGACGCGCTCAGAACCGCTGACCGGCTCACCACCTATCGCCAGATTTGTGCCCAGGTCGCGCGTGAGCACGGCGTTATAGCCTGCTTCATGTCGAAGCCTTTCGTCGGCGTCTCGGCAAGCGGTTGCCATCACAACATATCACTCTGGCGGGGTGGTAAGGACCAGCTGAACGAGCTTCACCAATCGCCGCTGCCGGGCATGGATGACGTATTCTCGTACGCCAAGGGCGGTGACAATCTATTCATGCCGGACCAAACAATCGACGAACGAAAGCCGGGGCCTGTGGGTCTGCAATGTATCGGCGGAGTGATGGAACACATCCAGGCGCTCACAGCCATCGGTTCGTCGACGGTCAATTCTTATCGCCGTCTCTGGGACACCGGCTTCTGGGCACCGGTGTTTGCCGATTGGGGATATCAGAACCGCACTTGCGGACTTCGCGTCTCGGCACCCGGGCGATTCGAATACCGCTCGGTCGATTCCATGGTGAACCCCTATCTGCTTGCTGCCGGAGTGTTGAAGGCCTTTGACGACGGCATCAGCCGCAATCTCGATCCGGGCGAGCCGGAGGAGCGCAACATTTATGAGGCGATGGACGCCGGCAAGCACGTTGAGCGATTGCCGATGACGCTCGGTGACGCGCTCGATGCACTAGCCGAGGATGAGATAATCAAATCTGCCTTGCCGGGCGAGATGTATAAGGTTTACGAGCATTACAAGCGCGACGAATGGGCGCGCTTTAACGCCACCGTCACCGATTGGGATATGGACAGCTACTTGGACTGCCTGCCCTAGGAGACCGGCGCGGAAAAGGAGCATCATGATATGTGTGGTATCGCAGGATTAATTCACCGTGGCGGCAGTGCCGAAATCGGTTCACAAATGACGTCGATGTTGCAGGCACTCAAACATCGCGGACCAGACTCGACAGGCTTTGCGCTCTATGGTGTGCCGCAAAACGGCGACTATATGCTCCGTTTCAAGGTCGCCGAGCAGGAGGACATGGCTCATGGCTTCGATATTCACGACGAGGTGAAACGCCGCAAAGCCGAAGTTGATGCGCGCATCCAAAGCGACGGCTCCAAAATCATCGAGGAGGAGAATGCTACCGAATATGCCTTCCGGTACCGAGTGCAGTTCGCCAACGGTGCCTCCGACAACCAGACGAGACTAAAACGCTTCGCCGACTATATTGAGGATATCGAAGGCGCGGAGATTCTCTCCATGGGCCGCGGACTTGAGCTAGTGAAAGATCTTGGAGACGCTACCCGAGTAAGCAACCAGTACCACCTCGGCACCTTCAACGGCACCCATGCTATCGGCCACACCCGCATGGCAACCGAATCCGATGTCGATATCCGCTCCGCTCATCCCTATTGGGCCTATCCCTTCTCTGACATTGCTGTGGTGCATAACGGCCAACTCACCAATTATTGGACCTTTCGCCGTGAGCTTGAGCGGCGCGACCACCGCTTCATGTCGAATTGCGATTCCGAATTGATCGCCGTTTATCTTGCGGACCGCATGGCCAGCGGTATGGCGCTTAAAGAAGCGATGGACCTTTCGGTCGATGAACTCGACGGGGTTTTTACTTATCTGGTAGCTACCTCCGACAGTCTGGGTATGGCAAAGGACACCATGGCCGCCAAGCCGATGGTGCTCTATGAGAGCGATAGCTTCGTCGGCGTCGCTTCCGAGGAAGTGGCGATTCGCAGCGTCTTCCGCAACGAAATCGACACCTGGGACCCGTATGAAGGGGAGGTCATGGTATGGCAAATCTAGACGGGCAGCATAAGTCGCATGATATGGGGCTGCATCAGGAGCAACTCTCCGGGCGTACACAGCAAGTCTTCTTTTCACCCGAGGAAAGCGACAACTTCGTCTATCCGGAAAGCTTCGAAGTTGATTTTTCCAGCAAGACGGAATTCGACGCTGGCGAAATGCCGATAAGCGAGATAAATCTCAAGATCCGCGAACTGATGCTGGCAGGCCACGGCCATATCGTAGTCAAGAACCCACTTGCCAAGCATTCCCTCGGTGTCGGCATCCTCAACCGACTCAATCTCGAATTCGACGGCAGCCTCGGCTATTTCGGCTGCGGTTTGATCGACGGGCCGAATGTGCGCGTCCATGGCCGGGTCGGATGGTCCTTCGGTGAGAACATGATGGCCGGCACGGTAGTGGTAGAGAAGAACGCAGGCTCTACTTTCGGCGCGGCAATTCGCGGTGGTGATCTCGTGTGCAAGGGCGATGTCGGGTCGCGCACCGGCATTGACCAGAAGGGCGGCACCATCGTTGTCGGCGGCCGCTCAGGCGCCTTTTCTGGATTCATGATGCAGCGCGGGCGAATGATTATCCTCGGCGATGCCGGCATCAATCTCGGCGATTCCATGTATGACGGCACCATCTATGTCGGCGGCAAGATCGATTCTCTTGGCGTCGATGCAGTGCCAGCGGAGATTACCGATCTTGAGGCCGACTGGCTCGAGCGCAAACTGTCCGCTCACGGCCTAAAGGCGCCGAACGGGGTAAAGAACCTGCAAAAGATTGTCGCCGGCAAGAAGCTCTGGAATTACGACAATCTTGAGCCCACAGAAAAGAAAATCGTGCTCTAGGGGAGAGGAACAGAAACATGAGACGCAACCGCGAAGAGCGCAACAAATCAGTCCTCGGCGAAAGTTTTATCTTTACCCCCGATGTGATCGACGACATCCATATCAAGGCGGAGCTTGGCCGCTATCGCATGCGCGGCATGTCCCTGTTCAAGAAAATTCCGTCCTGGGACGACCTTACCTTCATGCCCGGCACTCTGACCCGTTTCGTCATCGAGGGTTACCGCGAAAAATGTGAAACACGAACCATAATCGGCCCACGCGCCAAGCGTCCGCTTGATCTCGAGATTCCAATCTACATAACCGGTATGAGCTTCGGCGCCCTATCTTTCGAAGCAAAAACCGCGCTTGCCCGCGGTGCCACCATGGCCGGTACGGCAACTTGCTCCGGCGAGGGCGGCATGATCCCCGCCGAGCGACGATATTCAGAGAAATGGTTCTATCAGTGCATTCAGTCGCGCTACGGCTTCAACCCGCATCATCTGCGCCTCGCTGATGGTTGCGAGTTCTTCATCGGCCAGGGCTGCAAGGTCGGCCTGGGCGGCCATCTCATGGGTCAGAAGGTAACCGACCAGGTCGCCGAGATGCGCGCGCTACCGGCTGGGATCGACCAACGCTCGCCGGCGCGCCATCCGGACTGGCTCGGCCCGGACGACCTCGCGCTCAAGATTGAGGAAATCCGCGAAGCCACTAATGGTGAGATTCCGATTCAGCTTAAGCTAGGTGCGGCGCGAGTCTATGACGATGTGCGCATGGCTGCCAAGACCGATCCGGACAGCATCTATATGGACGGAATGGAAGGCTCCACCGGCGCCGGGCCGCACCTCGCCACCGAGGAGACTGGCGTGCCCGGTATCGCCGCTATCCGTCAGGCTAGAAAAGCGCTTGATGATGTCGGCAAGTCCGGCGAGATCACGCTGATTTATGCCGGCGGAATCCGCAATGGCGGCGACGTCGCAAAGGCGATTGCGCTTGGCGCTGATGCGGTAGCGATCGGCCATTCGGCGATGATGGCGCTCAACTGCAACAAGGATATTCCGGAGGCTGATTTTGAAACCGAAATCGGCGTTGAGGCGGGCTATTGCTATCACTGCCATACCGGGCGCTGCCCGGTCGGCGTGGCTACGCAGGACCCAGAACTTCGCAAACGCCTTGATCCGGATGAGGCGGCAGAGCGGGTCTATAACTTCCTACACACGCTTGCTATTGAATGCCAGATGATGGCCCGCGCCTGCGGCAAGACAGATGTCCATTCCCTTGAGCCGGAAGATCTCGCAGCACTCACCATGGAGGCTTCGGCTTTAGCGATGGTGCCACTTGCCTGCTCGCAATACACCGTTGGCCAGCCTGAAATGACGCGCTATTAGGGGAGATGATCAGATGAGTGACAACACGCAGGACGACGAATATTTCCTTAACAAGAGCGGCCTCGATTCCGCGCGCGAAAAGGAAATCGGCCAGCACATCGGTTATCGTTACGATGTCAACTTGCTACCGGACTATTCGCTCCTCACGCCGTTCCTGAAGAAATATATCGAAATCATGGGCTGGGACGATCTCAACTGGCTCGAGGATGTCCATCTCGGTTACGAGGAAGGCCGACCGGCGGTGTTCGACCGCAACATCAATGGCTGGGTGTCCGTGCCGGAGGATTTAAAATTACCTGACAATCAGCAGGAGCGCGATATGATCGCGCGCGAATTGCTGATTAAGTTTCAGATGTCGCCGCGCCACCCGATGACTGACCTAAATAAGGCCTACCGCAAGTTCTGATAGCACGCAACGCGCTGCCAAAAGAAAAATAGCAAAACGATGCCTTTCGGACTGATCAAATACGGCCTATCGTCGAGCTATCCGGGCAAGCGCTTCCTGAGCGCCCAGCCCGAGCTTAAATCGAGCTACGATGTAGTCATCATCGGGGGCGGCGGTCACGGACTGGCGACCGCCTATCACCTAGCGCGCTATCATGGCATCCGCAATGTGGCAGTGTTCGAGAAGGGCTATATCGGCGGCGGCAATACCGGGCGCAATACGGCGATCATTCGTTCAAATTATCTGACGCCGGAGGGTGTAGCGTTCTACGAGGAATCGGTTTCTCTTTACCGCCAACTCAGCAACGAACTGGACTACAACATTCTCTATTCAGAACGCGGCCACTTTACGCTCGCACACACCGATTCGGCTATGCGCACCTCGCGCTGGCGGGCCGAGGTCAATAAACATCTCGGCGTCGACTCTGAGCTCGTCTATCGCGAAGATCTCTCCCGGCTCATCCCGCAGCTCAATTTATCCGAAGACGTGCGCTATCCGGTGCTCGGCGCTCTCTACCATCCACCCGGCGCCATCGCACGACATGACGCGGTGGCATGGGGCTATGCAGGGCGCGCCGCTGAACTCGGCGTCGAAATTCACCAGGGCACCACGGTTACAGGTATTGAAATCACTGACGGACGCGTTACTGGCGTGGAGACCGACCGAGGCACGGTGGCGTGTGGCAAAGCGGTCCAGGCAGTCGCCGGCATGAGCAGCGAGGTAGCGCGCCTCGCGGGTATTAAACTGCCGATCCGCACAATTCCGCTGCAGGCCTGCGTGTCGCAGCCGATGAAGCCTTTGCTCGATCCGATCATCGTCTCCGGAAGCCTGCACGTCTATATTTCGCAGAGCGACCGGGGCGAATTCGTCATGGGCGGCTCGACCGATCCTTATCCGCGCTATCAGACCACCTCGTCACTCGATTTCATTGAGGGACTGATGAGCCATGTACTTGAATTGCTCCCCCACCTCTCTGAGGTGCAGATCCTACGGCAATGGGCCGGTATGACCGACATGACACCGGATTTTGCTCCTATAATGGGTGAGACACCGGTTGATAATTATTTCATCGACGCCGGCTGGGGCACTTGGGGCTTCAAGGCGACACCGGTCTGCGGCAAGCGTATGGCCGAACTGCTGGCGACAGGCAGCGTACCCCCGCTAATTGCCCCCTTCCGCTTGTCGCGCTTCGAAGATTTCAGCCTGGTGGGCGAAAAAGGCGCCGCATCGGTGGGGCACTGAGGGAGCGGTGAGGGTCTGATATGAAACAGATGCAATGCCCCCTCAATGGTTGGCGGAACATTCAGGAATTCGCCCATGGCGGCGAGGTGTTGGACGAACCCGACCCCAACCGCTGCACGGATTTGGAATGGGCAGAATATATCTTCATCGAAGACAACAAGGCTGGCCTCGTGAAGGAATGGTGGTGCCATGTCGCCACTGCTTATTGGTTCATTGCAGAGCGCGATACTGCTAAAGACGAAATCGTACGCACCTATGATCCAAACGAACTCTTCAAGGAGCGCCGCGACTACACCCGCCCAGAAGCACCTGAAGAGAAACGTTGATCATGGAACGCTTGAGCGAACCCTTTGGCAGCTTCATTGACCGCTCGCAAACGGTCTCGTTCCGCTTTGAAGGCGAACAAGTCAGCGGCTATCGCGGTGATACCATCGCCAGCGCTCTGCTTGCGAACGGCATCACCACTATGTCGCGCTCATTCAAATATCATCGCCCGCGTGGCGTACTTTCCATGTGCGGCCATGATTCGAACACCATGGTGCGCGTCGGCCAGAAACCCAACGCACTTGCCGATTGCGTCGCGATCGAAGCCGGTCTCGAGGTGCAGGCGCAGAATTATTGGGGCTCTCTGGAAAGCGACCGCTTGGCGATGATTGGCCATGTCAGCCGCTTCCTACCGGTCGGCTTCTATTACAAGGCGTTCTACAAACCGCGCTGGGCTTGGCCACTCTGGGCCAAACTGATTCGCCGCGTTGCCGGGTTGGGGACGGTTGATCTTGCAACACCGCATGGCTATTACGATAAGAAATATCTCTTCGCCGAAGTCACCGTGATCGGTGCCGGGCCAGCAGGCATGGCGGCGGCCTTGGAGGCGGCAAAGGCCGGCGCAAAAGTGCTGTTGGTCGATGAGAATGCCAAGATTGGCGGCGCGCTCGGATACGCGCGCTTCGACGGTGCCGGCGAGCACGGCGGAAAGATCCGCGTCGACCTGGTCGCTGAAATCGCTGATGAAAAGAATATCCGCGTGATGACGGATACCATGTGTACCGGCTGGTACAGCGACAACTGGTTACCTCTGATCAAGGACAACCGGCTCTATAAGTTGCGTGCCGGTTCACTGGTGGTGGCAACGGGCTGTTACGAGCAGCCGCTCATCTTCCATAACAACGATCTGCCGGGGATCATGTTGGGCTCCGCCGCGCAGCGCCTGATCCGCCTTTACGGCGTGAAGCCCGGCAAACGCGCTGTGGTAGCAACCGCCAACCGCGATGGTTACGGCGTTGCCCTCGATCTTCTCGATGCAGGTACGGAAGTCGCCTGCGTCGTTGATGTCCGG
>CAZUXZ010000076.1:0-8359 GCA_964624055.1 uncultured Rhizobiaceae bacterium | reverse complement strand
ACCGCACCCTGGGTTTGGTAGAAACTAGCGAGACTGGAGTTTTGCGCGAGCCCCGTGTTGCCGCTGCAAGACATGCTTCTTCGAGATCGGGTGTCATGACGATTAGCCGGTTCCGTGCGATGTTCAACGAGCGCTTTGATTCCTCGGGCCGTTCTACTTATAACGTGACTGACCGACAGCAGGTTGCGGCACAGAACAGTGACAATGCGCTGGTACGTGAACGCGCGGAAGAATCAGACACAGCTGATTTGAGTCAGGCGCAAATTGATTCTCCCCGGCCGACACTACTGGCGCGCACAATGCAAGAGAGCAGAGATAACGGTCAGGCCGCGGTCAGCTTCCAGGCAGCGAGCATTCCCTTCGCGGTCGGCTCGGCTTCTCTTAATTCTTTGGACCGTGCGACCCTTAAAGAAGTCGTGAAACTGCATCGTAAATTTGGCGGAACAGTTCATGTTGTTGGCCACTCCAGCCAGCGAACACGTGATATGGGCTCTGAGAGCCACCGGATGGTTAATTTTAGTCTTTCCCTTGACCGCGCCACGGCCGTATCGATGGAATTGGCCCGTCTCGGCGTTTCAGCCGAAGCGGTAACGGTCATCGCGCGTTCGGACAATGAGCCGATCGCCTATGAATATATGCCCGAAGGCGAAGCCTATAATCGCCGGGCGGATGTCTATTTGGAATATTAAAATACCGACAAGAACAAACACTTATAATTTCTCAACAATGTAATGTACGAATTTAGGAGAGGGCGGTGAACAACACCGTGCGCATCGGATTGGCCGGCCTTGGTGTGGTCGGCGGTGGCGTCTTGAAACTGATTGAAGAGCAGAGCCATCTTTTGCACAAACGCACAGGTAAACGGCTCGTAGTTGTCGCCGTTTGCGCCAAAGACAGGAGTCGCAATCGTGCAACAGATATTTCTGATCTAAAGTGGTACGACGATGTGCGCGATCTGGCGACGGATCCTGATATCGATGTGGTTTGCGAATTGATTGGCGGCGACGATGGTGTGGCACGAGAGCTTTCCGAGCTCACCCTTAAGAACGGCAAGCATCTCGTCACGGCTAACAAGGCGCTCCTCGCCCACCACGGCAATTCACTTGCACGTTTGGCAGAATCAGGCGGGATCAATCTTGGTTATGAAGCTGCCGTCGCTGGGGGTATTCCGATTATCAAGGCGCTACGTGAGGGGTTGACGGCCAACAGCTTTTCGGGCGTTTACGGCATTCTCAACGGCACCTGCAACTATATCCTAACCGAAATGCGCGACGGTGTGCGTGCGGGCATGCCGCGGAATTTTGACACAGTCCTCAAGGAAGCTCAGGAGCTCGGCTATGCCGAAGCAGATCCTTCGACCGATGTCGACGGTATTGACGCGGCGCATAAGCTTGCACTCCTTACCAGCCTTGTGTTCGGCTGCCCAGTCGATTTCGCTGCAATCAAGATCGAAGGCATTCGCCATATCAACCCGCTTGATATTCAATATGCCGAGGAATTGGGTTACCGCGTCAAGTTGCTCGGCGTGGCACGCGCCAGCGAATCTGGTATTGAACAGAGTGTTCACCCCTGCATGGTGCCGGAGCGTACAGCAATAGCTCATGTCGACGGCGTGTTGAATGCCGTCGTTACAGAAGGTGATTATATCGGCACCACAACCTTCGAGGGCGCCGGTGCTGGTGAGGGACCAACCGCCTCTTCGGTGGTCTCTGATCTTGCTGATATCGCCCGCGGTCTGGTGCTGCCAACTTTTGGAATACCGGTCGCTAATCTCGAGGCGCGTCCGAATGCGCCGCCCGGAAGTCATGTTGGCAGCTATTACATCCGCCTTATGGTGGTTGATCGACCTGGGGTAATTGCCGATATCACCGCCTGCCTGCGCGATCAGAGGGTCTCTGTCGAATCTATACTGCAACACGGTCGCCGGCCAGACGAGGCGGTGCCGGTGGTGCTGACCACCCATGTGGCGGAGGAGGAGGCGTTGGCTCAGGCACTTGCGGCCATGGATCGGTTGAATACGGTACTGGAGACACCGCGCATGATTCGCATAGTCAATCTGTCATAGGTGCACTCACCGGCGCAAAAAGGAATAATCAACATGTCCGAAGCAGTTTCCCTAGACCGTAATCTAGCGCTCGACGCCGTTCGTGTTACCGAGTCCGCCGCTCGCGCAGCTTCCCATCTGACCGGCCTCGGTGATGAGGTGGCGGCAGATCAGGCGGCAGTTGACGCGATGCGCCGCGCCCTAAACGTTCTAGATATTGATGGCACTGTGGTGATTGGTGAAGGCGAGCGCGACGAAGCGCCTATGCTCTTCATTGGTGAGAGAGTCGGCACCGGGAACGGTCCCAAGGTTGATGTTGCTCTCGACCCTCTGGAAGGTACGACTATTTGCGCTACCGGCGCGCCCAATTCCCTCGCGGTTCTTGCCATGGCAGAGGAGGGGGGCTTTCTCAATGCGCCGGATACTTATATGGACAAAATCGCTATCGGGGACGGGCTGCCAGAAGAACTTATTGATATTGATGACGAGCCGGCCGTTAATTTGGACCGTCTAGCTAAGGCCAAGAAATGCGATGTGACGGATCTTATGGTTCTGGTTCTCGACCGACCGCGTCATAGCGAACTAATTGCCAAGCTACGCGAAACTAAGGTGCGCATCCAACTTATCCATGATGGCGATGTTGCCGGCGTTATCGCTACGACTCGCCTTAACCGTTCAGTTGATATGTATATCGGCACTGGCGGCGCGCCGGAGGGTGTTCTCGCGGCAGCGGCACTTAGATGCATTGGCGGACAGATGATGGGCCGCTTGGTATTTCGCAATGATGAAGAAAGGAAGCGCGCCCGAGCCATGGGCATCACCGATTTCAACCGCAAATACGCCCTTCACGAGCTCGCCGGCGGTGATGTCATGTTTGCCGCGACGGGGGTGACCGACGGCGCCATGTTGAAAGGTGTGCACCGCTTTCCTGGCGGAGCACACACCCATTCGGTCGTTATGCGCTCGGGTACCGGCACACTGCGGATGGTTGAGGCCGAGCACGATTTCACCCGCCGTCCACCAAAGGACTGAACTATAGGAGATCCGAGCATGTTGGCCGATTCGGAGAGGGAAGACGCCTTTCTCTCAGTCTCGCGCTCCATTTCGGGCAAACGTTGGCGGTCCCGTCTTGAGGACGATCGCGCCGCTCTTGCTCTGGCGCAACAGCTCGAAATTTCAGAAATTCTTGCGCGCGTGCTGGCCGCGCGCGGCATAGATGCTGAGGTAGCGGATACTTTCTTAAAACCTGCTCTGCGCGACATTCTGCCGGACCCCTCCGTTCTACGTGACATGGATTTGGCGGCAGCACGTATGGCTGAGGCCATTCAGGCAGGGGAGAAAATCGCCGTCTTCGGCGATTACGATGTTGATGGCGCGACCTCCGGTGCGCTTATTCTGCGCTTTCTCGAAGCTGTAAGCGCCGACGGTATCTATTACATTCCCGATCGTGCGCGCGAGGGTTATGGCCCTAACACACAGGCTCTACATATGCTCAAGGCGCAGGGCGCCAAAATAGTTGTCACCGTGGATTGTGGAATCTCCGCCTTTGAACCCCTGGAAAAAGCGGCGGAAGCTGGGATTTCCGTGATCGTTGTCGATCACCATATAGCCGAGCCGCGCCTACCGACCGCCTTCGCCGTGGTTAATCCTAACAGGCTCGACGATGAGAGCGGTCTCGGCCAGTTGGCGGCGGTCGGTGTCACTTTCTTACTTATTGTCGCGCTCAACAGGGCACTGCGCGAGGCCGGCCATTACGCCTCTGGTCGGCTAGAGCCCAATCTCCTCGCATTGCTCGATCTCGTTGCCCTAGGCACAGTATGTGATGTGGTGCCCCTCACCGGGCTCAACCGAGCACTCACCTCACAGGGTCTCAAAGTGATGGGGGCGCGCGGCAATACCGGCCTCGCAGCGCTCGCTGACACCGCTAATCTTGACGAGACGCCGACAGCCTATCATGCCGGCTATGTGCTTGGTCCTCGGGTTAATGCCGGAGGACGGGTTGGAGAATCGAGCCTAGGAATCCGGTTGCTGACCACCGAAGACCCTGAGGTCGCGCACGAAATTGCACGCCATCTCGACGATCTCAACAAGGAGCGCCAGTCCATTGAGGCTGAGGTTCTGGCGGCCGCCCAAGCGCAAGTCGAGGCTCGTGGAAACTTCGGTGCTCCGATCGTTGTCGCCGCCGGTATCGGTTGGCATCCCGGAGTAATTGGTATCGTCGCCAGTCGGTTAAAGGAGTACTATGGCAAACCGGCTATAGCCATCTCATTGGAGAAGGGGCAGGGTAAGGCTTCCTGTCGGTCAATTGTCGGGGTTGATATCGGAGCCGCAGTAACGGCGGCTCGCCAGGCCAATCTACTGATCAATGGCGGGGGCCACGCAATGGCGGCGGGTTTCACCGTGGCCGAGGAAAAAATTTCCGAACTCGGTACCTTTTTGATGGAGCGTCTTGCGGCGCCCGTTGCCGCGTCACGCGAAGCGGTTAGCCTCGGCATTGATGGCGCCGTAACGATTGAGGGTGCAAATTCTGACCTAGTCGAGGAGCTTGCTCAAGTCGGGCCCTTCGGTTCGGGCAATTCAGAGCCTCGCCTGGTTATCACCCCTGCGCGCATTGTCACTGCCAAAATCGTCGGCCGAGGCCATGTGCGCTGCGTGCTTGCCGGCGCGACGGGCCAGCGTCTCACCGCTATAGCCTTCCGTGCCGGCGGAGAAGAACTCGGCCATCTGCTACTTTCCCCGACCGCCGGTCTGCTCCACATCGCTGGCCATCTCCGCATCAATCGCTGGCAGGGTCGCACAGACGCACAATTGGTTATCGATGACGCCGCGCCAGTGCAGGGCGAGACAGGAAGATTTACTTAAATTTAAACGAGATTACCTTGATTTTACGCGTTCAGCCGACTAGATAGCCACTTGGTCGGCGACCCCTTCGTCTATCGGTTAGGACATCAGGTTTTCAACCTGAAAAGAGGGGTTCGATTCCCCTAGGGGTCGCCACTATTTCTTATAACCTCTTGGGCTAATTAACCTTCTTCAAATAGTTGGATATCACTCCATCGGATAGTTGGATACCGTGTTTCTGATTCATTGCCATCTCTGCTCGCTTGAGGCGATTCGCCGCCTTGATGTAGGGTCGTGCCTCGTTGGCGTTCTGCCAATCAAACACAGCCATCATCTGATATTCAGTTGAGTGCTCGGCCAATTTAGTCGCGCAGTTTTTTCCCACGTTATAGGACGTTAGAGACATGAAATGGTTTGCCGAATTGCGCGCATCGTTGAAACGGTTGGCAGTTGTCTTCATGTGTTTGAAGGCCCGCCATGTCTAACTTCGACGCGCTTATCGGGGTGTTGCCAGCCTGGTCAGAAATCCTTGGCGGGCAAATTCTTTTGATCGTAATACCTGCTAGTGTGGCGTTCCTTATTCTTTATAGATGGCCGGGGAAACGTTTCAGCGCTAACAAGATACAATTACGTGTTGCGCCACCAGAAACGGTTCGGCGCGAGATGCTATATTCGTTATCGACTGCGCTTGTCTTCGCGCTTAACGGATTCGCTATATATTTATTTATGTCCAATGGATGGACGCTGATATACGGTCAAATATCGGATTACGGTTGGTTCTATAGCGCATTAAGCCTTTCGGCCGCCATCATTCTGCACGATGCCTATTTCTATTGGACCCACCGCCTAATGCATCTTCCGCGCTTTTATCGTGCATTTCATCACCTGCATCATGAATCGCACAGTCCGTCGCCTTGGGCGGCCTACGCCTTTGCACCGCTGGAAGCAGTGGTTCAGGCCCTCTTCTTGACTATTCTCGTATTCGTCATGCCGCTCCATGTCTGGGTTATATATCTTTTCATGATTCATATGATTGTGCGCAATGTGATTGGACATAGTGGTTTCGAATTTTTCCCCAGCGGCACGGCGTCCCATCGGTTCCTCGGCTTGTTAACTACCAATACGCACCACGATCTTCATCACAGCTGTGGGGCAGAAAATTACGGTCTCTATTTTACTTGGTGGGATCGCCTCTGTGGTACCGAGAACCCGGCCTACCGCGAAACCTTCGACCGGGTTACCAGGGGTCACGGAAACGGCGAGAGGAGCGCAATGCAATAACCTAACAGCCAACTAGTCTGCGCGGTATAATTTTCCTTTACACCTTTGTAAACTCGGGAGGCATTTAAATTCATATAAGAGGGCATTGTAACGGTTTTGCACACATGTCCGCTCTTTACTAATTATAAGGCTTATTGCTTGGCCAATTGGCTTGAGGTCCTCACTGCGCCGTGCTTATTCTCTGTCATGAAAAATATTGAGAACAAATATTTTCACCAGCCGCCGGGCGAAATCAGCTTGTTGCCGCCTATCAATATCGACCTTGCGAAGACTGCTCTCGTGGTAATCGATATGCAATATCACGACGCGCATGCCGATCACGGCATCGTTGCTGCGCTGGAGAAACTTTATCCCGAATCGACAGCATATTATGTTGAACGTCTGGCGACGGTCGTGCCGGCAATCCGCCATCTGCTCGACTACGCCCGGGCAACCGATCTCCACGTGATCCATGTGGTCGTCGGCTCGGATTATCAGGACCTACGCGATTTTAATAAACGCATGCGCCAATGGATTTTTGATCTCCAGGAACGCTCGGGTATGGCGGACTTCTATTGGACCAAGTCACCAACGTACCGAATTCTCGAAGAACTCACCCCAGCGAGGGGTGAGACAGTCTTTCGCAAGCGGAGCTTTGGCGCCTTTAATAGCACCAATTTCGAATATCTCTTACGCGAGATGGATATTGAGACGTTACTGGTGACCGGCTGCGGCACAAATTACTGCGTTGAAACGACTGTACGTGACGCTGCCGACCGGGGCTTCGCGGTCGCCATGATTGACGAAGCGATAGCTGGTTTTAGCCAGGAAGCCCATGACGCGACAATGGCATCCCTGCGCGGTGGCTTCGCAGCTGTAATTCCAACCATTGACGCTGCAACAGCGATGCTCGACGAAATCCTTGGTGCGAAGTTAAAAGACTAGCAGCCCAGTCACAAAGAATCGCTGTATCTGAAGATATCTCGCTAAAGATTGATTCGGCTGTGCAATCTCTCATAACTTGATAGATGCGGCGCGGGAACCACTATCAAGAATTTTTTCTAAGGCTACCTGTCCTTGACCAACGACGATGTTGGGCCAACAGTAAAAACCCTTTGATTCCTATAAATTTTTTGTGGAGCTCTGTAATCAGGCTTCAAATAAAGCAAGGCGTCGCTACATATGGCCTTTACCCAAAGACTGTATGAAAGCGTCGCAAATATCCGAACGCTCCGAAACAAAGTCAAAATTGAACACGTCAAGATTAATGACGGATGGACCAACAAGATCCCATCCTGATCCCGGATTATGCGATTTCATCCGCCGGACTGTATTCGGTCGGCGTGTTACCGGCCTGTGCTATGGATGCTGCAAAATCGTTAGCGTTTAACAGTGGTATCGCTTTGCAATATTTAGCCAGTCCGAAGGCATCGGTCAGATGCAAATTCGCCGCCACTGCCTTTTTGTCAGGCATTTCATAGATATAGATCATATCGTATTCGCCGTAGCTGCCATATTGCGCGATTGGTGTACCGCCGAAATCGGCGATCGCTTTTTTATGGACAGCAGCTCGGTCCTGCATCTTAGCATTGCTGATCATGGCTGCTTTTTGGTCGTTCTGATACTTAACGAGGTAAAGCACAATTTCGCTCATCGGCCGTGTTCCTTAGAGTTTCTTTAAGAGAACATCGGAGTCTGGCGTTCTTTAGGGAAGTCGCAAGTAATATTGTTCTGCTAGGCGTTTGAAATAGGCCAGCAGGGATCTCTTGCGAACCGACAGTGTATTCCTGTGTCGGATCGTCTTCCACCTACGTCACGTTCGTCATAAAGCCTTATGTCGCAAAGCGCCTGCACGAACGTTCTTTGCACCACTTTAGATCGGTGGGCTCCGGTGCTTCCTAGCTCTTATGCTCTGCCAGGAGGTAAGCCCGTGTCCAGTATGGCGGTTGTCATTCCCGAGTATGTGGGAGCGAGCCGCCACACCGCAAACGCCTGCTAATCGACGAGGCTTAGATTCTCCGCCGAACTTTTGCCGTTCTTACCCGGTTGCAGTTCATATTCTACGCGCTGTCCCTCCGCGAGGCCCGGCAGACCTGCACGCTCGACGGCTGAAACGTGGACGAAAGCGTCCTTGCTGCCATCATCCGGACTGATGAAGCCATACCCCTTGACGGAATTGAACCACATTACGGTTCCTACACTCATATTACTTTT
>CAZUXZ010000075.1:0-7421 GCA_964624055.1 uncultured Rhizobiaceae bacterium | reverse complement strand
AGAGAAGGAGAACCTCGCGCGCGTG
Source organism: uncultured Rhizobiaceae bacterium (assembly GCA_964624055.1). Lineage (GTDB taxonomy): Bacteria > Pseudomonadota > Alphaproteobacteria > UBA828 > UBA828 > PTKB01. The sequence continues at coordinate 7,396 of CAZUXZ010000075.1, read as the reverse complement.
CAAAAGCAAAGAGTGAAACCGCTCGTCTATTGCTCCTACGCCGTGCCTCATAAGGAAGTGCTCGACAATCTTTCAGAGGTGGGCGTGCCCTGTTACACCTCGGTTCAGGGCTGCGCCCGCGGACTGCAGGTGCTGGCTGATTATGCCGATCATTTGAATCTCCGCACTGCCGATATATTGCCCAAGCCGTTGAAGACACCGCCTTTGCCAAAATGCGAAGCTGTGCTGATCGAGCACGCTGCCGCGCCTTATCTCGCGGGGCTTGATATACCGATGCCAGAGGCGCGCCTGGTGCGGACAGCGGCGGACGCTGTTGCCGCAGCTGAAGAAATTGGCGGACAGGTCGCGCTCAAGGTGCAGTCGTCGCAAGTGACTCATAAGGCTGATGTCGGCGGTGTGCGTCTGGGAGTGATTGGTGAATCGAATGTACGCCAGGCTTTCGATCAGGTAACTACGTTAATGGGTGACGTCGTACTCGACGGTGTTTTAGTACAGAGGATGGCACCGAAGGGCATTGAGATGATTGCTGGTATCGCGTGGGATGAGACATTTGGACCGCTGATCATGGTCGGTTTTGGTGGTAGTGACGCGGAGATCTTTGATGATAAGGCCTGGGCGCCTGCGCCATTCGGCGAGGCGCGGGCCGAAGCACTTATTCGCTCGCTACGGATCGCCACCCGACTCTATAGCAACACTCAGGCCCGGCCGGCCGATACTGCCGCGCTGGCCGGACTCCTTGCACGGCTCAGCCTGTTTGCCTCAGACAATAGAGATCGTATTCAGGAACTCGACCTCAACCCGGTGGTGCTTTATGAGAAAGGTGCAGGGCTGATGGTGCTAGATGCGCTTATCGTTACACGCAAGAACCAAGAGGATTAGACATTTATGTCTGAGGATATTTTATTCGATGTGGCGTCGCACGTCGCTACCATCACTCTGAACCGACCCAAGCGACGCAATGCCTTCACGCTTGCCATGATCGATGCTTGGGCTGATCGGCTAGAGGAGTGTGCTGCGCGCGAGGATATTCATATTTTGCTCGTTACCGGTGCCGGCAAGGCCTTTTGCTCTGGCGGCGATATCGATGAGTTGATGAAGCAGGGTCAGAAAAGTGGCCCCCAAGAACGTAAGGAGGAACTCACTAGGCATGTCCACCGAATTCCCCGTCTTCTGGATCAAATCGACAAACCGGTAATCGCCGCAATTAACGGTGCCGCTACCGGCGCAGGCATGGATTTGGCACTTATGTGTGATCTCCGCTATGCAGGGAAATCGGCTAAATTCGCTGAGACCTATGTCAAGCTTGCCTTGATGCCAGGTGCTGGCGGAGCGCATTTTCTGCCCCGCGTGGTTGGCCGTGCCCGGGCACTCGAAATGCTGTGGACTGGTGATTTTATCGACGCCGTGGAGGCGGAGCGTATTGGCCTGGTCAATAAAGTGTTTTCCGACGATTCCTTGATGGCGCATGCGCGCGGCATGGCGGAGCGCCTCGCCGATGGGCCGAAGCAATCGATCCGTGCCATCAAACGTGCAGTTCGTTCTGGTGAGAACTGTGACCTTTCGACTAGCCTCGATATCGGCGCTTCGGGGTACGGTATTCTGGCAATGGATACGGACCATTTCGAAGCGGTCGATGCCTTTCTCGAAAAACGTCCGCCCAAATTTAAGTGAGGAAGAGACGATGAAATATTCCCGCAACATGAATCATGTCGGTCTTTCAGTCACAGATATCGACGCGGCGGTCGACTGGTATGTCGAGACTTTCGGCTGCACGGTCCTCATGGCGCCGATTGCGGCGGAGGACGATGGTGGCTATTTCGCCGAAATTATCGCCGACATATTCGCCCCCGGCTTCAAGGTGGTGAAGCTTGCCCATCTAGCTACCGGCGACGGCGTCGGTATCGAGTTGTTTGAGTTCAATAATCCCAAGGCTGAACGCCGCGAAGATAATTTCGAATATTGGAAGTGTGGCATATTTCATATTTGCCTGACCGACCCGAATATTGAGGCGGTGGCAAAACGTATCGATGAAACTGGCGGCAGGCAGCGCTCCAAGGTGTGGCAGCTGTTCGAAGATAAACCCTATAAGGTGTGCTATTGCGAAGATCCCTGGGGAAATATCGTCGAGTTGAGTTCGCATAGCTATGTGCAGACCTGGTCGAACTATGACAGGCCGCATCAGCCATAGGAGAGGGGTCATGAGAACGGAAGCCAACGGTATAACTATCAATTGCAAAATCGACGGCCCGGAAGGCGCCCCATGGGTGATGCTGAGCAATTCGCTGGCGACCAACCTTTCCATGTGGGATGGCCAGACAGCGGTTCTGGCGGAACGCTACCAAGTGCTGCGCTATGACCAGCGCGGCCACGGCCACAGCGACGTGCCGGCGGGTAACTATGATTTCGATCTACTCGCCGACGATGCCGCCGCTCTGATGCAGGCTCATGGCATCGAGGCCTGTCATTTCGTTGGTCTTTCCATGGGTGGCATGACCGCCATGGGGCTCGGTCTAAATCATCCGGAGCGTCTAATCAGCATTACCATCGCTAATTCCCGCGCCGATGTAACGCCACAATTCCAAGGCGTGTTCGACGAGCGCATCGCCATTGCCCTAAATGAGGGCATGGAGGCGCTTGTTCCATCCACCATCGATCGTTGGTTTACCGAGGCTTTGCGGGAGGCTGCGCCGGATTTTCTTGACGATGTAAGCGAAATGATACGTGGAACACCGCCGGTTGGCTATGCCGGTTGTGCTCGCGCGGTGCAGAATGTCGATTATTTGTCGCGCCTTGGCGCCGTTGACAAGCCGGTCCTACTGATTGCTGGCGCCCAAGATATAGCCACTCCACCGGAATGCATGCGCGATATTCAATCGACCATATCGGGCGCGCAGTATATCGAGCTCGACCCGGCGTCACACCTTTCCAACCTCGAGCAGCCTGAGGCCTTTACAACGGCACTCACCAAATTTCTTGCAGCGCGGGACTGAAGCTGTGGACGTGTTGCTGACCCTAGACGCGATTGAGGCAGCGCGTGACAAGATTGGTGACAAGGTAGTAACGACGCCGACGCATCATTGGAAAGGCCCTCTGCTAGATGCGCATCTTGGCGGCGAGACGGAAGTGTTGCTCAAACTTGAGCTCTTTCAACGCACTGGCACATTCAAAGCGCGCGGCGCGTTGTTCAATGTGCGCAGCCTGTCAGAGGCAGAGCTTGCCAGGGGCATCACGGCGGTGAGTGCAGGCAATCACGCTATTGCAACCGCCTTCGCCGCACGTATGGTAGGCGCTGGCGCCAAGGTAGTGATGATGCAGAGCGCTAGTCCGTTCCGCGTTGCGCAATGCGAGGCCCATGGCGCCGAGATTGTCTTCGCCGATGACGTTCATCAGGCTTTCGAGATCGTCAACCGCATCGAGGAAGAGGAGGGGCGGATCTTGGTTCATCCCTTTGAGGGCGAGCGAACAGCGCTTGGAACGGCGACCCTCGGTCTCGAATTTGCCTGCCAGGCACCCGATCTCAATGCGCTCATCGTTCCCATCGGTGGTGGTGGCCTATGTGCCGGGGTCGCGAGCGCGTTTAAGCTCGTACAGCCCAATTGTAAAATCTACGGCGTCGAGCCGGAGGGTGCGGACAGTATGCAGCGCAGCTTCAAGGCCGGCTCGCCGCAGAGCATCGACAAGGTGTGCACCATTGCAGACAGCCTTGGCGCGCCCTATGCACTGCCTTATTCCTTCAAACTCTGTCGCAAAAATGTCGACGATATCGTACTGGTAAGTGACGACGAGCTGCGCCGCGCCATGGGACTGCTGTTCTCTGAAATAAAGGTCGCGGTCGAGCCGGCGGGCGCTGCCGCGACTGCGGCTTTGGTCGGCCCGTTACGCGAGCGGCTTTTAGGCCGGCGTGTCGGCGTTATCGTATGTGGTGCGAATACGGATATCGCAACGTTTCAGGCTCAGGCACTTTTTGACGGATCACCAATCGTTGCGTAGCTCGCGCAATTTGAGAAAGACCGTCTTGGCGTCGAGCTCCCTTGGCAGGTCGGAGAAGGTTTCGCGTAAGCGGGCCATCAGAGATGGGCTGTGCAGGCGCAAGAAGGTATTGACTTCTTTTTCGAGTGCGATCGTCGAGACCAGCGGATCTTCTGGGTTTTGGTCCGCAACGCTGTCGAGAAGTTTTTTAGCTGTCGCATTGTCGGGCTCGCGGTCGAGGGTGAATTCGAGGTTGTTGGCGAAGTAATCATGACCGGGATAAATCAGAGTCTCATCCGGCAGCGAGGCTAATTGACCGTTGAAGGTCTGGTAGAGCTCCGAGGGGTGGCCACCGGAATGGCAATTGCCGGCGCCAGCGTTAAAGAGTGTGTCGCCGCAGAAGAGTGCCGGTGTGTCGGTGCGCGATAGGAGACAGACATGGCTCATCGTGTGGCCCGGCGTGTCAAGGGATTCGAGCTCGACCGTTTTGCCCACCTTGATCACATCTCCTGCGCCGAGGCCCCGGTCGATTCCGGGTATACTATCCTGGGCATTGGCATGGGCGAGGAGCTTAGCGCCCGTAGCGGCAATGACTGTTTTGTTGCCGCCGGTATGATCACCATGCTCGTGGGTGTTGAGCACTTGGGTAATCTCCCAGCCCTTGTCCTTCGCCTTGCTCAAGCATTTCTCGTGATCGAGCGGATCGATTGCCAAAGCCTCGCCGGTCTCCGGGCATGCGATGAGGTAGTTAAAGTTGCGGTAGGCGTTGGCGGTCCAGACTTGTTCGACGATCATGACGGTCTCCCTTAACGCCCGTAGAAAGCGGGCTTGCGTTTCTCCATGAAGGCGCGCCGGCCTTCGGCGTAATCCTCGCTCGCAAAACATTCCTCCACTAACCTTTCGCATATCTCATGGTCGAGGTCGGCGCGGGCGCGGGTGATTTCCTCCACCAGATGCTTGGCTGCCCTCATACTGAGGGGTGCGTTTTCGGCGATGCAACGGCAATAATCGGCAACATAGTTTTCCAACTCATCATCACTGACGGCATGGTTGATAAGACCCATGGCGGCGGCTTCGTCGCTATCGAACTGGCGCGCTGTAATGAGAATTTCTTTGGCGAAGGATGGGCCGACCAACGAAACGAGTGGCTGGAGCGAGCTTGCCCTATAACCGATTCCAAGCTTGGCCGCTGGGATGGCGAAGCGCGAGCTCTGGGTTGCGATGCGCATATCACATGAGATAGCGATGGCTAAACCACCACCCATGCAATAGCCGCGAATCATGGAGATGGTCGGCTGGGCGGTGTTGCTTAGACGATTGCTCGCATCTTGGACCAGTTCGTCATAACGGGTCACTGCGTCTGCGCTAGCGCGGCTTTCCTTGAACTCGGAAATGTCGGCGCCCGAAATAAAGGCTTTTTCGCCCGCGCCCTTCAGCACGATCACACGGATATCCTCATCCGATTCGAAATCGTTGAGAATTTCTGGAATTGCCTGCCACATGCTGATCGAGAGGGCATTATGGCGATCCGGATTGTTGAAGATCATCCAACCTACGGCACCATCTTTCTCGGCAAGCATCTTGTCGCCATAAGCGATTTGTTTCGATTTAGACAATTCCGCGCTCCTTGAGGTTGGAGATTTTATCTGGGCTTATGCCGAGCCCGTCCAATATTTCTTCAGTATGCTGGCCCAGTTCCGGGGTCGCCGCATGAATGCGGAACGGAGTGCGACTAAGCGCTGCAGCTTGGCCGACAATTTCGATATCGCCAAGGGTCTGATGTGCCAGAGGCACAGCCATACCGAGATGTTTGACCTGTGGATCGTCGAACATCTCGTCGATATTGTAGATCGGCCCGCAGGGCACGCCGGCGTTGTTAAGAATTTCGACCCACTCGGCACTGGTCTTTTGCCGAATCAGCACGCTAAGTCTCTGGTTCAACTCGTCCCTGTTATCTGAGCGCGCCGTGCCGGTGGCATAATCGGGATGGTTAATTAACTCCTCATCGCCCAGCGCTCGACATAAGCGCTCATAGATCTGGCCGCCCGCTGTGGCGATATTGATATGGCCATCGGCGGTGGGATAGACGCCGGTCGGAATGCTGGTTGGGTGATTGTTACCCGCTTGGGGCGGCACATTATGATCGACCAGCCAGCGGGCCGCCTGAAAATCTAGCATGGCGATCTGCGCCTGGAGAAGGGAGGACTGTACCCATTGTCCCTGGCCCGAGACCTCACGCTCTAACAGAGCAACGAGAATGCCAATGGCGCAATACATCCCGGCGCTAAGGTCGGCAATGGGAATGCCGGCGCGCACTGGGCCTTGGCCTGGTAGGCCTGTAATCGACATCAGCCCGCCCATCCCTTGGGCAATCTGGTCGAAGCCCGGACGCTTTTCATAAGGACCATCCTGGCCGAAGCCGGAAATGCTGGCGTAGACCAAACGAGGGTTTGTTTCACGAAGCTTCTCATAATCGATTCCAAGGCGGTACTTCACGTCGGGGCGGTAGTTCTCGATTACGACATCGGACTGGTCGGCGAGGCGCTTGAAAAGGGCGAGGCCGTCTGGGTCTTTTAGGTTGAGCGTGAGGCTTCTCTTATTGCGGTGGAGATTCTGAAAGTCCGGCCCATGGCGGTCTTTTACCGGGTCTTCCGTGCTTTGTTCTTCGAGTGTAGGCGGCAATTCGATCTTGATTACATCTGCGCCCCAATCGGCGAATTGCCGTGCGGCAGTAGGTCCGGCACGATAGCGCGTTAAGTCGAGGACCTTGTAACGCGCCAGCGCCTGTCCGGAGAGGTTAAAAGGCATTAAAAAAATTCCGGTGATTGTTGGGGAAAGGCTATTCTAACGCGCCAGGGCAGTGGTGGACAAACAGCCAAGGGGCATCAGGATTGCTAGCTACTTGTCAAAAATTGCCGGTTTTGGTCGTGGAGCGTTAAAGTGATTTGCGTAGGAACTTATAATCAAGCACTCAGCTGGGGTTGACCTGATCTTCCATACGTCCGCGTTGCGAAAGGCGGAGCATATTTTATTGGAGATCAACCGGCTGTCTAACCTCTTAAGCTTTTTTCATAATGCTGGCCCGTTCTGCTGCGTCCGATTATGCTTTTGTCCATACGTAAGAGGATTAGGGAGGTAACGCCATCATGTGGGACGATCGCAAACCGGACGAAACCATCAATGTCACCGTCGACGGGTATAATGTAGTCGTCTATAGCTTTGGCAGCGGCGACGAAGTGCTGTTTTGCGTGAATGGCGGTCCTGGTCTGCCATGCGATTATGTCCGTGATGCCCATTCCTGGCTGGCAGACAAGGGCTATAGAGTGGTTGCCTTTGATCAACTCGGCTGCGGCTCATCCGACCGCCCGGAGGATGTATCACTCTGGACCATTGAGCGCTATGTGGAGGAGACGGAGACCGTGCGCAC
>CAZUXZ010000074.1:0-31516 GCA_964624055.1 uncultured Rhizobiaceae bacterium | reverse complement strand
TTGGCAGGGTCCGGACGAGCTTGTGTTCGCCACTCACTTGCGTACGCTGATCGCCCATTCGAGCGTACCGTGCCGGGCCGATGGCGAGGCATTGGCGCAATTGTTCACCATGCAGCGCACGATCGGCCGGACCACGCCGCTGGCGGATGTCGCGGCGATGCCGGCGGCCACCATCCTGGAGTTCGATGCTTCCGGCCGGCGGGAGCGGCGTTACTGGGATTTGACATGGCGCAAGCGCGATTTCTCGCTGGGCGAAGGGGCCGAATTGCTGGCGGACGCGATGCGCGGCGCTGTGGCGCGGCAGACCCGGGGGTCGCGGGTTGGGCTTCTCTTGTCCGGCGGCCTCGATTCGCGCGCCGTTCTGGCGGCGGCCGAACAAGGGCTGATGAGCTCCTGGACAACAGCGAGTTATGGCGCCAACCCGGAACTCGCCCTGGCGCGCGACGTGGCCGCCGAGTTCGGCTCCGAGCACCACGCGCTGATCGTCGAGCCGAAGGACACGCTGGCCGTGCTCGACCGGACGGTCATCGAATCGAGCGGGCTCTACCCGGCCTCCACGCCGATGTCCGCCTTTCTGCCGAAGGTCGGCGAGCGGTGCGATGCGATCCTGAGCGGTCACGGCCTCGATTACACCTTGCGCGGATATTATCTGCCGTCGCGCTTCGCCGAGATCGCCGGGTCGCGCACGAGATTGCCGGCACTGCGCCCGATCTCCCAGCGGCTGACGGCGGCCGAGGTTTTGGACAATCTTCGCCAAGGGCCGCCCAAGAGCGTGATCGAACGAATTATCCGGAAGGACCGCCGCGCGGCGTGGTGGCAGGGATTGGCGGCCAACATGCAGGACGCGTTGGCGCCCTGGCTTGAATCGGAAGACCCTTACAATGCGTGGGACGGCTTCATTCTCCATGCCGTTAGCAAACACTATGCCTTTACTGGCATGATGGCGGTGCGCGCCGTCGGCGATTTGCGCCTGCCGGCTTTCGACAATGACGTCTTCGATATCTATCTCCGCATGCCGCCTGCGTGGCGCTGCAACGGGCGGATGATGCAGCTCGCCTTGCGGTGCCTCTCGCCCGCCGCCTACAACATGGCGAACGCCAATACCGGTTTTCGTTTGGGGCTACATCCCTGGCTCGAGGTCGGCGCCTTGATGGGCCGGGCAGCGCTTCGCCGATTGCGTCTCCTGCGCCGCCCGACCGCGCCGAGCGCGGTTCACTCCACCGGCTCATGGCAAAATCTTGCGGTGCTTTACCGTGAAGAGCCCGCGCACCGGGCGCATTTTCAGGCGATACGCGGGCGCCTCGACGCCCTGTCGTTCGGCGTGCTCGATCCTGACGGCCTTGGCGCCTGCATCGACGAGCATATGGACGGCCGGGCGAATCATTCAAAATTGATGCGCCAATTGCTGACTCATGATTCCTGGATGCGGACGTTTTCGGTCGAACCGGCCAGGGCAGCGGCGGCATGACACGGGCCTATCGCCTCCGCCTCGATCCTGCCGTGGAATCGTTTCGGCCCGAGATCGCATATGTCTTGGACGTTTTGGAACGGCATTATCCGCTACATCGTGTCGGCCTGGAGGAGACGGATGCGCCGGTGCTGCATTATGGCGCCCAGGCGGACGGCGCGGCGGTGGCTGTGCCCGGCAATCTGTTTCCACGCTATGCCGAGACTCGGGGACCTGATGGCGTTTTTTTGTCGCGGGGCGCGGTAGAACGGCTTTTGGCAAAGGATGGCGGCCTCTTGCCGCCGGCGCCGGAAGATGAGGACCCGGGCGGTGCGCTGGCCTACGATGCCATCGGATTGGCTTTTCACATGTTGTCGCGTGTCGAGGAGCGGGACTGCGGCGCGCTCGACCGATATGGCCGATTTCCGGCGGCACAAGCCTTCGCGGTGCGGGCTGGCCTGCACGCGGTTCCTCTCGCCGACCGCGCGCTCGATGATATTGCGCGCCGGCTTCTGCAACAGCCGGAACCATGTCACCTCTCCGTCTATCAGGCCGTGCCGACTCACGATGTCGATATGTTGAAGGCCTATCACCGGGCACATGAGCCGCTGCGATATGCGCTCGGCGATGCGCTCAAGCGCGGCCGCCCGGTGCGGGCGCTACGCCGGCTCGCCGCCTACGGTGCTGGCGAGCCCGAGCGCAGTTTCGATCGGCTGATGGGCCTGTCCGAACGGCATGGCCTCACCAGCAATTTCTACTTCATGGCGCCGAGCCGTCATCCGATGGACAGCAGCTATGCCCGCCGCTCCCCAGCGCTTCTACGGCGGATGGCGGCGCTGGTTCGCGCGCGTGGGCACGGGATCGGTTTCCACCCGGGATTCGAGACCTATGACAATGGCGCAGAGTGGCGGCGCCAGAAAAGCGATTTGGAGAACCTGCTCGATGCGCCGCTCAAGGAAGGCCGCCAGCATGTGCTGCGTTATGCGGCAGACGCGACGCCGCGCCTCTGGTCCGAGGCCGGCATGACGGTCGATTGCACGCCGGCATTTCCCGAAGCCCCTGGACTTCGCACCGGATCGACGCGACCGAACCCGGCCTATGATCTCCGCGCGAGGCAGCCGCTCGCGGTTGATCTGTCTTCGACCGCGGTCATGGAGTTCGGCTTGTTCGGCGGTAAATATCGCGACCTCGACGCGCAACAGGCGCTCGGCGAATGCCGGCCGCTGATCGCGGCATGCCGGCGCTATGGCGGTCGTTTCGTCTTTCTGCAACACACCGGCGCTGCCGCGCCGGTGGTCAGGGATTTTTACGAACGTCTCATCGCAGAGGCGGCATGAGCGCGGCCGATGCCAGCGACTTCTCGCTCGACGCATACCGGCGATTGTTGGGCGCGTTCGCCGCGCGGGATTATCGGGTGGTGGGATTCGATGGCGTCGATCCAACGTCGCGCCATTTGGTTCTGCGTCACGATGTCGATATCAGCCTCACCCTGGCCGTGGCCCTGGCCGAGGCCGAGCACGAGATGGGATACGCGTCGCACTATTTCGTGCTGGTGACCTGCGAGCAATATAACCCGGCATCTCAGGACGGCCGCGATGCGCTTGCCCGGATCGTCTCGCTCGGTCATCACATCGGGCTCCATTTTGATGCGGCGCTTGAAACCGACACGCCGTTCGAGGAGCGGGCGGCATCGGAGGCTGCATATCTGTCGGCGCTGACCGGTGCGCCCGTTTCGATGTTGAGCTTCCACAGGCCGGCGCGGCAATGGATCGACAATCCGGCGAGCTTGGCCGGCTTGCCGCACAGCTATCAGCCGCGGTTTTTCAGTGCGATGGGGTACTGCTCGGATTCGCGCGGCGGCTGGTGGCATGGCGCCCCGCTGGATCATGATGCGGTCAAATCCGGCAGCGCGCTGCAATTGCTGACCCATCCGGCTTGGTGGGTGGAGAGCGATCGCCCGCCGTCGGCGCGTCTCGCCAATCACCTCGATCAGCGGCGGGCGGCGCTGGCGCGCGACCTCGACGCCAATATCAAGATTCCGCGGAAGAAGGAAGGTTAAAACATGACACGAATCGCAGTCATTGGCGTCGGCTATTGGGGCCGTAACCTGGTGCGCAACTTCTCTGTCCTCGGCGTGCTCGCCGGTGTTTGTGAACCTGAGGAATCGGTGCGCGCGATGGTGCGAGAGACATATCCCGACGTGGCGGTTCATGTCCAACCTGGCGCGTTGTTCGCCGATACCGAAATCGGTGGCGTGGTCATCGCGACACCGGCAGAGATGCATGGCGCCCTGACCCGCCAGGCCCTTGAGGCCGGCAAGCATGTCTTCGTCGAGAAACCGCTCTGCCTCGATGTCGACGAAGCCACGGAGCTCAAGAAGCTAGCGGACGAAAAGGGGTTGGTCTTGATGGTCGGGCATCTCCTGCTCTATCACCCGGCCTTCCGGCGGCTGATGGAAATCGTGCGGGACGGACAACTCGGCAAGCTGCGCTACATCTATTCCAACCGGTTGAGCCTGGGTAAGATTCGCCGCGAGGAGAACGCGCTCTGGTCTTTCGCGCCACATGACATTTCTATGATCCTGCAACTGGCCGGCGACATGCCGCGCCGGGTGGTGGCGAGCGGCGCCCACTTTCTGACCGACGGCGTGGCCGACACGACGCTGTCGCATCTCGTGTTCAACGACAATCTTCAGGCGCATATCTATGTGTCCTGGCTTCACCCGTTCAAGGAACAGAAGCTCGTCGTTGTTGGCGACAAATCGATGATCGTGTTCGACGACACCAAGGAGGCGGCGGAGAAGATATTGCTTTATCGCCATGAAGTCGGCTGGGACGGCGAACTTCCGGTCGTCTCCAAGGCCGCGCCCGAACCCGTGACGTTCGCCGAGAGCGAGCCGCTGCGCAACGAGTGCGAGGCGTTCTTGGGCGCCATCGACGGCACGGCGCATCCGCCCTCCAATGCGGCGGAAGGCATTCGCGTGCTCAAGGTGCTCGATGCCTGCCAGCAGTCGATCCTGCAAGGCCGGCCGATGGAGCTTGAAGCGCCATGACGCAGGACGTTTTCGTTCACCCCTCCGCCATCGTCGACGACGGCGTCGAGCTTGGCGCCGGCTGCAAGGTTTGGCACTTCTCCCATGTGCTCGCCGGCAGCCGCATCGGCGAGAACTGCATCCTCGGCCAGAACGTAATGGCCGGGCCGGATGTCGTCATCGGTTCGGGCTGCAAGATTCAGAACAATGTCTCGATCTATAAGGGCGTGACCTTGGAGGAGGATGTTTTCTGCGGCCCCTCCTGCGTCTTCACCAACGTTCTGACGCCGCGCGCTTTCGTTGAGCGAAAGGACGAGTTCCTGCCCACCCAGGTGGGCAAGGGCGCCACCATCGGGGCCAACGCGGTCATTATCTGCGGCGTGAATATCGGCGTCTATGCGATGATCGGCGCGGGCGCGGTGGTCACTCGGGATGTCGCCCCGCATGCCCTGATGTTCGGCAATCCGGCGCGCCGCAAGGGCTGGGTGTCGCGCGCGGGCGAGGTGCTCGGCGCCGACCTCGTTTGTCCGCGCACCGGCGAAGCCTATAAAGTAAAAGACGATCAACTATTTGCAAAAGGATCCCCCTCTTGAACTTTCCCTTTGTCGACCTGAAGGCCCAATACGCCGGCCTGAAGGGTGAAATCGATGCCGGCATTCAGCGCGTCCTCGATCACGGGCGGTTTATTCTCGGCCCCGAGGTCGAGGAATTCGAGACGGCATTGGCCGAGCATGTGGGCGTCGCCCATGTGGTGAGCTGCGCCAACGGCACCGACGCGCTCATCCTGGCGCTGCTGGCCGAGAATATCGGCCCGGGCGACGCGGTGTTCGTGCCCTCCTTCACCTTCACCGCGACCGCCGAGACGGCGCTGCTGCTCGGCGCGACGCCGGTTTTCGTGGACGTGGACGCAGAGTATTTCCTCATCGACTGCGAAGACTTGGAGCACCGCATCGCGGCGGTAAGGAAAGCGGGGAAACTGACGCCGCGCGTCATCGTCCCCGTCGACCTGTTCGGCCTGCCGGCGGATTACGCCAGATTGGCGAACATCGCCGCGGCGCACGATCTCTTTCTGCTCGCCGATGCGGCGCAGAGTTTGGGCGGCGCCGCGAATGGCCGCGCCGTTGGCGGTCTGGCGCCGGCGACGGCGACCAGCTTCTTTCCCGCCAAGCCGCTCGGCTGCTATGGCGATGGCGGCGCGCTGCTGACCGACGATGCGGAACGCGCCGCCGTGTGGCGCTCGCTGCGCGGCCATGGCACCGACAAGGCCAAATATGATGTGGTCCGTGTCGGCCTCAACTCCCGCCTGGACACGCTGCAGGCGGCGATCCTTCTGACCAAGCTCAGGGTATTCGCGCAAGAAATCGAAGCGCGCGACCGGTTGGCCAAGACATATAGCGCCGCGCTTGAAGGTTCGGTGAAAACGCCCTCTCTACCCGACGGCCTGCGTTCCGCCTGGGCGCAATACACCATACAAACCAACGATCGCGACGGGCTGAAATCCCGCCTTGGCGAGAAGGGCGTGCCGACGGCGGTCTATTACCCCCTGCCGATGCATTTGCAGACCGCTTACCGCGCGCTCGGCGAAGGTGAAGGGTCGCTACCGGTGACCGAATGGCTGTGCGGGAAGGTGCTTAGCCTTCCCATGCATCCCTATATGGACGATGCCGTGGCGGAACGGATCTTAGAAGCGGTTCTCGCAAGTGTTTGAGAGAAGGCCGTTACCGGGCTCATGATCGTTGCCGTCCACCAGCCCAACTATGCGCCATGGCTGGGATATTTTTCCAAGTTGGCGCATTGCGATATATTCGTGTTTCTCGATGACGCGCAATATTCGCGCGGGAGCTATACGAACCGGGTGCGAATCGGGCGCGCCGGAAAGGCCGTTTGGCTGACCCAACCGATCAAACGCGATTTCGGCGCCGCGATTTGCGATACGAGATTCTCAGAAGATGATTGGCCGAACAGGCATCTCGATACGCTGCGCGGCAGCTACCGGCGGGCGGCGGCATTCGACGAAACCTGGCCGATGATAAACGATATTTGGCGCAACACGCCTTGCCAATCACTCGCCGCCGCGAACCGCCATATCGTTAAGGCGCTTTCCGGCGCGATGGGCCTGAAACCGAAATTTCTTGCCGCCTCGACTTTGGCGACCGAGGGGACGGCCGGTGATGCGCGGTTGGCGCAAATCATGCGAGCGGTGGCGCCTGATGGCGGAACCTATCTATCGGGCGAGGGCGGCTCCAAATATCAGTCGCCGGAAACATTCACCGCCGCCGGATACGAACTTCGTTATACGGAATTTCGTCACCCGGAATATCTCCGTGGCGATGATCCCTTTGTCACCGGCCTCAGTATGCTCGATGCACTCTTTCATGGCGGCGTGGAAAAAACGCGGCATCTGCTGGGTGTTTCGTAAAGACCGTCTCGCAGTGACAACGCCCATGCCATTGCAGCATAAATCAGAAGCTCTATCTGTATTGGTCCGTATTGTGCTTAATAAACATGCTCGTGTATAAGGCTAGTGGACGGCTCGTCAGGGGTATCAAACGCGCGTTCTCACACCTCTCCGGCGACGGACGAAGCAATAGACGTCGGGTTGATGGAGGAAAATGCGCAACCTTGGGGACGATCATCAAATGCCAAATGCATTCTGCCGCCACGTGGTCGCCGATTAGGGGAATGCAGGCATAGCGGACCGTGATGCCGAAAGTGAGAGAAGAAGCCGGGGGCAGATGCGCAATCCAAGAATAGCCGTGATTGGGCATATGGTAGCGGAGTCGAACGAAATCACGCTGCCGCAAGACCCCGCGCTGGTCAAAAAACTGCTTCAATTGCACAATTTTACCCGCGTCGTCACGGATGACGGCAGGCTTATCGACCATATCGCCCATCTGAAACAGCTGCAGGGCCGTCCTGCCGAGGAGACATTTTCCGTTTGGGAGATGTATCTGTGTGCGGGGCTGTTGCTGTCGTCGCATTTGCGGCGTCACGGATTTGAAGTCGAGCTCGTCAATTTCATCGATTCGGATAACGCAAGCGACAGGATGGCGCGCCTGGAATCGTTCGATCCGGACATTGTGGTGTTGAGTACGACCTTCGTGCTTACGCGCAATCACTTGCTTAAGGCCGTCAAGCAACTCCGCGGCTCCCTGCCCAAAGCCTTCATTGTCGCCGGCGGCCATCATGTCCTGACCAGCCTGATGTACATGACGGGGGAGGAGCGGGCGTCCTACCTCGAAAAATCGGGTTTGGACGCCTTCATATTCGACAGTCAAGGCGAGGCGGCGCTGCTTGCCCTGTGCCAGGCATATCCCGATGACTTGGCCGGCGTCTCAAACATGACCTGGCGTCGCCCGGCGGGCGAGATCGCGCACAATGGACAGCACCGCGAAGACAACGACATAAACGATACGTTGATTGAAATTGACGATTCCTTGTCCGGCGCGATCGTGCATATCCGCACCGCTCGAAGCTGTGCCTTTAAGTGCGCCTTTTGCTCCTACCCCATGATTGCCGGCAAGCTCGCCCTAATGGAACTCGACAATGTCATGGCAACATTGTGGCAGGCCAAAAGAGCTGGCGTCGAAGCCGTCATTTTCGTCGATGATACGTTCAACGTGCCGCGTGACAGATTCGAAGCTCTGATGGACAGGATGATCGCCGAAGGGCTGGAAATCCCGTGGTATTCGTTTTTCCGCTGTCAATATTCTGACGAGCAACTGGTTCGCAAGATGCGCCGTACGGGTTGTGCCGGCGTGTTTCTCGGCGTCGAGTCGGGTTCCGACCGTATTCTCAAGAATATGAAGAAAGGCGCGATTACCAGGTTTTACCGTGAGTCGGCAGGTTGGTTGAAGCAGGAAGGCATCATCACGGTCGGCTCCTTTATCGTCGGCTTTCCCGGCGAAACCGAGGAGACGGTGGAGGCGACACGGGAGTTCATCCAGAATTCGGCCCTCGACTATTATTTCATCCAGCCGTTCTACTATCTCCATCATACGCCGGTGCACAAACGGGCGGAGGAATTCGGCCTGAGCGGAGAGGGCCTGTTCTGGTCTCACGCGACAATGAACTGGAAGCAGGCGGTGAGCCACATAAACCGTCTTTTTCTCGAGATCGACGGCGCGGTGTTCGTCAATCCCGACTATACCCTCTGGGAACTGGCTTATCTGAGGGGCAAGGGCATGAGCCTTGAGGAAATTCGCGACTATCGCATCATGATCAATCAAATGACCGCGGCTCAGATGAAGACCTACGGCCCTTCATCGGGCGACGTGACCTCGCGGGTGGCCTGAAACAGCCCGCCACGAATGTCTCAGAGGAACGACAGATTAAGATAGGACCAGATTTCGACGCCACAAAATTGGCGGCGGCGGAAGACAAGACCCTTCGGTCGCGAGACCTCGACCTTCGACCGTTCAAGCTGGACGACATCGATTCGGCGTATGAACGTTGGATGAACGACGAGGAGGTCGTGCGCTTTACCCGCATCCCGGCTTACGACACATCGTACGATGGTTTGGTGGCTTATGCGGAGCGTGTCCTCAACACGCCGGGCACCTATTTTTGGTCGGTGACGCACCGCGAAGACCGGCGCGCCATCGGCACCGCGAAGCTGGTGGTCTCCTTGGAGCACGGTATCGCCAATTGGGGCTATTTGATCGGCGAGCGCGATTATTGGCGGGATAGCATTTCCCTGCAGGCACAGGTGCCGGTTTTCGATTATGCCTTCGACAATCTGGGCGTGCGCAAAATGTATGGCGGCACCGATTCCGATCACGTCAAATCGCGCTTCAATCTTACGCGCATGAAATTCCGCAAGGAAGGCGTGTTACGGGAGCATTTTCGCGGCGGTGCGGATGGCGCAAAACTCGTTGACCTGGTTTATTACGGTTTGCTGGTCAGCGAGTGGCAGGAAGTATCGGGCCAATTCGATAATTTGAGGTATCGCCATGACGAACACGCTTGATCTTACGCATTGCAAACCCGGCGATCAGGCATTTCTTGATGTCGAGCTGGACGAGGCGTTCGTCGAAGCGTTTGCCACTTACAGTGGGGATCGCAACCCGCTTCATGTCGACGCCAAATATGCCGAGACGACGCGGTTCAAACGCCGGGTTGCGCACGGCATGTCCTATGCGGCGATGTTCTCTCAGCTGATCGGCATGAAATTGCCGGGCCCGGGTGCGCTTTGGATGGGGCAAAGCTTTAGCTTCGCTCGACCGGCTTTTTTGGGTGACAAGATACGTCTTTCTGTCGAGGTTGCGACGCTCAGTGAATCGACCCGCACGGTCACGCTCGACTGCTGTGCCGTCAATCAGTTGGGTGAAAAAATCATGACGGGCACCGGTGAGGTGATGCTGCTTGAAAATGAGGCCGAGGAAGCAAAGCCCGCTATTCTACAGAACCGTGTCGCCATCGTGACCGGCGCCAGCCGCGGCATCGGCGCGGCGATCGCGCGGCGGCTTGCAGCTGACGGCTTCGCCATCGCCCTAACCTATTCCCGCTCCCGCTCAGAGGCGGAAGCGATAGCGGATGAGCTTGAACGGTCGGCGTGTTTCGAATGTGACATAACCGATCCCGTGGCGATGTCGGCACTGCCCCGGGACGTTGCCGGGCGCCTTGGCGCGCCGGGCGTGTTGGTGCTCAATGCCAGCGATCGAGACCTCTACGGCGATGTGGCAGACGGAAATTTCGAGCGCTTCCAACGACACATGACGGGACAAGTTGAAGGCGCTCACGCCTTGGTATCGGGTGCGATCGGGGGAATGATCGAAAACGGCGGCGGCGCCATCATCGCGATCGGCACAACCTACGCCCATGGCACGCCGCCGGCGGGGATGGCCCCCTACGTGGTGGCAAAATCCGCGCTTGCCGCCTATGTCCGTTGTTTAGCGGTCGAATGCGGACCTCGGGGAATACGGTCGAATTTGGTCGCGCCAGGGATGACCGAGACGGCGCTACTGTCCGGCATGCCGGAGCGGGCTCAGAAGGTGGCGGCGGCTCAGAACCCGATGCGGCGGCTGGCGTCGCCCGAAGATGTGGCTGGCGCCGTCGCCTACCTTGCCTCGGATGACGCACAATATGTCAACGGCCACACGCTTGTCGTTTCCGGCGGCGGCCTGATGCTATGAATTGGCGCGACGAGCTGCGCAGCTGCTGTGCCAGCAGCGATCTGGCGGGCGCCCAAAAGGCCGCCGCGGCATTGTTGGAGGAGGAGC
The DNA here is from genome assembly GCA_964624055.1 of uncultured Rhizobiaceae bacterium. Lineage (GTDB taxonomy): Bacteria > Pseudomonadota > Alphaproteobacteria > UBA828 > UBA828 > PTKB01. Next base: position 20,817 of record CAZUXZ010000074.1, on the reverse strand, counting down.
CGGGTACGGCGGCAACGGTTTTTGCGGCGCGTCAGACGGCGCTTCTGGCCGAGCGGCTGGAGATGCCCGAGCATAGGGTCGCGATTCTATCGTCCTTCACTGCCGATTTGCTGGAACCGGCGCTTGCGGTGTCGGAATTCCTGGCGGGGCGGCGGCTGGCCTTTCAATCCATATCTTACGGTCAATGGTACGTCGCGCTGGCCGAGGAGGGCCCGCTCGACGAATTTCGCCCCGACGCCATCATCCTGTTGCTGCACCTTGAGGATGTGGCGCCCCTGCTGGCACACCGCCATCTCTCGGCGGGCGCCGAACTTGCCGGGGAATCCGACCGCCTCATCAACGCCCTTGGCGACGCCCTTGGAAAGTTCCGCGAGCGGACCGCCACTCCCATCTTCCTCTCGACATTCATTGCGGCCGCGCGCGGCATTGAACGCCATTTCGACCGCCGCACGAAACCTTCCCGTCAGGGGGCGATCGACAGCCTGAATGCGCGCATTGGCGAGCTCTCCGCGGGTAATCCGGGAGTCTACGTCTTTGACTATGCCGGGTGCGTTACCGATGCCGGGCGGAGCCAATGGTTTGACCCGGTCAAGGCACATCACGTCGGTATGGCCGTGGCTGCCCCCATGCTGCCCCGGCTGGCACATGAAGTGAGCGAGGCGTTGACGGCCTTGCGCGAACCGCGCCGTAAACTGGTGGCGGTCGATCTCGACAATACGCTGTGGCAGGGGATCGTCGGCGAGGACGGTCCCGAAGGGATCGCGGTTGGCGGCGATTATCCGGGCAATGCGTTTTCCGATTTCCAAGCCTTTCTCGCAAACTTGCGCGCCTCCGGGGTCGCCCTCGTGGTCGTCAGCAAGAACAATCTCGCGGATGCCGAGGAAGCCTTTCAGCAACTCCCTAACATGCCGCTCAAGTGGCAGGACTTTACGGCGCACCGGGTGAACTGGTTGGACAAGTCCTTAAACCTACGGGACATCGCCGACACGCTATCACTCGGAACCGGTTCCTTCGTCTTTGCCGACGATAGTCCATTGGAATGCGATCTTGTGCGTAGTTGTCTTCCAGAAGTCACTGTAATCCACCTTGATGGAGCGCCAAGCTTATTTGCACAGAAAATGTTGGCGGTGGGAGGTTTACATGCGGTGGCGCTGACTGAAGAAGATCGCGGACGCGTCGAAAGCTACGCCGCGGACCGGGTGCGGACTGAGTTGGCTGGTTCCTCTACGCCGGAAGAATTTTTAGGCAGCCTGGATCTTACATTAACCGTTCGCCCGCCACGCGACGGAGAGATTGAGCGGATCGCCCAGCTATTTGGCAAGACCAACCAATTCAATTTGACCACGAAGCGCTACGATGTGGCGACAATCGAAAACCTACGTTCCGATCCGACTGCTCGTCTGCTAATTGCGCGGCTGCGTGATCGATACGGCGATTACGGTCTTATCGGCGCAGCTGTGACCATTGGCCGTGACGCACTAACCCGAGAGATTGACAGTCTGATATTTAGTTGCCGGGCTCTGGGGCGTCGTGCCGAAGATGCGCTGCTAGGAGAAGTGGAAAAGGATACCCGTGCTGAAGGTGTACGGCTCCTCATTGGCCGTTACCTGCCCACTAAAAAGAATACCCAGGTGGCCGAGTTTTATCCAGATCACGGTTATCTTGCCAACCGTTGTAAGGGTGACGGTGTCTTCGAAAAAGACCTCGACAATGCGCCACCTCTTTCTACCTGTGGACATATAACAATTTTAAGGGACTCCGATTCATCATGACACGTGACGAAATTGATCAGATCATTAGGGAAATATTTGGCGACTTGTTTGATCTGCCTCCCAATTTAATAACGTCTCAAACTAGTCCGGACACATTGCTCGAATGGGATTCTCTTGCCCACGTACGACTAATCGCAGCTATTGAAGAACAAATCGGTGTTACAATCTCGGCCGACCATCAAGTTGAAATGCTAAATGTCGAATTGATAGGCGATATCCTGTATGATCTCAAAAGCCAAAGTGCTTAGGATATTGGCGCGTGCCGTAAAGGTTCCCCAAACGGGTCATCGAGAGATGTTTTGCGTGTAATCTGCGACTTGGATTACATCTTTTTTTAGTCATAGTTAGTTTTCTCCGCTGTTTGCGGTGTGGGATCGTCAAATTAAATAATGCACTGCATTAATTAATATAACCGCATGAATAGACCTAGGGTGCTCTGCCTAGATATTGAAGGCGGTCATGGCGGCTCATCGCGCAGCCTGTATCAGTCGCTCGCATATCTTTCCAAATCTGACGCCGAGGTAGAAGTTTGGTGCCGTCGTGCGGGGGTGATACAGAGCCTTTATGCTGGATGCGGAATCCCTTGCAGCGTCGTGCCGTCGATGCCTCATGTTAGTTCATTGCCGCGCTTCTCGCGCAATCTCTATGTCTATACCCGCGCGTTCCTTAAATACCCTGCGTCGCGAGCTTTTCGTGGCAAGTTGAGCGCAGTCGTTAATGAACGATTCGACATTGTTCATTTCAATCACGAAGCCCTATTTCTTTTAGCGCGTTGGCTTCGCAGTCGCACGCAGATACCTTTCACGATTCATATACGGACATGTCCTGCCCCGTCCGCTTTTTCCCGATGGCAGGCGCGCACGATAAAGCGGACCGTCGACAGCGCGGTTTTTATCACTGAGAACGAAAAATCTTTCTGGCAGACGCTCGGCTACGATCCGGACGATGGGAGGGTTATTTACAATATCGCTGGCGCATCTCCAGAAGACGTCGAGCCGCACTCTGGAATTCCTAACGATCGTCGGCTGAAGGTCGCGAGTCTCTGTAATTTTGCCTGGATTCGCGGTGTGGATCGCTTTGTCGATATTGCCGCTGCATTGGCAGCGCGCAGACGGCGAGATATTCTATTTGTAATGGCAGGCGATATGCGGTTGCGCGGGTCGCTTCCCGGCGAACTTGGAACTTTATCGCGCCAGGGCGCAGACTTGAAAGAATATGCGACGACCAGGGGCGTAGCCGATATGTTCTTGTTTTTGGGTCATGTCAGCGAACCTGAGCGTGTACTCGCAGGGTGTGATGTATTGGCCAGGCTCAGCCGTGAGGACAACCCGTGGGGGCGTGATGTCATTGAGGCGCTCAGCGCCGCACGGCCGGTAATCGCCTCGGGGGGTTATGATCGGTTTGTCGAAACGGATAAGACTGGAATTCTTTTGCCAACATTTTCTGTGGACGCATTGGTCGACAATATTCTGCGCCTCGCTGATGACCGAGCGCTGCTCGACCGTCTTGGTGCTGCCGGGCGGGCGCGTATAGAAAACTTATGCAACGGAACGGCGCGGGCAAAGGACCTTGCCGCTGTCTGGCAGAGCGCGGCGCGCAAGTGACGGCGTCCGTCGTTTTCGTCCTACCCTCTTTCGCCGGCGGTGGAGCAGAGCGGGTTATGCTTCAATTGTTAGCCCGGCTCGACCGGTCGCAGTTTTCGCCTAGCCTGATCGTCCTGACCAGCGAGGGCCCTTTCGCGAATTTACTACCGCGGGACGTACCGCTTATCGACTTAGCTAAACCGCGCCTGCGCAATTCATGGCCAGCGTTGATGGGTGCAATTCGTCGGGCACATCCACGCGCCATCGTGTCGTCGATTGGCTATGTCAATCTCGCCTTGTTGGCTGGCCGGTGGTTTCTGCCGTTTGGCACCCGCATTGTCTTACGCGAGGCCAACATGCCGTCGCTAAGCCTTCCTGCCGGCCGGCGGCCAGGTCTAATGCGCTGGCTCTACCGAAGCTATTATCCGAGAGCTCATGCTGTCATCTGTACCTCTCATATGATGATGGGTGAGATGGCAGGCGCGATCGGCGTTGACCGCAAGCGCTTACATATCCTGCCTAATCCAGTGGATGCCACTAACCTTCGCGTGACGATCGATCCGACGCAAAAGCCGCGTGCCGGTTTGAAGCGATTCGTCGCTTCCGGTCGCTTCGTTCGGCAAAAAGGTTTCGACCGTTTAGTCGCCTTATTTTCTGATCTGCCGACCGAATACCATCTTACCATTCTGGGCGATGGTCCAGAACGCCCCGATCTGCAGGCAGAATGCGAAAGGCGCGGGCTCGGTGGTCGGATCGACATGCCAGGATTCAACGATAATCCTTGGCAGTATTATGCACTAGCAGATGCGTTTCTAATGTCGTCGCGGTGGGAGGGGATGCCCAACGCCGCTTTGGAGGCACTGGCCTGCGGCACACCAATTGTGGCCACGCCTGAATCAGGCGCTCTTGCCGAGATCGCGACGACCGCGCCGACGGGGGCAGTGACCATCGCTCCCTGGGGCGAGGAATTTGCAGCGGCGATGTCCAAGCTTCGCAACAGTGATTCTAAATGGCCGCGGCCGAATCTTCTGCCGCAGGATCATGAGCCCGCCGCGGTTACCCGGCGTTTCGAGGGCATCCTGCGGCAGGTTTGTTAATGACGGCTTTTACGCGCGACCAATACCAACCCGGTCACGGCCAAATCCTCGTCCCGCATGGCTTTGAATCGAACGGCGAGGCGTGGGCGAATGGTGCGGACACAATTAAGCGCCTGCGCTTTGGCACCGTCGTCGAGCGCTTCCCACGAAGTCGGGTCCAGTTCTTTGCTGATGCCGGCGAGGCGACTTACTGCGATACCACCGGAAAGACCGGAGTCTTTGAGCCAGTCGCGGTATGCCGACGCCAATACCCGGTTGGGCCGACCGGCACCCTGTGTCATAAGTCGGTGCAGACTGTCCGAGAACGTCAGTAAGGTAAGCGGGTGATGACCGGTGAACATGCCGTGGTCGCGCAGGTCGATCCGGTGAATCATTACACCGCCTGGTGTGAGCGCAGTTGCCATATCGCCGAGCGCTGCCAGCGGATCGTAGAGATGCTCCATTACGGCACGGCTCAGGATAGCATCGAAACGGAGGCCGCTTTCGCGAAAGAATTTTTCCGCCGGCTTGCCAGCGTGATAGGTCAGTCCCCGGATTGTTTCCTCGGCAGGCACGCCGTCAAACAGCCGGGCGAGATCGTGCCGCTCCGCCAGCGCCCCATAAATTCGCCGCTGGGCCTCGGTGTCACGCCGGGATATCCAGCGATCGACCGCATGCACATGCTCTGCACCACCCCCGAGGATGCGAAGCGCCACGGCAAAACTGTCGCCTGGCCCAATCTCGGCGATTGTACCGTTAAATTGATCGAGACCGCTGTAGGTGAGGTAATCGCCATAGACCCGCTCAACATAGGCGAGGGAGTTTTCGATATCGAGGCCTGCATGGCGCGCGCCGGAACAGGTCGCGAGCTCACCCGTGGTGTGCCGGCGGCGTGCCCGCCAATCGTCATAGACATAATAAGCGCAGGTGAGTGCTACGCTGCGTTTGATGAATCTGCGGAGAAACATGCTCGAAATAACTCCAACGGTCTACCATGACGGTAGCGGAACGCGGCCCCCACGTCATGCATGTCATTACCGGACTCGACGTCGGTGGAGCGGAAATGCAATTGACTCATCTAGCTATGGCGCGCAAGGGCGTCGGCGCTGAGGACGTAGTGGTAAGCCTAATGCCTGGCGGTTCCTTGCGTCCACAGCTCGAACAGAGCGATGTCGTGGTGCACGATCTTGGCATGCGGCGAGGGCGGCCAAGCCTTGCTGCGCTCCTACGGTTGCGTATGCTGATTCGCCGTCTCCGTCCCAGAATCGTGCAGAGCTGGATGTATCATGCGGATCTCACGGCCGCTATAGCTCTTCGCTTCTCGGGTCGCTGGGAGAAAACGCCTCTCATCTGGGGAATACGTTGCTCTGATATGAACCTGGCCGATTACGGTCGTGGCCTGCGCTGGGTGGTGCGACTTTGTGCGCGTTGTTCGCATATGCCTGATCTCGTAATCGCCAATTCTAAGGCTGGCCTGGCGGCGCATCACAGCCTCGGCTATAGACCCTTTCGCGAGCGAGTAATTGATAACGGTATAGATACGGAGCGATTCCGACCCGATGCAGCGTTGCGCGACGAAGTGCGCACCGAGCTTGGCATCGATCCTAACGTACCGCTCGTCGCCCATGTCGCGCGCGTTGACCCGATGAAGGATCACGAGACTCTGCTCAAGGCGATGTGTGAATTGCCCGATGTGGAGTTGCTGTTGATCGGCCTCGGCACCGAACAATTGGCGTCGAGCTCGAAGTGGCACGGCTTGGGCCGGCGCGGTGATGTGCCACGTCTCTTGGCGGCCTGTGATCTCATCGTCTCTAGTTCAGCCTATGGAGAGGGATTCTCCAATGCGTTAGCTGAGGGCATGGCGGCGGGCCTCCCCGCAGTCGCCACTAATGTAGGCGACGCCGCGCGGATCGTCGGAGAATCTGGACGTATCGTGCCGCCGCGCAACGCCAAGGCTCTGGCCGAGGCTATTCGCGAACTCGCTTTCGAGCCACTGAACATCCGAGTGAGGCGACGCTCCCATGCTCGTACTTTGATCAAGAAACAATTTTCTGTCGCCGAGAATGTCATCGCTTTCGAGAAAATCTATGATTCCCTGGTGTAGTCGGGAGCGGTTCTGAGTCATGTGTGGATTTGCTGGTGAGGTTTCATTCAACGGTATCGATGCGGAGAAAATGGTGCCGCGCATTAGGCTTGCATTGAAGCGGCTCTATCCGCGCGGACCCGACAGCCAGGAAAGTTGGTTCGACGAGCGCTGTGCACTGGCGAATACGCGTCTCTCGATTCAGGACCTAAGCAACGCTGCATCGCTGCCGATGGAGTCACTGGGCTTGGTCATTGCGTACAATGGTGAGATATACAATTTCCGCAACCTTCGAGCGGAACTCGAAGCGGCGGGGCATTGTTTTGCCACCACTGGCGATACGGAAATCCTGCTCGCCGGATGGCGGCAATGGGGTGAGGGTCTGCTGCCACGTCTCTTAGGTATGTTCGCTTTTGCGCTGTGGGACGCGGAAAAATCTGAACTCATTCTTGCGCGAGACCGGCTGGGGAAGAAGCCGCTACTTTATAGGGCTGAAGCTGGGCGTTTCAGTTTCGCCTCTGAATTAGCGGCGCTCGAATGTTTGCTCGATGGTGTGCTGCCGGTGGATCCGGTGGCGCTTCGCATGCTGTTCACGGTGCGCTATGTGCCGGAGCCGTACTCTATCGCCGAGGGTGTGCGGAAATTGCCTAGCGGACATTTGGCGAGGGTGACGGCGTCAGGTATCGAATTAAAACGCTGGTATAATGCGGTAGCTGCCCGACCACCGACCTATGATGATCCGGCAGAAGCCAGGCAGGATCTGGTAAAGAGATTCGATGAAGCCGTGCGTTGCCGCCTCATTTCAGATGTGTCACTTGGCGTTTTTTTGTCGGGTGGAATTGATTCGGCACTAGTGGCGGCGTCAATAACGCACGCCGGCGAAAAGGTGCGGAGCTTCACCGTTGGCTTCGCGGGCGCCGCGGATTATTACGAGGCGCGCCCCACCGCAGAGCGAGTGGCGCGCCATCTCGGCACCGAGCACACCACCGTGGAAATCTCGTCCGGCGACGCGGCGGCGGCCTTGGGAGATGTTTTTTTAGGCCTCGACGAACCCTTTGCAGATTCCTCGGCCGTGCCAACCTTTCTCCTCGCTCACGAGACGCGTCGCCATGTCACCGTGGCGCTGTCTGGTGACGGCGCTGACGAGGTGTTTGGCGGCTATCGCAAATATCAGGGCGAGCTGATGGCGGCGCGCTATCAGGCTTTGCCGCTGTTTCTTCGTCGTGGCCTGATCGAACCCGTCACCGCTTTGATGCCCGAGCGCAAGGCTAGCCCGTTTCTTGAGCGCGCCCGACGCTTGCGGCGTTTTACCCATCATGCTGGCAAGGATGCTGTAGGTCGTCAGGCCGGCTGGATGCGCCTGATGGATGAAGATGAACTGGCGCGCCTGTTCACCCGACACACCCAGGTGCCTAGCCTCGAAAACATTGTGACTGAGTTGCGGCGCGAGGCGGGGGATGTCGATGCGCTCACCGCCATGCTTTATGCCGACAGTCGTATTGGTTTGCCTGGGGATATGTTGGTGAAGAGCGACCGCATGAGTATGGCCAATGGCCTTGAAGTTCGCTGCCCCTTTCTGGACCATCGCGTGGTTGAATGCGCCGAGGCTATGCCGGGGGCGTACAAGCTGGTGTCGGGGACGGGCAAGAAAATACTGCGTGAAGCGTTTGCCGATCGGCTGCCGGGTGACGTATTTGCGCTGCCGAAGAAGGGCTTCGAGATTCCTATCGCTGAATGGTTGACCGGCCCACTCGATGATTTGACTCGGCGTTGCATCGACGAGGCACGACTGCGCCGGCAGGGAATATTCCGTCCAGAGCAACCGCGCCGGTGGTACGAAGACCTCAAAGCCGGGCGGCGTGATTCCTCGGAAAAACTCTGGACACTGATCGCCTTTCAGGCTTGGTGTGAGAATTTCCGCCCGAACCTTGCCGCGTGACGTCATGAAAATCTGTCAACTCTGTGCAGTCGATTTCACCCTGTATCATTTCCTGCTGCCACTCATGCGTGCCCAGCAGGCGGCGGATCACGAGGTGGTTGGCGTGTGCTCGACTGGCCCATGGATGCACAAGGTGCGGGAAGAAGGATTTCGCATAATGCCGGTGGCGATCGCGCGTAATCTCAATCCACTCAGTCACTGGATAAGTTATTGCCGCTTGGTGCGTCTCTTCCGCCAGGAGCGCTTCGATATTGTACATGTTCACACGCCAATTGCCGCACTCCTTGGGCGCTTGGCGGCCAAAAGCGCTGGCGTGCCCACCATTGTCTATACAGCGCACGGCTTCTATTTTCATGAGCGCATGGCGCCCTGGAAGCGCTTTCTCTTCATTGCGCTGGAAAAATGGGGCGGCTTGTATACTGACGTTCTCTTCACCCAGGCTGAGGAAGACGCCGAGAGCGCGCGCCGTCTCCGCCTCTGCCGCACCAAGGTGATTGAGGTCATCGGCAATGGGGTCGATCCGGTACGATTCTTTCCAGCGTTCGATGGCGGTAAATCGCGCAGACAATTGCGTGCTGAATTGAACACATCTGAAGATGCAGTGGTGGTGATGATCACCGGGCGAATGGTGGCGGAGAAGGGCTATCCAGAACTATTCGCCGCCATGGCCGGGCAGGACGCCATCCTCTGGGCCGCGGGCGAGCGGCTCGATAGCGATCACGCTGCAGCGGTCGATGCTGTACGGGTGCCGTCCAATGTGCGTCTGCTCGGTCACCGACCAGACGTGCCGGAGCTATTGCGCGCCGCCGATATCTTTACCTTGCCGTCCCATCGCGAGGGTATGCCGCGTTCGATTATCGAGGCGATGATGACCGGTCTTCCGGTGATCGCCACCGATATCCGGGGTTCACGCGAGGAGGTGGTGTCAGGGAAGACTGGTCTGTTGGTGCCCGTCGCTGATAAGGAAGCGCTAGCCGCCGCCATCTGCGAGCTTTCTGGTGATGCGCCCATGCGCGCTCGCATGGGAGCGGCGGGTCGCGCTCGTGCCCTCGATCTCTATGACGAGCTCAAGGTCATTGCACGCCAATTAGACCGCCTAAAGCTGGCCTAGCTTGAAAGAAGTTAGTTCTTGGGAATCCTGAGTAGCGCCCACTTCACCATTGTCTCCTCCGCCTCAACTGGCCCGGTGATGATGACCTGTTCGCTGCGTCGGCGGGTGAGGCCTTCCCCCGAATAGACGCTTTCATTCAATCCGATAGTGCCGCCGCCGGCGCGCAACTGCCAGCCGCTGCCGCTCGGTGGGCGCAGTAGCACTGAACCACCATCGTGCACCAGCGAGGCCTTCACATCCGGATGGAGGTGGAAGCGGATAGCGAAGGATCGCCCGCCGCGATTGCTAGCATCGGCGCGTTCAAGCGTATCTTCACCACGCAGATCATTGCCGTCCGACGCAATATAGAGTCGCCGTCGGTGAATCAGCCCAAATGGCTCACGGTAGCCGTCATGGCATGCCTCCAACCAGGTCGCACCTTCCTGATCCTCGCGGTTGCTGTCAAATTTGGTGGGTCCAATGCCAATGGTGCCGTCATCGAACAATTCGCATGAATTGGTGTCATTTACGGTCAGAGTCGAATGGGCCGCTGTGGCGCGCAGCGCCTTGCGCCAGCCAGTATCGTCGCCGCGCCAAGCACCGCAATTGACGATGATGCGCTCCTTGCCGGCACTAAGCTCGAAGCTGAGCGTACCGGCATGCACCCGTCGCCCATTCTTTACTGGTGCTCCCATATCGGCGATCAACAGCGAACGACCTGACTGAACGCGGCGGAAACCAACATGGCTTGCATTGTTGGGTGCCCTGCTTTTGGTACCGCATTGCGCCAATACGAGATCGATCAGCCAGGCCTCGCTTTCGACCGAATCGTTGAACAACGCCAGCCCGCCATCGCCATGGCGATAGGCGCGGAGCATAGGCGCCATGCGGTCGATGGCGTTGTTGAGCTCCTCGGGCACGGGCTTGACGGCTGCGATGAGCGAGCCGCGAATATCAATCAGATGGCGTAGCAATGAAAGGTGAGCCGACGGGCTGCGCTCGAAATGCCCGCCATCGGGCTGAACCTGACGTGAGATCTCCACCGTCAGCATTTTGATCGCCTGCTGGGTGCGTCGCTCGCCGTCAGGTAGGCTAAGGCCACTATAGAGCAAGCCCTTGAGCGCTAGAATGCGCTCCACTCCGTCCTCCCCCGTGCGCGCGGTGCGCGACAAATGACGAGCCTGCAAGGCGAGGCCCTGTAAAAAGCGCTTGGAAAAGGAGGAATCCGAATCCTTAAGCAGAAATTCGCCATGAACGAGCCAGGCGGATACGCGCCGACCAACGAGATCAGGGCTCCAGGGGCGTGGATCGATAGCGGTGTGGAGGTCAAGCCAATGCAACACCAGCTTGCGTGCACGTGCACGCGAGGCCTGGGTAGCAAGCGCGCGCAAATCACGCAACCATTCGAAGCTTTGCAGTTCACGGAACCAAATTTCGCCAGCATCCATGTGGCGCCAGGGGGGACCGTCTTGGCTGACGCCAGGCCGCGGTCCCGCCGGCATGGTGACTTCCTGTCCGGCAAACGCGTAGCGATTTTCGAGAAGCGCGCTGCCGCGCCCGGCATCGCCTGGCAGCATATCGGATGGTTGAAGCAACAACCTGTCTGGCACCTTGCCGGTCAGTGTCATGCGATAGGCGCTACTGGCATAACCCAGCCCCTTGACCTTGCCGACCACCCCGCTGATCAGGCTACCACCGGCGGGGTTCTTACGCCGGCCACGCGCCATAGAAATTAACCCGAAAAAGCGGCGGCGCGCCCAGCGGCGCTCGGCGCGCCGCGCAAGGCGGCGATGTTCTCGCCATAATCGCCGCCCGAAAATGTCGCTGAACCGGCTACCAAGGCATCGGCGCCCGCGGCGACCGCCCGCGGCGCGAGCGTTTTGTTAATGCCACCATCGACCTCGAGGTCGATGGCCCGACCGGAGGCGTCAATACGGGCGCGTAATTCCCTAATCTTGTCGAGCTGGCCGGGAATGAAGGACTGGCCGCCAAAACCGTGATTGACCGTCATCACCAGCACTAGATCGATTTCGCCAAGAAGCGGTTGTACGGACTGCGCCGGTGTGCCGGGATTGAGTGCAACGCCGGCTTTCTTGCCAAGTGATTTGATGTGCTGGATCGTGCGATGCAAATGGGCGCCCGCCTCGGCATGAACGGTAAGAATATCTGCCCCTGCCTCGGCAAAGGCTTCAAGGTAGGGATCGGTCGGTGCGATCATCAGGTGGACATCAAAGGGTAGGTCGCTATGCGGGCGCAAAGCTTGGATGACATCCGGACCGATGGTGATGTTGGGGACGAAATGGCCGTCCATTACGTCAATATGAATCCAGTCCGCGCCAGCCTGGTCGACTTCACGAACTTCCTCGCCCAGGCGCGCAAAGTCCGCTGATAGGATGGAGGGAGCGATTCGCACTGCCTGTTGCATGTCTTGTTAGGTAGCAGCTTAGAAGGTGCGCCGCAAGCGCGCGGCATAGAAGCCATCCATCCCGCCGCGCGCCGCCCAATGGCAGGGAAGCGTACGTAGATCGCCGGACGGAGTGAGTGCTTCTTCGAGACCGTCGATTTCCTCCGAGACGATGGCAGCGCGCTCGAAACGTTCATTCGCAGCGAGAAATTGTTCTACCTGCACCGATCCCTCCTCTGGCTGCAGCGAACAAACTGCATAGATCAGAATGCCGCCGGGTTTGACCATTTCGCCTGCCGCGCGCAGAAGGCGTGCCTGCCGGTTTGCTGACGCGATAATGTCTTCCGGTTTGCGCCTCCACATAATCTCAGGATGGCGACGGATGGTGCCGGTTGCGCTACACGGCGCATCGAGCAGTAGGCTGTCGGCTAGCTCCGCCGGGCGCCAGGTTTCGCCATCTGCCTCGACAATTTCCGCTGTGAGCGACAAGCGTGTAAGATTTTGTTGCAGGCGTCTTATGCGCGCCGGCGAACGATCGATAGCCTGGACAATAGCACCTGCAGCTACAAGCTGCGCCGTTTTGCCGCCGGGCGCGGCGCCGATCTCAATGATACGTCGACCGGTAACATTACCCAACAGTCGCGCTGGCAAAGTGGCAGCCCAGTCCTGCACCCACCAGGCACCAGCATCATAGCCGTCAAGCATTTCAACAGCACCAGCGCGCTCGAGACGAAGCGTGCTGCCAGGCAAACGTTCGGCGCTGCGCCGCGCGGCCCAACTCTCCGACTCCTGCTTGACGGTTAGGTCAGTTGGCGGCTCACTCATTTGTACTTCCACCATGGCGCGGCAAATCTTTTCGCCGTAACAATTAATCCAACTTTGCCATAGCCAATTGCTCGTATTCAGGCGGCCGGCGTCTTGTGCGTCGCACAGTGCCGGGCCTTCGCGTGCAATTCGGCGGAGTACGGCGTTGACCAAGCCCTTGAGTGGCGCATGACGTGAAGCGGCGGTGAGTGCCACCGCGCCGTCGACCGCCGCATGGGCTGGGGTATTGAGAAAGAGAAGCTGAGCTGCGCCGAGACGAAGGATGTGCCGTACCGTCGCGCGCCGTGCCGGTAGGGCCCTCTCTAAATTGGCATCGATGATAGCGTCGATCTGGCCGAGGCGGCGCAGCGTGGTAAGTAATAGTAGGCGTGCGAACGCCCGATCGCGTGTCTCCAATTCGTCAATCCCCGGCATCACTTCCATCGCGTCGGCGAGGTTTTGCCCCTTGTTTAGGACGGCTTTTAGAGCAGCAAGCGCTTTGGCACGACTTGGTGAACGGGATGCGGGCAGGTGGTTTTTGCGAGCGGGTGGCATATGTTTCGCTTATACCTGTTCTTCTCGTATTTGCGTAGCGGCGCATTTTGCCCTGGCGGTGGCGGCCGGTACGCGCTAAGCATGTAGCATGAAGCGTTCGAAACCGAAGACAGAACAGGCTGCCCTCGGGCGCAAGATGGGCTCCGCAATTTGTACCAAAGTGGGCAAGCTTAAAACTGCGGATGGCAAATCCGATGCTTCGGTAGCCCGAGAGGGTGGCGGCCGCGACGGTCCTGATCCCACCCGTTACGGCGATTGGGAAAAAAACGGACGCTGCGTCGATTTCTAGGCCTGTAGCGGGTATCAAGATACTTCGTCGCTTCACGTCAATATGCTTCTGGTTTGTTTTTGATTGAATTTTCTACGTGTTGCGTTTTTAGCGCTGACCGCATTTCCCGAATTTCTACGGCCAACCCGCATCGTCGCTAATTCGCCACAATCTATTGTATAGTTGATTAATCGCAGGAGACTCATGGGAGGATGGTAGCGTGGCGCCGACGATTGCCGTCATTGATGACGACCAGAATCTGCTTACTTCAGTGACGATCGCGCTCGAATCAGAGGGATTCGTCGTGCAAGCCTTTGGCGATTCCGTTGAAGGCCTCCAGAATCTTCTTCGCAATCCCCCGGATCTGGCGATTCTCGACATCAAGATGCCGCGCATGGACGGTCTCGAAGTTCTGCGCCGATTGCGCCAGCAAAGTGATCTGCCAGTGATTTTTCTGACCTCCAAGGATCAGGAAGAGGACGAACTCGAAGGCCTGCGGCACGGTGCTGACGATTATGTATCAAAGCCGTTTTCACTTCGCCTACTGATCGAGCGCGCCCGCACGATTATCCGCCGCAATTATGTGGCGACGGATATGGTGGGTCGTGGCGGTGACGAAAATGAGCCAGAGCCACCACTGGTGCGTGGAGCGCTTGTGCTCGATACCGATAAGCATGCCTGTACATGGAACGGCACGAAGGTCATTCTTACCGTTACCGAATTTTTGCTGCTTAAGTCTCTCGCGCTCCGACCCGGCTATGTGAAAAGCCGCAACCAATTGATGGATGCAGCTTATGACGATCAAACCTATGTTGACGACAGAACCATCGACAGCCATATCAAGCGTATCCGCAAAAAATTTAAAGCGGTCGACCCATCCTTTGCCCATATCGATACCCTCTATGGGGTCGGTTACAAATTTACCCAAAGCTGAAGATGATCTGGGCGTTGTCTCGCTCGAGTCCGTTGCGGCAGATTCGATAATTGTCACTAATTCGCCGTCCGCTCAGTCTGGGCCCATACTGCCTCTCGGATAGATCATCTTGACAAAACGCCGCAAGCGCATCCCAGTCGCTTCGCTCACTGCGCGTATTCTCGCCATCAATGTGTTGGCGCTTGCAATCGTCGTCGCTGGTTTCTTTTATCTCGACCGCTATCAGAGCGATCTGTTTGATGCCAAGTTGGCTGGCCTTTCGCGGGAGGGCGCGTTGATTGCCGGTGCTCTTGGCGAAAGCGTCGTACCGCTTTCCGGCAGCGAAAAGAGCTGGCTTGACCCCGAACTGGCTGGGCCGCTTTTGCAACGCCTTGCTCTGCCACCAGGGACGCGGGTGCGCCTTTTTAACACGGAGGGGGATCTCATCATAGATTCCCTGCTGCTACCTGGCGCGCGGGTGCAGACCCGGGAATTGCCGCCGCCTTTGGGAGGTGGTGCGCTCGGCCAGGCCGCAATTACAGTCTATGATTGGGTGGTCGAGATCTTGCCGCCGCATAGTCGGTTTCCTCGACAAGCGGCGCCGGCGCAGGGTCGCGCCGGCGATTTTCCAGAAGCTGTGAGGGCGCTCGATGGAGAGGCATCAAGCGCCATACGCGAAACCGAAGCGGGCGCGCTCGTCGCCGTCGCCGCGCATCCGGTACAGCCGCTCCGACGAATTCAGGGTGCGCTCCTTATATCGAGTGGCGCCGAGGATGTATTGCGCAGCGTGCGCGATGTACGCTTTACCGTTCTTGAGGCCTTTGCCGTTGCACTCGCCATCACAATTCTGCTCTCGCTTTATTTCGCCCGCACTATTACTCGGCCTGTACGTCGTTTGGCAGAAGCTGCTGAGCGAGTGCGTGCGGGCCGTGGGCGTAAGGCATCAATTCCCGATTTTACCGCCCGGCGCGACGAGATCGGCGGCCTCTCCCGGGCACTGCGAGACATGACCCAAGCACTTTGGGTGCGCATGGACGCGATCGAGGTATTTGTCGCCGATGTTGCCCATGAGATCAAAAATCCGCTCTCTTCTCTGCGAAACGCGGTGGAGACGGCACGCCGTGTACGCGATCCGGGGCAGCGTGACAAGTTGTTGGATATAGTTGCCCAGGATGTCACCCGTTTGGACCGTCTGCTGAGTGAGATTGCCGATGCGTCGCGCATTGATACCGAGATGCTGCGTGCCGAAGCGCAGGCACTCGAGCTCGGCGGTGTGCTCGCGGCACTGGCCGAAATGCATCGCCACGCCATGGAGGCAGAACAACTTAGCCTCACCCTCGATTTAGCGGATGATTCCTCCTTCATGGTCAATGCGGTGGAGGACCGGCTGGTACAGGTGTTCCAGAACTTGCTCAACAACGCGCGTTCTTTCAGTCCGCCCGGAGGTGAGATCACTATCCGTATGGCACGAGAGGATGGTGGAATTCGGGTTGACATTGACGATGACGGCCCCGGGGTCGTCGAAGAATTACGCGAGGCGATCTTCGACCGCTTCTACACGCTGCGTCCAAAGAGCGAACCGTTCGGGGCCCATTCTGGCCTCGGCCTCAGCATTTCGCGGCAGATTATCGATGCCCATAGCGGCACCATCCGATGCACTAACCGGATTGACGAGGAGGGCGTCTGCACTGGTGCTCGCTTCACTGTCCGGCTACCCGGAAATTAACGTGGCGAATATCCAATGTTGCGTGAGGTCGGAAGCGAAACACCACCGCAGATTCACGTTGTGCGCAAAATTATTCTGCGTTGACGCTCAAAAAATTCAGTGGGTGCTGACCGGCTCTAGGCCATGTTGCCGTGCTGCTGCGAAGGCGATTTCGCGATTGTCGGCTACGCCGACGATCGCGCTGGCGCTGTCTAGAATGACATAGCGCAGTTTGCCCTTGAACTGGCGGCGGTCGATATAGACGGTGTTCGATTCGTTGTACCCGGCCAAGGCGGCCGGAAATTCCACGGGATGATCCGCTTTAATATTCATCACGCGTCCCTTCTTGTCTCGAACAAATTACCCTTCTGTCACGATTATGAGCATTGCGCGTAATGTTGATGTTGCGCACAGTTTGCGCGGGTTGGGGCTGGATCAGATCAATGTTTAACAGGCCATTGTCGAGTGCGGCGCTGTCAACCTCAATTGTTTCTGAAAGCAGAAACGTGCGATGAAATCGTCTGGCTGCGATTCCACGATGGAGATAGACCGCATCTGGGTCGTCTTGCTGGTGGCCTTGGATATGGAGCTGGTTTTGCTCCACCGTTACCGAGAGCTCGTCTTCGGTAAATCCCGCTACGGCAATAGAGATTCGCAGACGGTCGTCACCAGCTTGTAGGATGTTGTAGGGTGGATAGCCATCGTTAGAGTTTTTCGAAACACGCTCTAGAATCTGTTCCAGATGGTCGAAACCTAGCAGTAATGGGCTGTTGAACGGCGATAAACGAGTCATCGTCGGCACCCCTCCTTTCGAGCGAGTCATTCGACGACAAGACCAAATCCGTGCGATTTTCGACACGCGGTGCGGTCTCACCATGGACAGCCCAAAATTTCGGCACCGCCCTTAATGGCTATATGGACACTCATTAATCATATTCAATATGCCTGCCGCGTACCAGCGGTTATGATCGTGTCTTGAGGATCGAATGCCCCTATTCTTTGGACAAATTCGATATTTTCGCGTTGGAAAGGTAATTGCCGTGGCCGGCCTTTTGCTTGTCCCAGCGACGGCGGAGGCGTTCGCATGGACGCCCAGGGTACCTCTCTACATCGGTCATTCGCTGACAATTTCCGCCGCTCTGGGCGATGTCGAGATCGATTCTGAAACCAAGACGGGCAGGTATAGTCTTCTCGTGCGCCAGATCCAACTCAGGCTTGCCGAACTCGGTATTTACGGCGGTCGAATCGGTGGCGTGATGTCTGCGGAAACCTCAGAGGCGATACGTACTTATCAGCGTTTCGCAAACCTACCTATCGACGGCAAGCCGAATTATGAGCTATTGGAAAATCTGACCTCCGCTGCTGGCCAGGCGCAACATTTGCTGCTTCGTCTTGACCGCGCTCAGAAACAACAGATCGAAAACGCCCGCGCCGGGCTGCGGGAAGCGTTTGGCGAGGATTGGGCGGCACGCGCCGGCGCGGTTGTCAAAGGCGCCGAGCCCGATCTCGAGGCTCTCAAGGCACGCGCCGAAACCTGCTACCGTGCACCCGACCCAAACTGTCTGATCGTGGAGGCAGAAGTAGCGGCAGGGGAAGTCGAAAAGGACAATTTGCGCGATTGGGCGCTCAGCGATATCAGCCGTGCCCAGGCGCAGATCGGCCAGGCTGAAGAGGCGCTGCGCGTGGCGCAGGCGATCAGCGACCCACGTTCGGTGATCGCCGCGCTGAGCGGAATCGCGGTAGCGTTAGCTCGTTCTGGGCGTACCGAGGAGGCCCTCGCGGCGGCTCAGCAGGTGCCCGACGCGGTGTTGCGAGACAAAGCGCTTCGCGCCGTTGCCGAGGGTCAGCTTGCCGCCGGGCGGCCAGATTTCGCCGAAGCGACCACTTCCTTGATCGAGGCACCCCATGAGCGCCTACCGATACTGGTCTCTATCGCGCATAGCTATTTGGCCGTTGGCTATGACGAATTAGCACACGGCTTGGCGATGGAGGCGGAGGGATTAGTCCATAGCATCAAGGCAGAACTCTTTCGAGAATGGGCGCTCTCAGAAATGGCGTCCCTCATGGCCGCCGTTGGCGAGGGAACCAAGGCTAATACCATCTTGGCACAAATCAGCTCGGCGAAAAACCGTGTGCAAGCGCTTTGCGATATTGTCAGCGCCGAACTTCGTGGCGGACGCGAAGAGCGGGCACGCAAGACCTTGGAGATCGCTCATGCTGCGATGTCAATTATTTCGCGTTCCCATGAGCTGCAGCAGGCGCGCGCCTGTCTTGCGTCGTCCTACGCGTTGCTCGCAGAGTTCGAGGCCGCACTAAAGCAGGCTAACGGCATCGAGTTCGGCTATACCCGGTCCTTCGTTATGAGCCGTATCGTCTTGGCCATGGCACGGAGCGGCGAAGCGGATGAGGCGGAGAAGCTGGGTAAGACGATTCAGGACAGAAAGCTCCGTATTAGCACTTTCATTACCCTCGGCAGCATTGCTCGCATGCGGGGCGATAGGCTAACGGCGAATATTCTAAGCTCGCGCGCTATCGCTTATGCGCGCAAGCTGAAAATTCCACTCGACAAAGCTTTTGTGCTTGCTGATCTAAGCGTGTCTCAGGCAACGGAAGGAGAGATTGAGATCGCACGGGCAACGCTTGCCGAAGCGGTTGTCATTGCGTCGCAGATTGTTGATCCATGGTCGCGGTCGCGGGCGTTAAGCAAGGTGGCGACCTCTCTGGTCGCAATAAATGGGTTATAGCACACCGCCCGCTAACGGTTCTGGTTTGTTTCGCCCACCGGTTGAAGCAGCACTCTTGATGATCTTCACTTGCGCCTGCTTTTCTGGCATGTCGGCGGCGATTCGCGACCTTTCCAACGATTTGTCTCCGTTTCAGATTGCCTTTTTCCGCAACGCCATCGGTTTGGTGTTTCTGTTTCCGGTTATGTGGCGGTTTGGCTTTAAATTTCCTCGTGGACCAGTGCTTAAATCGTACGTCATTCGAGCTGCTTTTGGTATCTGCGCGATGTGGACTTGGTATTCTGCGCTCTCCTTTACCCCACTCGCCGAGGCGATTACTCTTAATTTCACCGTAGCGTTGTGGATGATTCCGGTGGCCATTCTGCTGCTTGACGAAAGGGTTGGTCTGCGCCGTTGGTGCGCTACCCTGGTCGGTTTCGGGGGCGTTCTCATTGTCATGCAGCCGGGCGCGGAGACCGTCGGCCTGGGCAGTCTGTTGGCTATTTTTGCGGCTTTGCTTTTCGCCGTCTCCATGGCACTGGTGCGTATCCTCGCACGAACCGAACGGCCCATCGCCATCGTCTTTTACATGAACATCATCATGACGCCAGTGTCGCTTGGGCCGGCCATCTACTTTTGGGAGACACCAGACCTCACCCAATGGGGCTGGCTCTTTTTCGTTGGCTTGATGGCGACCGTCGCCCATTTCGGTATGGCGCGGGCGCTCTCCTTAGTCGAGGCCTCTTCAGTGGTGCCGCTCGATTTCACCCGTTTGCCCTTCGCCGCCGCCATCGGCTATTTCGCTTTCGGTGAGGTGCCCTCGGTGTGGATTTGGCCAGGCGCGGCACTGATCATGGGGAGCGCAATTTATATTGCCCGCCGTGAGGCGCGGCTACAACGCATCATTCCGCGCGCGCCTAAGGAATGATCAGACCGGTGGATTCCTGCCGATGGCATCTGGTATGTAACAGCAGCTTAGGCACGCAAACCAACACAGGAGATTAAGAATGGATATAAAGGGGAAAACCGCCTATGTCACTGGCGGCGCATCGGGGCTCGGTGAAGCGACGGCGTGCATCTTGGCGAAAGCCGGCGCTACGGTTGGCATTCTCGACATGAACGAGGAATTGGCGCGCAGTGTGGCAGACAAGCTGGGCGGTGAGGCGGTGGTGTGCGACGTCGTTGACGCGGAGAGTCACGAGGCAGCGATGGCGAGCCTGCGCGAGGCTATCGGCCCGGCGCGCATCTTCGTCGCCTGTGCTGGAATCGCTTCCGGTGCCAAATTGATAACCCGTGATGGCGATCCGACTCCCTTGGACAAGCTAACCAAGGCGATTCAGGTCAACCTCATCGGCACGATGAACTCGATGCGTCTCGCCGCTGCTGATATGGCTGCGCAGGACCCGCTCGAGGATGAAGAACGCGGCGTCATCGTTACCACGTCCTCGGTTGCCGGCTTCGAGGGGCAGATCGGCCAAGGAGATTATTCGGCGTCTAAGGGCGGCGTCGCCGCAACGGCGATTACCTTTGCCCGCGAGCTTGCTCGCGAGGGCATCCGCGTTGTCTGCATTTCGCCTGGCCTGATGGACACACCTATGATGTCGGGCCTTCCCGATGAGGTGCGAGCCTCTCTGGTGGAGACGACGGTCTATCCCAAACGCCTTGGTTATGCCAATGAATATGGCGCGCTGGCTAAACATATCGCGGAAAACCGCTATCTGAATGGCACGGTGATCCGACTGGATGGGGCGCTCCGCATGGCGCCCAGATAACGCCATGGACGTGATCGGCGGTGGTGCGCCCGATATCCGCGACATCGAGAAAATTGCCGCCGACGCCTACAAAACGATCCCCGATATTCTCCGGGCACACGCCGATGAGGTGAGTATCCGAGTCGAAGAG
>CAZUXZ010000073.1:0-5410 GCA_964624055.1 uncultured Rhizobiaceae bacterium | reverse complement strand
TGCACCGGCAGATAGAAATGTCCGGGCTCGAGAAAAGCAGCGACCTGGTTGAGCGCTTCATTGTTGATCAGAACGGCACCCAAGAGTGCTTGCTCGACCTCCAAGTTGTGAGGCAAGGTCCGATAATTGGGAAGCTGGTCGTTCTCTTCCGGAATGCTGTTTATGACCTTGCTCGTCGCCATGCTGCCTTATACCTCAAAGCGTGGCGGGCGCGAAGCACCCATGCCGTAGGCACGGAAAAATAACATGTACGAAATTGCATAACTCCGGGGATAAGTTCCCGTTAGTGCTGCTAGATAGGGTTCGCGCGTTTCCAATCAGTGATGTAGTCGCGCGTTAGCTGGACGGCTTCTTGGTTGCGGGTAATTTGAAACTGCGCAACCATGTGCCCCTGGCGGCGGAAGGCGGTTTCCGCGCCGGCGAGATAAAATTCCCACATGCGGCAAAAGCGTTCGTCGTAAATCGCTTTCACCTTGTCGCGATTCATCTTAAAATTGCGCGACCAATTCCGCAGCGTCTCAGCGTAATGGAGCCGGAGAACCTCCAAGTCCAACACTTTGAGGCCGGTCGGCTCAATAGCGCGAAACACCTCGGAGAGGGCAGGAGTGTAGCCGCCGGGGAAGATATATTTGCGAAGCCAGGGATTGGTCACGTCCGGGCCGTCCCAGCGGGCAATGGTGTGTAGCACCGCGACGCCGTCCTCGGTGAGGAGCGATTTTAGCTTATTAAAAAATTGAGTGTAGTATTTGACGCCGACATGCTCGAACATGCCCACTGAGACGATGCGGTCGTACTTGTCTTCCTCGAGCCGATAGTCGCGCAGGTGAAAACGCACATTATTGGCAATGCCAAGCTTCTCAACTCGCTCCGTGGCATAGCCGCGCTGCTCCGTGGAAAGCGTGAGTCCGGTCACGTCGGCACCCGTCTGCTGATGCATATAGATCCCGAGTCCGCCCCAGCCTGAGCCTATATCCAATAGCTTAAGGCTGGGCTTGTCGATCCGGAGTTTGGCCAGGAGATGGTGCTTCTTGGCCAATTGGGCCTGCTCTAGGCTGTCGTTCGGAGTCTCGAAATAGGCGCAGGAATATTGCCGGTCACTGTCTAGGAAGAGATCGAACAGCTCATCAGAAAGATCGTAATGATGGGCAACATTCTGGCGTGATTTGCTGATCGGATTGTGCTGCTGAATGGGCCGAACCAGTGGGGTGAGCCAATTGCGGATCCGGATTATCTGATTTTCTTCCATACGACTGAGGTTGGCGCCCACGAGATCAATGAAATCGATGATTTCGTCGCCATTCTCTATCGTGAGCGTGCCGTCCATATATGCTTCGCCCACATAGAGGCGCGGATTCCAGAAGAGTTTGTAGTGGAGTGAGGAATCGTGCAGCCGGATGGTGACCCCCGGCCCTGGCGCGCCAGAGTAAACGTGGGTCTTGCCGCGCGCATCGATTACGTGCAACGTCCCCCAACTTATCAAAGACTTAAGAAGTACTCCGCAGAGCATAACGTCGGCTCCGTCCGCGGGTTCAGGTGTCAGCCTTTTCCGCGTCTTCAGCGGTGAGATTGCTCTCCGCGTCTTCGACCGGCACATCCGCCGACTCGGTTTGTGCACTTTCGTGCTCAGCAGCTTGATCAGCTTGCGCTTGCTCCGCAAGAGCTGCCTGGGTGGCGGCCTGCTTGGCGGCTTCTTGCTCAGCTTCGGCTTCGGCCTGTTCAGCCTCGGCCATTACTTGTAATTCCTTCTCAGGTGCCTCGAATACATCTTCAGCAGCTTGAAGCGCGGCCTCACGCGCGGCTTCTGTCGCTGCTGCCTCGTTGAGTGCTTCCTGCTCATGAGCCGGCAGAATGGAGCCACCCCGGGATTGAATTTCGGCTTCTTCCTCGGAGCGCGCAACATTGGCCTTGACCGTTACAATCACCTCCGGATGAATTGCGACCCGCACTTCGAAAATTCCGAGAGTTTTGATTGGTCGGTCGAGGCGCACCTGTTGCCGCTGAATGGCGACGCCGCTGGCGATGATCGCATCGGCAATATCGCGTGCCGTCACCGAACCGTAAAGCTGCAGCGTATCGGACGCTTGACGGATCAGCACAAAATTCTTGCCTCCGACTTTTTCGGCGTCAGACAAGGCACTGTCGCGGCGCTCGTCATTGATCTTCTCCAGCTCTTCGCGCTCGTGCTCGAAGCGTTCTTTGTTCTCGTTGGTTGCGCGCAACGCTTTCTTTTGTGGAAGCAAATAATTGCGGGCGTAGCCATCCTTGACGTGGACGATTTCTCCAAGACCGCCAAGATTATCAATGCGCTCGAGCAAGATAATGTCCATTGCTGATTTTCCTCGATCGGCGCGCCGCGCCAGTTCGGATCTGAAGTCTGGGTTACTTTACCACGTATGGCAGTAGAGCCAAATGCCGGGCACGTTTGATGGCACGCGCCAATTCGCGCTGCTTCTTTACCGAGACGGCAGTGATTCGACTGGGTACGATCTTACCGCGTTCGGACAGGAAACGGGACAGCATCTTGGCGTCCTTGTAATCGATCTTCGGCGCGTTTGGGCCGCTGAACGGACAGGATTTGCGCCGGCGAAAGAAGGGTCTACGGGGAAAAGAAACCGATGGCAAATTTCCGCCGCTGCCCCCGTCGCCCGGTCCGCCACCGCCGCGCGGTCCGCCGCGGCCTTCAGACATTTCAGCCATTCTTCAACTCCGCTCTTCGCTCATTCTTTGGCCGCTTCGGCCGTATCCCCAGCCGTACTGCCATCGGTTGCACCGTCGGTCTTTTTGCTGTCGCTATCTCCGCCGGCAGCCGCCGCCGGCGGGTTTGACGATTCGCCCTGCCGTTCACCGCCGCGGCTGCGATATTCGCCCCGGCCGCGACCGTCGCGCGATCCTTTGGATTGCATAATTGCTGAGGGTTCGGGGTCGAGCGCGTCGACGCGGATAGTCAAATACCGCATCACATCCTCGTTGATGCTCATATTGCGTTCCATCTCGACAATCGCGTCCGCCGGTGCATCAATCTGCATGTGCAGATAGTGCCCCTTGCGGTTCCTTTTAATACGGTAAGTCAGGCTCCTGAGACCCCAATATTCGGTCTTCGCGACTTCGCCGCCCTTATCGCGAACGATTTCCTGAAACTGTTCGGACAGGCCTTCGACCTGTTGGCCCGAGATATCTGGGCGTGCAATTAACGTGCTCTCATAGAGCGGCATGTGAAGGCATCTCCTCAAAATCAATAAATCTGCCGGCTCGTTTCGCGTATCAGGCGATATAGATTAGGCAGCGCCAAATACGCACAGCGCGCCGCCAACAAACTGTTCGCAGCGCTACTGAGGCGCCGCACTATACAGGATTGCCTCCGCCGTGCAAGGGCGCTTGACAGGGCGCGGAGGCTTGTCAAACTTTGCCCATCCGGCGACTCGGCTGGGAACGAAAATCGGGGAGAATTGGACGACGTGCGTCGCGCATTCGTGTTTCCGGGACAGGGCTCACAAAAAGTTGGTATGGGAGCGGAATTGGCGAGCACCTTTCCAGCGGCGCGCGAGGTTTTCGAGGTGGTGGACGAGGCCCTTGGTGAGCGACTTTCTGCCATCATGTTCGAAGGTCCCGCTGAGGAACTGCGGCTGACAAAAAACGCCCAGCCAGCGCTGATGGCCATGTCGATGGCCGTGATCCGGGTGATTCAGAACGAAAGAGGAAAGAGCCTCGCCGATCTGGCGTACGCAGTGGCCGGGCACTCGCTGGGCGAATATTCCGCGCTCGCCGCCGCCGGAGCGGTCTCCTTGGAAGACGCGGCGCGCTTGTTGCGCCGGCGTGGTGAAGCTATGCAACAGGCGGTACCAGTCGGCGAAGGCGCAATGGCGGCGCTGTTGGGCGCCGAAAAGGCGCTTGTCGAAGAAATTGTCGAGGCTGCATCGGCGTCAGGCGTCTGCGCTCTCGCCAACGACAATGCGCCGGGCCAGTTAGTATTGAGCGGCTCCAAGCCGGCGATCGACCGTGCGGTAGTTCTGGCCGAGGAAAAAGGCGTGCGCAAGGCTGTTCTTTTGCCAGTCAGTGCGCCATTCCATTGCCCGCTGATGGCGTCGGCAGCCGATATTATGGCCGGAGCCCTGGCGGAAGTGGCCATCGTGCCGCCGACGGTACCGGTTTTTGCTAATGTAAGTGCCGAGGCCGAAACCGATCCGGATCGGATCCGCAAGTTGCTGGTCGCCCAGGTCACGGCGATGGTGCGCTGGCGCGAATGCGTTGGCGCAATGCGCGCGGCAGGTGTTGAGCAGATGGTGGAAGCAGGAGCTGGGGCAGTGCTAAAAGGCTTGACCAAGCGAATTGACAGGGATGTGCAGGCTATCACTGTCGGAAATCCGGTAGAAATTGCGAGTTTTCTTGAATCACTCTAAAAGCGGAGATGGACCGATGTTCGATCTGACTGGAAGACGGGCGCTGGTGACCGGTGCGACCGGCGGCATCGGCGCTGCGATTGCGCGCGCACTTCACGCCAAAGGTGCTAAAGTGACGCTTTCTGGCAGCCGCGAGGCGGTGCTCGACGAATTGGCAGCGGAGCTTGGTGGAAACGCTCATGTGCTACCCTCCGATTTGAGCGATGGCGAAGCGGCCTCTGTGCTCCCTGGTCAGGCGGCCGAAGCAATGGGCGGGATTGACACGCTGGTCCATTGCGCCGGTATCACGCGCGACAATTTGGCGTTACGTATGAAAGATGAGGAATGGCAGGACGTCATCAATCTCAACCTCGGTGCTGGTTTCCGGCTCGCCCGGGCGGTGCTTAGGCCGATGATGAAGGCGCGCCGGGGACGCATATTGTTCATTACCTCCGTGGTTGGCATGACCGGAAATCCGGGCCAGGCCAATTACGCCGCTTCCAAGGCCGGTTTGACGGGTATGGCAAAGGCACTGGCTGCAGAGGTCGCCGCGCGCGGAGTGACGGTCAATTGCGTCGCTCCCGGTTTTATCGAAACCGCCATGACCAAGACACTGAATGAGGATCAGCGCGAGCGTATCATCACTGCTATCCCGGCGGCACATATAGGTGCTGTGGAGGATATCGCGGCAGGATGCGTCTATTTGGCGAGTGACGAGGCGTCTTATGTGACTGGTCAGACGCTTCATATCAACGGCGGCATGGCAATGGTGTGATGGCGGAAAACGCTGTCCTGTGGCCATGGATGGAAAAGTATGTTAATCAGCGCGCGCGCCGGCCGATAGTCGCTCTGGAGGCTTGCCAGGACAAGTCTGCCAACCGGTTATTTCAAGGCTATACCTGCCGGTGTTTAGACCTATAATCCTGTTGTTCAACGGATCGAGAAGCAACATCCTAGGGAATGTTTAATGAGTGATGATATCCCTGCCCGGGTAAAGAAGATTGTCGTCGAACATTTAGGTGTCGACGAGGACA
>CAZUXZ010000072.1:0-5813 GCA_964624055.1 uncultured Rhizobiaceae bacterium | reverse complement strand
TGAGATAATCGGTGACTTTGGTTCGGCGGGCGGCGGCGCATCGGGCTTCGAAATCGATCGGGCGGATTTTGATTACGGCACACCGCCACACGCTTTGCTACTCGCCTCATCCGAGGGCCATTCTGATTATTATCTTTTGGTACTCGAGGATATTTCGCTGAACTACCCTGGACTTGGTGGAGACGAGTGCGACAAGGTGCGTGCCGATCTCGTGTTCTTCGAGACCCCGAATGGTGGTGCAGTATTTTCAACTGGCTCCATTGCCTGGGCTGGTTCGCTCGCGCACAACAGTTACGACAACAACGTATCACGCCTTACAGAAAACGTTCTACGCCGATTCTTGGATTCGAAACCATTTATCTAATTCTAGACAGTAATAGAACTTATGAAAAATGTTAGTAATTGCGTCTTTGGTATCATAAGGGACTCGTATCACATGCTTATTGATCCGCGCTCCCTTAAAGTGAGAATATACTCAGATCACACTTATCAGAATTTCATCTACTTATGAAAAACAATTGTCTCCCTAGAATAAAATTTAATTTAGCCCTTTCCAAATACGCTCTCAACTGATTCAACAAAAATATCTACCGTTTTATCTGAATTTTCCTTATTAAAGGTTAGCGGTGGAGAAAAACTATTCACTGGCAAAAACGGTAATGCGCGAGTCAAGAGCCCTCGTTCTTGAGCTGCCATCGCGACTCTTTTATGGGCAGGTGGGATCATTTCCGGGGATTCTTTACTATTTCGACCAGCACAGTATTCGACACCGATCATTAGTCCCTCTCCTCGAATTTGCCCAATGTTAGGGTGATCTCCTAAACGTTCAACCAGTGACTGTTTTAAGTATGACCCTATTTTCGCAGAATTAGATATTAAATCTTCTTCTTCCATAATCTTAATATTTTCTAAACCAACAGCGGCACCTACTGGGTGACCAGAGTATGTGAAGCCATGACCAAATACACCTACTTCTGGGGTTCCATCTGCAAGCACTTGCCATACATGTTCAGCTACAGCTACTGCAGACATCGGAAAATAGGCGCTGGTAAGGCCCTTTGCAAAGGATATCAAATCTGGTTTTATTCCATAAAAACTTGAACCAAACCAGCTTCCCAATCGGCCAAACCCAGTAATCACTTCATCGACAATAAAAAGAATATCGTGTTCTTTTAGAATTTTTTGAATGCGCTGATAGTAATCTTGTGTGGGCACAATTACTCCACCAGTTCCCATGACCGGTTCAGCAATGAAGGCAGCAACTGTGTCCGGGTTTTCACGTAGAATCAACTCCTCAAGATCATTAACCATACGGTTAGTAAATTCTTCTTCCGATTCACCCGAGTTACCATATTTCCAAAAATTTGGGCATGAAGTGTGAAGAACTCCGTCAAACGGTAAATCAAAGGCTTTGTGATAAAGAGGAATTCCTGTGAGGCTTCCCGCTGCAGCAGACACCCCATGATAAGCACCAATTCTGGATATGATTTTCTTCTTATTTGGCTTTCCGCGAAGGTTGTTATAGTACCGAGCTAACTTGAATTGTGTGTCATTGGCATCTGACCCCGAGAGGCCAAAAAAGATTTTACTGATTTGGTTGCAATCAGCATGTTCGTGCAACAATTGAATTAATTTTTCGGCCAGAAGTATTTGTGGCTCATTAGATGCAGCCCCAAAAGTGTTGTAAAAGCCGATCTTATCCATTTCTTCCTTAGCAACCTCAGAGAGTCGCTTGCGGCCATACCCAACATTTACACACCATAGTGCGGCTGCGGCATCTATATAACTTTTATCATTGTTATCATAGACGTGAACGCCACCGGCTCGCTTAAATATTACGGGGCCTTTATCTTGATGCTCGGCAATAGACGTAACCGGGTGCAAAAGAACTTGCTTGTCCAATTCTTCTAGCGAAATATTCCTAGCAGCTTCATTTGACACGATGAGATTATTCCTTAAATATTTGGGTGTAGAATTACTGTGTGATTGTCCATGAATAACGTGCCAGAGTTTGGAGCATTGGGCAAGTCAAAGAGTATGGCGTTGTCGCTCTCTCCGGTGCCATCCTTCTCCATTCCCCGACGTCCATTACCAAACTCTGGTTTAGATCATGCGGGTTAGGGTTGGTAATAGGAAGCCGTAATCAAATAGCCTACGCAGACATTGGCAAAACGCCCTTCCGGTAGCAGAAACGGAGCCCCACATGGATATGGTTACCATGAACATCATCGAAACCACACTGGTCTCGATTTGCCGAGAGATGGGCCTGACGATGATGAAGACTGCTTATTCGACGATATTTAACGAGGGCATGGATTTCACCTGTGGGCTTGGCAACACCAAGGGAGAGATGATTGGGGTCGCGGAATTCAACCCCTCGCAGATCGGCGGCCTACCGTTGGTGCTTAAGACGACCACGGAAGAGCTACCGCATGACAGTATGGAAGAAGGTGACGTTATCGTCACCAACGATCCCTATCGTGGCGGCATGCATACGCCCGAGCATACGTTCATCAAGCCAGTCTTTTTTGAAGGCAAGCTCTACGGCTATGCGGTGGCTATTGGCCATGTCGCTGAGGTTGGGGGCATGGTACCGGGCGGCTTCGCCGGCGAGGCGACGGAAATCTTTCATGAGGGTCTGCGTGTGCCGCCGGTCTTTATCAAGAAGCGCGGTGAAGACGTCGACGAAGTGTGGAAGCTGCTGCTCGCCAATGTGCGCACTCCGCGCAACAATTATGGTGATTACCGCGCCATGATTTCTTCGGTCGAGGTCGGTGCTGCGCGCCTTAAGGCGATTATCGCGAAATACGGCGTGGAAGTATTTTTGGGCACGGTGACTGATCTGATGAATTATTCTGAAACCCGCATGCGCGCCGAAATCGCCGAAATTGCGGACGGTAAATACAGTTTCGAAGATTTCATGGAAGACGACGGTATTGAGGCAAAACCCTACCGAATTCATGTCGATGTGCATGTCCAAGATGAGGAAGTTGTTGTCGACTACAGCGGCTCGGACCCGCAGGCTAAGGGGCCGATTAACGCCGTGCTCTCGGTTGCCTGGTCTTCGGCATATAACGCTATCCTGCATTTGACTGACCCATCGATTCCGAAAAACTCTGGCTGCTTCAGGCCAATTAAGATTGTTGCTCCCGGCGGTACAATGCTGAATGCCGACTACCCCGCCACTTGCGTTGGTGGCAATACGGAGACTCATATCCGCATCGCCTATACTATCATCGGCGCTATGTCCCAGTGCCTGCCGGAACGCGCCTTCGCGCCCGACGCCGGTACGCACAGTAATTTCTTGTTTGGTGCGCACGATCCCCGGCGTGACGAATATATCGTCTGCTACGATTTTACCTGCGCCGCCTGGGGCGGGCGATTCTTCGCCGACGGCAATGAAGCTATCAACTGCATTAATGGCAATTCGCGCATGGTGCCCATCGAAGTCTTCGAAGTGCGTTATCCTTGGCTAATCGAGGAGTTTAAGCTCAAGTCGGACAGTGCCGGAGCGGGTCGCTACCGGGGCGCTCATGCGGTGTCCAAAACCTTCCGAGCCATCGATACCGAAATCACTGTTAGTTCCGTTTCTGACCGCCACACTATCCAGCCCTGGGGTCTCCTCGGTGGTAGCGCGGGCGCTGTGGGCAGCCTACTTTATCAGGATGCCAGAGGGGGCGCCTGGCAAACCTTTACCAAGGCATTCGGCAAGGTGAGCCCGAGTAAATTCTCCAATGCCAAAATCGCACCGGGCGCGCGTGTGCGTCTCACCGCGCCGGGTGCGGGGGGATACGGTCCGGCGAAGGAGCGGCCGCGCGATATGGTCGCCGAGGATCTACGCGAAGGTTGGATCACGCCGGAAGGTGCCCGGCGTGATTACGGCTATGTGGAGGGCGACACATGACGATTGCCACTGTGCGAAACATGGTGTTGGCGCAGTACCTCAAGCGCAGCGTTCTCATGGTCGAGTTCGATAGCGCCATATCATGGGGATGATCCTTAAGGCCGGTGTCGCTCAAGCTAATGCTGACGACTAACACTTAAATAACCAGGAACATGCCGAAATTTTCCGCTAATTTAAGTTTTCTTTTTCAGGAACTCGAGTTTTATGATCGCTTCGCGGCCGCCGCCGAATGTGGTTTCAGTGCGGTGGAGTATCTCTTTCCATACGATTATCCACCGGACGAGTTAAGAGAAACACTGCGGCGTCACGGCTTGCAGCAGGTGCTCTTCAACCTGCCGCCGGGCGACTGGGGAGCGGGCGAGCGCGGGTTTGCTGCCCTTCCGGGACGCGAAGCAGAGTTTTGCGAGGCGGTAACGCTGGCGGGGGATTATGCCGAGGCGCTCGCCTGCAAACGACTTCATGTTATGGCGGGGATCGTTCCGGATGGCGCCGACTGGGTGGCTTACGAGGCCTGCTATATTGCCAACCTCCGCCATGCTGCGGAAGCTTTCAAGGAGCGCGGCATTCGTACCCTGATCGAGCCCCTGAATCAATTCGACATGCCCGGCTATTTGCTTAACGGCTCGGATCAGGCACGGACGATCATTGAGGCGGTGGGGAGCGACAACCTTTTTATGCAATTTGACACCTATCATTTGCAGATCATGGAAGGAAATCTCGCCTACAGCTTCGAGCACCATCTCGACATCATTGATCATGTGCAGATTGCCGGCGTGCCCGGGCGCTTCGAGCCGACGGTAGGCGAGATCAACTACCCCTATCTTTTTCAACTGTTCGATCGGCTTGGTTATGACGGCTGGGTTGGCTGTGAGTATCGCCCAGAGAGCGATACCCGCGCCGGTCTTGGCTGGGCCGCAGACTACGGCATCCGGGTGGAGCGCCCTTGGTAAGACCATGTTTGCCGATTTAGAAATAATTTAACAAAGCTTACCGACCGTTCAGTTCCTTCTGCGTTTGCCCACTCTCGGGATAATCGAGCGCCGCCGCGGTATGGCGTCGGGCGGCGTTTCCTTCACCCAAGGCCCATTGATTTCGGGTCCCCAGGGTTTTGGTCCCTTCGGTTCTATTTCGATCGGCGCGGGTGTGACAATGGTGTCGGGATGTGCAGTTTGATTCAGATGGCCGTTACCGAACAGCTTCACATGGCGCCTTTTGAACGGCAGCACCAGAAGCATGCCCACGGCGAAACCGCCGATATGCGCCCACCAGGCGATATTGCCGCCGCCGCCGAGATTGGCGACCTGCATGAAAATCCATAAACCGAGTACGATGAAAGCGGGCAGAGGAATGAGTATATATAATGCGAAGACCATCACCTTAGCACGCGGATAAAGCAGGAGGTAAGCGCCAAGCACGCCGGAGATCGCGCCGCTCGCGCCGATGGTAGGTGCCTCTGAAGTCGGCTCGACCCCAGCATTAATCAGCGCTGCTCCTACACCGCAGAGCAGATAAAATATTAGGAAGCGCCAATGCCCCATGGCGTCCTCGATATTATTTCCGAAAACCCAGAGAAAGAGCATGTTGCCGATTAAGTGCCACCAACCGGCATGGAGAAATTGCGAAGTCATGACGCTAAGAAAATCGATGCTGTCGGGAAGTATCGCGTGGTCGGCGAATATGTCTTTTGCCTGAAAGACGACGGCCGGAATGGCGCCGAGCGCAAACTTCGTTCGCCCCTGCATTTCCTCTGGCAGCGCCAATATGACCAGGAATACCAGCACATTGGCCGCGATCAGCGCATAGGTCACATAGGGCGTTATATGGGTCGGATTGTTGTCCTTGATCGGCAGCATCAGCCGCGACGCTATGAGAACCGTTCGGACACTTCGCTGAAGACGGCTTGTCGCTT
>CAZUXZ010000071.1:0-5625 GCA_964624055.1 uncultured Rhizobiaceae bacterium | reverse complement strand
TGGTCTGATGGAGACGACTTCAACGCTGATGACTTTATGTGGCAATACAATGACGTGATCATGGACACGAATTTGACAGCAGGCCAACCTCAATTCCTCGCAAGTGGAGACGGGTTCGGTACAATGTCTAAGGTGGACGATACGACCATCAAATTCTCGTTTCCGAATCCAAATTATTTATTCCTAGAGACAGTTGCTCAGGCTGACGAAGCCTGTTACGGCGCAACTAGGAATGTAACGTTCGCTCCTGAACATTACATGAAGCAATTCCACTTAGACCATAATCACGATGCCAACGAGCTCGCCAAGGCCGCAGGTTTTGATGACTGGATGCAGTTGTATGACGACAAGGCGTCTTACAATAACAACCCAGACAAGCCTGCGATCACACCATGGCATTTCACCAACAAACTTGGTGACGCTGTTGTGAGAGCAGAAAGAAACCCTTACTTCTGGGCCGTAGATCCAGATGGAAATCAGCTTCCTTACATCAATGCGCATACTTATACGCTTGTTGAAAGTCCATCTGTCGGAGGCTTGAAAGCACTTCAGGGTGAAATAGACTTCCAAGGTCGACACATCCAATTACCTGACTACCCCGTCCTGAAAGAAGGCGAGGAAAAAGGCGGATACGACCTTATAACGTGGGAATCCTCTAATGGGTCTGACGTAACAATGTTCCCTAATATGAGTTACCCAGGGGCGACCGGCGACGCTCTTAGAATCGCTGAAGTACGACAAGCTATGTCTCTTGCTATCGATAGGGACGCAATTAATGACATTAGCTTCCTCGGGTTGGGCATACCACGGCAGGCCGTCCCAGGACCTGGCCACGACCACTATCCTGGTGACGCAGTAGCGCAGCTTAGAGTTGCACAAGACGTAGATGCAGCCAATGCGTTACTAGATTCCGTATTGCCAGACAAAGATGGGGACGGATATAGAACTCTCAACGGAGAGAAAATTGTTATCACAATCGGGGTAACTGCTGCTTTTGGTCCTTGGCCAGACATTGCTGAGCAGATATCCGGATATTGGAACGACGTGGGACTTGGAACAGACCTACAAGTAATGACAAGAAGCCTAGTGTCTACCAAGAGACGAAATAACGAACTGGCAATATTTGTCTGGAATGAAGATACTTCAGGGTGGACCTTCACAAGCCAAACTAAGCGAACTATCGCACTTGGCCATGTGGATACTTACCCCGGGCCCGCATTTGCTGAATGGGTACGAACCGGCGGTGAATCAGGTCTAGATCCTTTCTCAGTCGGTATGGGAGAATTCCACGACTGGAGCATGAGACACTTAGATGGCGCTACTCTTCCAAAAGAGGAGAGTGACGCTCTGGCACGAGAGCTATATACCCAACTTGTACAGGAGCAATATAACATTGGAATCGTCGGACTCAGTCCTATGGTCCAGGGTGTAATTGTGAAGAACAGTAACCTTGAAAACGTTCCTGACAAAGCGGGAAATGACTGGCCTTTGAGGACGCCTAACACAGGTTTCCCAGAGCAGTGGTTCTTTAGCAAGTAAAGGGCTAACTCAGTCATGTGATCAGCGGCCGCGCTACCCACGGGAAACCCAAGGGTGGCACGGTCGCTGACGATTTAAAGAACTCAAGGAGAGTTCAAAAAAACTCCTTCTGAGTCAATTATTCTGAATATATAAAAAGTGGCAAATCGCATATGCTTCAATTTTTAGTACGAAGGTTAAGTCTGTTCATACCGATGCTCTTCGTTATGTCGATAGTGTCTTTTGCCATTATCCAGGCACCTCCTGGAGACTTTTTAACTGACTATATTGCCCAACTCGCCGCCTCCGGGGAACTGGTCGACGAATCGGAAATAATAGCGATCAAAAAACGCTACGGATTAGATAAGCCCATATACGTTCAATACTATAAATGGGCTAGTGGTTTTCTTACCTGGGATCTAGGCCTTTCTATTGAATTCCGCAGACCAGTTACAGATCTCGTTAATGATAGATTAGCTATGACCTTAGCCCTTGGCCTATTCACAATTATATTTACATGGACAATGGCAATACCAATAGGCATCCTCTCAGCTTGGAAGCAATATTCTGTCATGGATTATGTTTTCACCGTCTTATCCTATTTTGGGGTCGGAACACCAAATTTCCTACTTGCCTTGGTGATAATGTTTTTCGTTTATGACTGGTTTGGATGGAGAATCACTGGACTTTTCTCAGCAGAGTACGCCGAGCAAGGCTGGTCGTTTGGGAAATTCATCGACATGTTGAAGCACATTTGGGTCCCAATGATCATACTTGGTACAGACGGAGCAGCTCGTTTCACAAGAATTGTGAGAGCTAATCTTCTTGATGAAATTTCGAGACCATACGTTGAAACTGCCAGAGCTAAAGGTTTGCCGGAATGGAAGGTTCTACTGAAATATCCTGTTAGGTTGGCCCTCAACCCGTTTGTAAGTTCCGCAGGGCTTGAATTACCAAGGTTGATATCAGGTAGCCTCATAGTCGCGACAGTAATGAGCCTTCCTACCTTAGGTCCATTACTACTCAGGGCCCTTTTATCGCAGGACATGTACATGGCAGGGTCAATAGTCATGATACTCACGGTCTTAACGCTTCTTGGAGTCTTAATTTCTGACATCATACTGGCCCTTATGGACCCCAGAATTAGGATGGGGGGTTAAAATGTCGGAAGATCAAAAACCACTGTCATCCTTAGCAGACAGTCTTGAGGAAGCTCGTCCTACTCCTACCAATCTAGAAGAATCTGAATTGTTTGTTGCCGGTCAATGGCAATTAATGTGGTGGAGGTTTAGACGACATAAGTTAGCGCTCATAGCGACTTCTGTAGTTTTGTTCTTTTACCTAATTTGTCTGATGCCTGAGTTTTTGTCGGTACACGAACCTAGATCTGAAGAATCTACAAGAGCATATATACCGCCACAGGGAATACATTTCTTTGATGGTTGGAAGCCCCAATTGCCTTATGTTTATGGCCTCATTGGAGAGCGAAACCAGGAAACACGGGCCATGGAATGGAAGGCTGATAAAGAAGTCAGACGTACGATAAAGTACTTTACCGATGGACACGAATACAAATGGTTTGGCTTGATCCCATCAAACACGCATTTGTTTGGGCTCGACTACGAGGTTGGGAAAAAGGATCCCGTACCACTGTACTTCTTCGGTTCAGACCGAATGGGAAGGGATGTTTTCTCCCGCATTATGTACGGAACCAGAGTCTCAATGTCAATCGGATTGGTCGCCGTGATTTTGATGATGATCCTAGGTATTCTACTTGGAGGCCTTTCTGGACTTCGGGGAGGTATGACCGACCTAATTATACAAAGGATAATCGAATTCCTGCGTGCGATCCCTACTATCCCGCTATGGTTGGCATTAGCAGCAGCCGTACCCGCCGACTGGGGAGTCCTAAAAATATACTTTGCAATAACAATAATCATATCTCTAATAGAATGGACTAGGCTTGCCCGTGAAGTCAGAGGCCGATTCCTATCCATGCGAGAAGAAGATTTTGTAACAGCAGCGAAACTATATGGTAGTAGTGAGATAAGGATCATATTTAGACAGATGCTTCCTTCTTTCTACAGCCACATCATAGCTTCCACAACTTTAGCCATACCAGCCATCATACTTTCAGAAACTGCACTCAGTTTCCTTGGACTGGGTATTAGGCCACCTGCTATAAGCTGGGGAGTATTGTTGTTTGAGGCACAAACCCTACAGGCGGTAGCAAAAGCAGGCTGGCTAATGATACCGGGATTGTTTGTCTTGGTTTCTATATTGTGTATGAACTTTATGGGAGATGGCTTGAGGGATGCGGCCGACCCATACGCATAGGATCATCCGAATATATCGTAGTTTCTACCAAATAAAAATAGTATTAATATTTCCAGAATAATAACTATTTGTTAGGCTTTGTTTTCGTCACCTGGAGGGCTCTCGAATTTCTGTAATCGTATAGACAGGAAGATCGTAAAGAGTTTGTTGAAGCCCGCTAGGCCAGACATTATCAACCTTTGGCACCTTCTCTTCTAACCCCAGGCCTAAATGTTGGTCAAGACTACTCATAGAAAGAAAACTAGAACTGGCGGTGATCTCTGACACTTGTGTAGTCTGGTTCCCATCAAGATTAAGGTCCGCGCTGACAAATATTTTGGCACCTATCGCATCCAAATTGGTCATCCCAACGCCTCCTCCTATCAATCTAAGTTGCAACCAATTGTGATCACCACCCGGATTTATCCACGTGAAAATCGGGCCAGGCTTGAGGTCTAATTCTCCTGATTCTCCCTGGTATTCGCCCTTACTATTAGTTGCCACAATATCTACATAGCCATCTTGGTTTATATCTCCGACAGCTAATCCTTTTCCATTTTCGTGGAACTTAACATCTAATCTCTGTTTATTTCGGTCGAATTTGGAATTGCTAGGGTCAGTCACCGAATAGTCGACATCCAAAATTGCTAATAGGTGTGTTTCAACAGTGACGTCCTCAAAAGTCCCATCTCCTTTATTTCTAAGCATCCTCCCTGCAGAAGGAAATGCCTTACCGAGTCTGGATTCCCCCCGTCCCAATGCAGATCCAAGCCAATACAAATCCTGGTCACCGTCATTTTCGATATCCAAAAAAGATGCTCCGAATCCAAAATCATATGCAGCTAGACCGGTCGGAACCTGCCATTCATAAAGAATCCGAAGAGGATCTAGAGAATAAGGCGGTATTACAGTGCTAGGTGATATCATAGTGGATGCAGCAACATCAACATATGACCCTATTACCCCAAATGACTGAGCGTAACGTAGTCCATTATTTTTTAGTAAAAAGTGATCACAGGTCCCCCATTCATATCTTTGAACGAACGCACAATCCCGACTTCCTTCAAAGGGTTGCGGTCTCGTCTTAGGGTGATATCCAATGTTGGTTACAAATATGTCCAAGTCTTCGTCCAGATCATAATCCCCAACAGCAAAACCCATCCAGGATCCAACCTTATCAATGCCCATGGCTCTTTCCACAGGAACAAACTTCAAATCATCACCGGATGTATCGTTACGATATACCTGTAATTTACCGCCATCTTCGGCGGTCCAAAGATCCATATCAAGATCGTCATCGAAGTCATGAAATAAAACTGCCCAAGTAACAGTCTTATCCCCACGCACATTTGCTTCGGCTGCGACCTCTGTAAATTTCATGTCGCCTTGGTTCAAATACAGCACATTTAAATTACCATTCGTCGGTTCGTCGATATGGAACGTATCCATATCCTGTCGATTAGCAACATAGATATCCACTAAACCATCATTGTTTATATCTGCACATCCAACACTTGACACAGTCCTTAAGTTTGCACCGTCACCGACCGCTGCATCCGTTACGTCCACAAACTTGGTGCCACCAATGTTATGGAATATTCTGTCCGAATGGACATCTCTTAAGTCTTTATCCGTGAGAGCGTCTTTATAATTCTTGCCGTCTCCTATCCTACCCTGAGACGCTACGTAAAGATCCTGAAACCCGTCGTTATCCATATCACACGCCACAGCTCCTGTTGAGCCACTTTTGGGAGAATCAACGCCAAACTCGACAGCTTGTTCTAAAAATTT
>CAZUXZ010000070.1:0-8726 GCA_964624055.1 uncultured Rhizobiaceae bacterium | reverse complement strand
TAGCGCCGTGAGAGTAGCGAAGGCCGCTCGGCATCCGAGATGGACGAATTACGGCCCTTTCTCATCCGCATGAGCGCCTTTCGAGTGGTTGTAGTCGCAATTTGCGGCGCGCTTTTCGACACCCTGATCGAAGCCTTTCTCGCCAATCCAGCGCTAAACGGGCTCATCATCGGTGTTCTTCTGATTGGCATAGTCTTCGCCTATCGTCAGGTTCTGCAACTCGCACCGGAAATGGCTTGGCTGACGGTAGCCCGCAACAATCAGCCGGGCCATTTGTTGCAACGTACGCCACGCATGCTTGCACCACTCGCTACCATGATCGCGGAGCGGCGCGGCCGCGTGTCGCTCTCCGCAGTCTCGATGCGGAGCGTCCTGGACGGTATCGGCTCGCGCCTCGACGAAAGCCACGAGCTGGCGCGCTATATGATCGGCCTCCTAATCTTTCTTGGTCTGTTGGGAACCTTCTGGGGTCTGTTGCAAACCGTAACCTCTGTCGGTGACGTAATCGGTGGACTATCTGTCGTCGGCCAAGACCTTGGCGCCGCCTTCGACGACCTCAAAGGGGGCCTGGAAGCGCCACTCTCCGGTATGGGAACCGCCTTCAGCTCGTCTCTCTTCGGCCTCGCGGGCTCTCTGGTGCTGGGCTTTCTTGAGCTTCAGGCTTCGCAAGCGCAGAACCGCTTCTATAACGACCTCGAGGATTGGCTTTCCTCCTACACGCGCCTCTCCGGCGGCACGCTTTCCGTCGAAGGCGGCGACCAGTCGGTACCAGCCTACGTCAGCGCCCTTCTAGAACAAACCGCTGACAGCCTTGACGAATTGCAGCGAACGCTTGCGCGCGGCGAAGACAGCCGCGCCTCCTCGAGTGCCAACATCCTGTCGCTCACCGAACGTCTCGCAACATTGACTGACCAGATGCGCGCGGAGCAGGATCTCATGGTAAAGCTGGTGGAAAATCAGATGGAGATGCGCCCAGTGCTCGAACGCTTGGCGGAGCGCGGTGGCCAGCCGACCGTTCTCGACGAGGCCAGCCGCTCGCATTTGCGCAATCTCGACGTCTATTTGGGGCGACTCCTAGAGGAGATGGTTGCCGGACGGGAGCAGAGCGTGAATGAGATCCGCGCCGAGTTTAAACTTCTCGCCCGGACAATCGCCGCCGTCGCCGAAAACGAGCGGCGGGATGGGCGCGGCTAGCGCCCGCGCCTGGTAATGTCCTATCTCTCCCGCTCGCGCCGCCGCCGCGGGGATTCTGGCGCCATCTGGCCAGGCTTCGTCGATGTGCTATCGACGCTACTGTTGGTCCTGATTTTCCTGCTCGTCGTCTACATGCTGGTGCAATATTTCCTGCAGCGCTCAGTTTCGGAAAAAAGCGAAGCGCTAAGCGAGCTCGACCATCAAGTCGCTGAACTGGCCGATCTTCTCGCGTTGGAACGCCAGTCGAACGATGATTTGCGTTCCAACATCTCACAACTTTCTGCCGAGTTGCAGAACTCGCTTTCTGAACGCGATGCACTCAGCTTGTCGCTGGCGCGTTCTGAGGAGGAGACCGACACGCTGCGTCTCAGGCTTCGGGACATGACCTCGGAAGCGCAGACCGCATTAGCCGACGCTATGGAAGCTAACCGGAAATCTGCAGAAACACAGCTCCGCGCGGAGGTGAGTGAAGAAAAAATACGCGTTATGTTAGGCGAAGTCGAAAAACTCCGGCGTGATATCGTAGCCCTCCAAACGGTACGCGACGATTTAGAAGAAAAGGTAGTCAAATATGCCGCCGCCTTAAAAAGCGGAGAAGAGGAGGTCGAACAGCTCGCCAAGAGTCTCGAAGGAAGCCAGCGCGAACGGACGGAGCTTGATCTAGCTTTTAACGCGGCGCGCGACCGCTCGAGTGAGTTGATGACGAGGCTCTCCGATGAAACCGAGCGCACTGCACTAGCCCAAAAAGAGCTGGAGGATCGCGAAATTCGACTACGCGAGTTACAAGACCTATATCTGAATACAGAAAATCAGCTCGAAGCGACGCGTGGCCTTGGTGCCCAACAACGCAATGAAATCGTCATCCTAAACAATCAAATTTTGGCGCTGCGCGCACAATTAACTCGTATCGAGGAAGTGCTGCAAGTCTCGGAGGCCGAAACCGAAGCGCAGCAAGTCGTCATCGCTGATCTCGGCCGTAGGCTCAATCTAGCGCTTGCCGCCAAGGTCGAGGAACTGGCCGAATACCGCTCGGAGTTTTTTGGTCGGTTACGCCAAGTTCTTGCTGGCCGCAAGGGCTTCACCATCATCGGCGACCGCTTCGTGTTCCAATCTGAGGTGCTTTTTGCCTCTGGCTCGGCCGACCTCGGGCCACAGGGAAAAATTGGGCTCGATACCTTCGCCACCGAGCTCAAGGAAGTGATTACTCGCATCCCCGAGGATCTGCCCTGGATTCTACAAGTAGACGGCCATACCGACCGAATTCCCATCAAAACCGCGCGTTTCCCCTCCAACTGGGAACTCTCAGCAGCTCGTGCCATCGAAGTGGTTAATTATCTTGTGTCCCAAGGCATACCACCCTATCGCCTGAGTGCCACCGGCTATGGCGAATTTCAGCCGATTGATCCGCGCGACGACGAGATCGGCCACCGCCGCAACCGGCGCATCGAGCTCAAACTCACACAGCGCTGAGCGCCGGTTTCGGTTCCTCTTCCACTTCGCTCTCCGCCCGGTCAAACTGCAGCGCTGCGAGGCGTGCATAGAGACCACCCTCAGCCATCAGAGCGTCATGAGTCCCCTCGGCAACGACGCGGCCCTCATCCATCACGACGATGCGGTCCGCCTTCTGCACAGTGGCGAGACGGTGGGCGATAACGATGGTAGTGCGTCCGGTCATTAGGGTCTCGAGAGCCTGTTGCACGGCACGTTCGCTCTCGGCATCAAGGGCACTGGTCGCCTCGTCAAGTAAGAGAATCGCCGGGTTGCGCAGGATCGCACGAGCGATGGCGACGCGCTGCTTCTGGCCGCCCGAGAGACGCATGCCCTTTTGTCCGAAAAAGGTAGCGAAGCCTTCCGGCAGGGCGTCGATGAACTGTTCTGCGCCAGCCGCCCGCGCCGCCGCACGCACTTCTTCATCGGACGCACCGGGGCGGCCAAAGCGGATATTCTCCCATGCATCGGTAGCGAAGATCGCCGCGTCCTGCGGCACTAAGCCGAGCCGGCCGCGCGCCTCGCCCGACTTGAGACGCCGGAGATCGACGCCGTCGATGTACACTGCGCCTGAATCAGGATCGTAATAACGCAGCAGCAGGTTGAACACGGTGGTCTTGCCAGCACCCGACGGACCAACTAGGGCAACATGATTGCCCGGCGCAACATCAAGGGTGAACTCGGTTAGCGCCGGCTTGTCCGGGCGCGACGGATAGCTGAAGGTGACGCCGTCAAGCGCGATAGCGCCTTGCGAGGACTCGGGCAGGCTGTCGGGATTGTCGGGCAAGGCGATGTCGCTGTCCTGGCGCAAAAGCTCTCCGAGTCGCTCAGCAGCGCCTGCAGCATGTTGTAAATCCCCGTAGACTTCGCTCAGTGAGCCTACCGAGCCGGCGACAACAACGGCGAAGAACAGGAAGGAAGTCAGCTCGCCACCGGTCAGTCGTCCATCGAGCACGTCATGGCCACCGAGCCACAGCACCGCCGCGATGCCGGTAAAAACGAAAAGAATGACGAATGCGGTGAGAAAGGCGCGCGCCCGCACTCGGCTGATCGCGGTGCGAAAGGCAGAGTCCACCTTGTCCCCGAAGCGGGCCTGAACATTGGCCTCCTGGCCGAACGCCTGAACCGTTTGGATGGCGTTGAAGGATTCCTCGATATGGCCTCCTAGATCGGCGATGCGGTCCTGGCTCATGCGCGATCGCTGGCGCACCCGCCGGCCAAGCACAATGATCGGCACCACAACGACAGGGACAAGCACGAACACCAGTCCGGCCAGCCGCGGACTGGTGATGAACAACATAGCAATACCGCCTAGGAGCAGCAGCAGGTTGCGTAGCGCCGAGGAGGCCTGGCTGCCGATCACGGTTTGTAAGAGCGTAGTGTCGGTGGTGAGGCGCGAGAGCAGCTCGCCGGTCTTGTTTATCTCGAAAAAGGCCGGGCTAAGGCGCAAGATGCGTTCGAAAATGGCTTGACGCATATCGGCAACTACCCGCTCGCCGAGCCAGGAAACGAGATAAAAACGCGCGAAAGTGCCTAAGGCAAGCAGCACCACCATACCGATGAGGTAAATGAGGGCGTCATTGAGAAGTGAGACATCATCGCCGCCAAGACCCTGATCAATCAGTAGCCTAAGGCCGACCCCCATGGCGAGCACCGCGGCAGCCGAGACGGTGAGTGCAAAAACCGCGCACATGGCCTCCACTCGGTATGGCAAGACGAAGCGGAGCAGCGGACGTATCTTCTTGAGATCCCTGCTCTTTTCTCTGTCGCTTCGGGATTCACCCCGGCTACCGCTGGGGCCAAAAATGCTCATGCGCCGATTCCTTCGCCGGTACGTCAAAAAATTGATTATGATCTGTCGTGCTGCCACTTGGGTATATCAGCCATTGCCGGAACGGCCAATAACCACAAAGGCTTGCCAGAATTAGGGCTTCGCTATATACAGGCGCCCGATCTCATTAGTTTTTATGCAAATGCGTCATCGTGGGTGTATCCACCCGCTCGGTATTTACTGTAGAGGCAAAATTGGGCCATGAAAAATGACATTCATCCGGATTATCACGAAATCAACGTCGTTCGGACTGACGGCAGCACTTTCAAGACGCGCTCCACCTGGGGCAACGAAGGTGACACCATGACACTTGATGTAGACCCATTGTCGCACCCCGTATGGACGGGCGGCCATCAGCGTCTGGTGGATACCGCCGGGCAGGTCTCGCGCTTCAACAAACGCTTCGCCGATTTCAGCATCAAATAATTACTTTAATTCGCGAACATTACCTCGCCCCGGCTGGCTAGTCCGCCTTCATGGTTAGCCGCCCAGACCCTCGCGCGCAAACCATCGTCTGAGGGCGCTGCGCCCAACACCATTTCATTGCCGCAGAAGAGCGGCGCTATTGCGCGGAATGAGAACCCGATAATTCGAGCCTCAGGGCGGCTGCGGCGGCAGAGATCGACCATCAGCGTCGCAATCAAAGGTCCGTGGACGACAAGGTCGGGATAGCCCTCCTCTTGCGTCACGTAGGGCTGATCGTAATGAATACGGTGAGGGTTGTAGGTAAGCGCCGAATAGCGAAAGAGTAGCACCGGATCGGGTACGAGACTGCGTCGCCATGACGGATTCTCTGGCGACGGACGCGATGGCAGCATGGCGCTCGACTTCACCGCTTCGGTATAAACTATGGTCTGCCCCTCCACGATTGCTACTTCTTCCGCTTCGTTCAGTATTGTGTGACACAGATTGACGAACACTAATCGACCGCTCTTCCCGCACTTCTCGGTGACGCTCGTGATTTCCGAACGCTTTATAGCCGTTTCGCCAAGGCGAAGCGGGGAGTTAAACTTGATGTCGGAAGCCGCCCACATACGGCGCGGGAGCGGCACCGGCGGCATTAACCCACCCCGCTCCGGCAGGCCGTCGGTGCCCAGCTCAGACTGTGCCGTGCAATCGCGGAAGAACATCCAATGCCAGGGAAGCGGCAGCGGATCGCCGTCCCTAGGTGCCGGGTCGTCACGATCTAGCGTCGCGCTCATCCCAGCTGGAAGCATCGTGTCGATACGTTCGTGCTGCTCCCGCCCCTTGCCGATCCAATCGTCAAAATCCATTGTTTTATTCACTGGCCGTTCCCGTGATTCACGCAAATTCATCGCGCACCGATTGGGTATGCTCGCCTAGCTTCGGTACCGGACCAAGCGCGCCAGCATCACTGACAAAACGCGCTGGCGGTGCAACGAGCTCGGCCATGCCGGAAGCAGTAGCGACCGAAATACGGCGAAGTTGTGGATGGTCGGTGAGGTCGCTTACCTCGTTGAAGCGACCGAAAGCGATGCCAGTCTGGTGCAGAAGCGCCGCCAGAGACTCCCGATCATGCGCAGCAAAAGCCGATATAATAATCGCATCCATCGCACTACGATTGGCTACCCGGTCTGCATTGTCGCGGAAACGCGTATCCTCAACAAGGGCGGCGTCGCCCAGCACCTTAGTGCAAAAGCGCGCCCATTCGCGGTTGTTCTGGATCGCGATGACGATTTGCCCTTCCTCGCCAACCGCATAGGCACCGTAAGGTGCAATCATAGCATGGCTGAGACCGCTCCGGTCCGGCGCACCTGGACCGTGTAGATGGTGCATCAGCGGCACGTTCATCCAATCGGCCATGCCGTCGAACAGCGAGATCGCGATGCCCTCGCCTTCGCCTGTGTATTCGCGCGCGAAAAGAGCCTCGAGAATGGCGCCATAGGCATTGAGTCCCGCGCCGATATCGCAGGCCGAGACACCCACCCGCGCCGCTTCTTTGGGCG
Source organism: uncultured Rhizobiaceae bacterium (assembly GCA_964624055.1). Taxonomy (GTDB): domain Bacteria; phylum Pseudomonadota; class Alphaproteobacteria; order UBA828; family UBA828; genus PTKB01. The sequence continues at coordinate 2,246 of CAZUXZ010000070.1, read as the reverse complement.
TGCCGGTGACCGCGGCGATACCCGCTTCGCATTGCACGAGAAAGTCATAAGCCTTCATGTCGCGATAGGGGCCGGCCTCGCCATAGCCACTGATGTCGCAGGTAATCAAGCGGGAATGCTTCGCACGCAGTTCTTCCGAAGCAAGGCCCGCTCGCGCCGCCGCGCCGGGCGCCAGGTTTTGAACAAACACATCGGCACGTGCAATCAGGCGATGAAGAAAAGCTGCATCCTCAAGCTTTTTAAAATCGCACACTACTGACTGCTTGCCGCGGTTGAGCCAGACGAACCAGGAGCATTCGCCATTAACGTGATAGTCGTAATTACGCGCGAAATCACCCTCGGGCCGCTCAATCTTGATCACCCGCGCGCCGGCATCAGCCAAACGCACCGTGGCCATCGGGGCCGCCACCGCCTGTTCGACCGAAACTACGACTACGTCCTTGAGGCGATCTGCCATCAGAGAAACATTAGTAAGAGCGCGGCATCCCGAGCACGTGCTGCCCGAGAAAGGCGAGGATCAGATTGGTTGAGATCGGCGCCGTACGGTAGAGCCGAGTCTCGCGGAACTTACGTTCGACATCGTATTCCTCGGCATAGCCAAAGCCGCCGAAGGTCTGCAAACAAACATCCGCCGCTTCCCACGAGGCCTCGGACGCGAGCAACTTGGCCATGTTGGCTTCGGCGCCGCACTGCTTACCGGTGTCGAACAAGGCAGCAGCCTTACGCGTCATCAAATCAGCGGCCTGCGCATTGGCATAGGCCTTGGCGATAGGGAACTGAATGCCCTGATTGGCGCCGATCGGCCGGTCGAACACGACACGCTCGGACGCATAGGTAGTTGCCTTCTCGATGAACCAGCGCGCATCGCCAAGGCACTCGCCAGAGATTAGAATACGCTCGGCGTTCATACCGTCGAGGATATATTTGAAGCCCCGGCCCTCCTCACCAAGCAGGCTGGAGGCGGGAATTTCCAAATTGTCAAAAAAGAGCTCGTTGGTTGAGTGATTTACCATCGTTCGGATCGGGTGGATTTCAAGGCCTTTGCCAACCGCCTTGTCAAGCTCGACGAGGAAAACAGAGAGCCCATCCGAACGCTTCTTACATTCCTCCTTTGGCGTGGTGCGGGCGAGTAGGAGCAAGAGATCAGATTGCAGGGCGCGAGAAATCCATACTTTCTGGCCGTTCACCACATAGGAATTGCTGCCCTTCTTCTCGGCCGTGGTGCGGAGCTGAGTAGTGTCAGAACCGGTGCTGGGTTCGGTTACGCCGAAGGCCTGAAGACGCAGATCGCCACTCGCCACCTTGGGGAGATAGTTTTTCTTCTGCTCGGTAGAACCGTGCCGAAGCAAGGTTCCCATGGTGTACATTTGGGCATGACAGGCTCCACCGTTGCAGCCAGAGGCGTGAATTTCTTCAAGAATTGCCGCACCCGCACTAACGCCAAGGCCGCTACCACCATATTCCTCCGGTATCATTGCAGCGAGAAAGCCAGAATCGGTCAGCTCCTGGACAAATTCGGCGGGATAGGCGCGCTCACGGTCCTTTTCCCGCCAATATTCACCGGGATACTTGGTGCAGCGCGCCCGCACCGGCTCGCGCAACTCTTCGTGATTATTCTCGAGATCGATAATCGCTTGTGATAATTCTGTCATTAAACTCTACGTTCGTATCGTGAAGGAACTGTTGGTAGTCGGGATAAATAGGCGGAAGAGTGAGTCTGAATGCTCAGTGGTTTGCTTTAAAACAGCGGTGATAATCGACCTCTGAACACGTACGTTGGATATTACTCCACCGTTACTGAATGCTGGGGTTCGGTGGTATTTTCAGGATACCCATCCAACACACTAGTGTACCTCACGTTTGATCTCGATATCATCGTCTCTCATCTCCATGGGTCCAACTACACGGAATACCAACAGTTCCTTTATGAAACAATTAGTCATTTTCGCTCAAAACACTGGTCGTTTCCAAAAATTGCTAAATGGTTGAATGAGAATGGATATTCTACTGTTAGAGGAAAGACGTTTCGCAGTGCCCACGCCCATTCCATCGTAAAGAAAAAGAGGGTCAAGGATGAGAGATTATCCAAAAGGTATGGACCGAAATTATCCAATTTCGGATTAAGGTTCATTGACAGAACTCTAATCAACCAAATCTGACCTCCTTCCCCCCTTGCATCTGACTCCCCATTTTCTCCATTTCCTGTCAGACTTCATCTTATGAGAACCCTGACCGCATTTCTGTGC